>DASZLC010000210.1:0-30450 GCA_035552615.1 Solirubrobacteraceae bacterium
GCCGAGCTGTGCCTGCGCTGGATCGGCCCGCCCGCCAGCGTCCACGGTGATCGCCTGCGCCTCGGCCAGGTGCTCGGCAATCTCATCGCCAACGCAATCGAGCACGGCGCAGGCCCGATCACCGTGACCGCGAGCGCTCACAGCGCCCGGGTCACGATCGAGGTCCGCGACCACGGTCCAGGGCTCCCCGCCGACCTCGCCCGGCTGCTGCGCCGACGCCCCCACGGCCGCGACCGCCACCACGGCCACGGCCTCACCATCATCGACCGCATCGTCACCGACCACCACGGCCACCTCCACGCCAAGCCCACCGACCAGGGCGCCACCGTCGTGGTCGACCTACCGGCCGCCTAACGCCCCAGAGCGAAGCGCCACCACCGCCCATCCCGCCACCAGCTGGAAGTGAGGGTCTCCCCAGGGCACACCTCGAGTGGCCCTCGACCGCCCCCCGACAACTGAAGCCGGAACGCGGTGTGCCCTGGGGAGACCCTGCACAGACCCCGGACGGAACCGCCTCGATCTTGCACGTTCCCCCGGCAGAACGGCGTACTGCACGCAGCCTTGCGCCCCGCACGGCGCCCGAGCAGGACTTTCGCACCCCACGTTTGACCTGGAAAACACGCGGTTCACCGCTGCTTTGAGGCCGACGGGTCGCTCGGTGGGAAATCCGGTGGGATATGGGTTGCATTGTGGGGGAAAGTGGGTTAATGTGGCGATCGCATGCAGGACCCGGGAGGCAGGGCTCCTCCCACCCAGCCTCCCGGGTCCGAATTTCTTCTTCAGGCGCATGAGCTCCCTTGACCTTCCGCGGAACGTTCGAACACTCCCTCGACGGGAAGCACCGGCTCACGGTGCCGGCGAAATTTCGCGAGGCGCTGGCCGGGAAGCCGATCGTCCTGGCCGCCTCGCCGGAGCTCGACGCCGACTCGCCCCGGTGCGTCGCGATCTGGCTCCCGGAGGACTACGAGCGCTACGTGGACCGGACGCTGTCGACCCTCAACCCGGCGTCGCCGACGGCACGCGCGCTGGAGCGATTCTTCTTCAACAGCTCGGCCGAGGCTGAGCTCGACTCCGCCAACCGCGTGATGATCCCGAGCAACCTCATGCGCTACGGAAGCCTGGAGAAGGACGTGATCGTCACCGGCTCGGGGCGCTGCGTCGAGGTCTGGGACCGCGCCCGCTTCGACAGCTATCAGGAGGGCTTCCTCGCCCAGATCCCCGATCTGACCGCCAGCCTCGGCCAGAGCGCGTGAGATGGCCGCCCGTGTCTCCGACCCGACCCCACGCTTTGGCCACACTGCTTGACATGATCCCCACCCACATCCCGGTGCTCGCCGGCGAGCTGATCGACCTCGTCGATCCGCGCCCCGGCGAGACGGCGGTGGACTGCACCTTCGGCGGCGGCGGCCACGCCCGGCTCATCGCCGACCGGATCGGCCCGGCCGGCACGCTGATCGCCATCGACCGCGACCCGATCGCCGAAGAGCGGTTCGCCGAGCTGGCGGTGGAGCTGCCGTGCCACACGCGCTTCATCCGCGCCGACTTCGCCGGCGGGCTGCGGGAGCTGCTCGACGAGCGCGCGCGCGTCGACATCGTCTACATGGACCTGGGGATGTCCTCGATGCAGGTCGACACCTGCACGCGCGGCTTCTCCTACGCCTACGACGCGCCGCTCGACATGCGGATGGACCCAACGCAGTCGTTCACCGCCGCCGAGCTCGTGAACACGTGGGATGAGCGCCAGATCGCGCGGCTGCTGCGCGAGTACGGCGAGGAGCGCTACGCCGGGCAGATCGCGGCGGCGATCGGCCGGCACCGCCGCCGCCATCCGTTCGAAACGACCCAGGAGCTCGTCGAGGCGATCAAGTCGGCGATCCCGGTTCCGGCTCAGTTCGCCGGCGGTCACCCGGCGCGGCGGACCTTCCAGGCACTGCGGATCGCCGTCAATGACGAGCTCGCCCAGCTCGATCACGCCCTGCCCGAGGCGTGGGAGCTGCTGGTCACCGGCGGCCGGCTCGCCGCGATCTCATTCCACTCGCTGGAGGACCGGCGGGTCAAGCGGTTCCTGGCCGAGCTGGCGCGAGGCTGCGTCTGCCCGCCGGAGATTCCGATCTGCGTCTGCGGGCACGAGCCCGAGGCGGCGCTTCTCAGTCGACGAGCGCTCGCGCCGACACCCGGCGAGGTAGCGGCCAACCCGAGATCAAAGTCGGCGCATCTGCGCGCCGCACGAAAGCTGGAGGTCAGCTGATGGCACCCGCAGCGACGACGGCTGCCGGCCGCGACGCGGTCAAGCGAGCACGGACGGCTCCCGTACCCCCGAAGCGCCAGGCAGGCACCACGCGGGCCCCGGCGAGCGCCCGCGGCACGGCGAGCACGCGCGCCGCCGGCCCCGCCCGGACCGCGGCGTCGGACCACCGGACCGCGGCGTCGGACCACCGACGCCGCGTCGCGCGACCGAGCGCCGCGTCGATGCCGCGTCGCGTCTCGGGACCGGTCGGCGGTCGGGGCATGGGGCGCCCGGCGATGGCCGGAGCCGGCGCCCCGGCGATCGAGTGGGCTCCCCGGGTCCAATATCGGCCCCGGCGGCGGTGGGCCCGCTCCGGCACACCGCTCATTCAACGCGTCGTCGCCTACGTGCGCGCCCTACCCGACCACTCGCTGCTCGACCGCATCGTCCGCGGGCGCACGTGGATCGCCGTACTCGGGGTGATGCTCGTGGGGATCGTCGCGATGCAGGTCGAGATGCTGAAGCTGGGCGCCAGCATCGGGCGCTCGATCAGCCAGACCGCGACCCTGCAGAGCAAGAACGAGATGCTCCGCGCGAGCGTCGCCGCGCTGTCCGACGACCAGCGGATCGAGAAGCTTGCCGCGCACCAGGGGATGGTGATGCCCGGTCCGACGCAGATCGCGTTCGTCCCCGCCGCGGGCCGTCTGCAGCAGGCGCTCACCAACATCCATGCCCCCGCTGCCTCGACGTTCGTCGCGGCATCGGCGACCGCCGGCGGGATCGCCACGAACGCCGACACGGGCAGCTACTCCGCGAGCCCGCAGGCCAGCTACACGCCGTGACCGCTGCCGCCACCGACCGCCGCATCGGGCTGCTGTTCCTTGCCTTTCTGGTGCTGCTGGTGGTGGCGCTGGCCCGCGCCGCCTACCTCGGCTCGGTGCGCGCCGGGGCGCTCCAGCATCTCGCGGACATCCAGCAGGTGACGACGGTCCCGCTGCCCGCCGAGCGCGGCCTGATCACCGACGCCAGCGGCAACGTGCTGGCGCTCAGCGAAGCGGCCGACGACGTGATCGCCGATCCGAACCTGACGACGTCGCCGATGAAGGACGCCCGAACGCTGTCGCCGATCATCGGGGTGCCGGTGCTGACGCTGGACGCCGAGCTGACCCGCCGCACGGGCTATGCCGTGCTGGCCAAGCGCGTGCCGGTGGCCACGGCCAGGCGGGCGCAGAGCGCGATCGCCGACCCGCTGTCCCTGACGCCTGATGACAAGCGGGTCTATCCGCGCTCGTGGACGGCGTCTCAGGTGCTGGGCTGGACGGCCGGCTGGGACGGGCAGGGCACCACCGGGATCGAGTACCAGTACAACAGCCAACTCCAGGGCCGCAACGGTGCCCGCAAGGTCATCGACGACGCCAAGGGCCAGGCGATCGACGTCCAGAATCTCCGCGCGACTCGTGCGGGCAAGGCGATCGGGCTGACGCTGAACGCGCCGCTGCAGGACGAAGTCGAGCAGGTGCTGGCCGGCATCGGAGCCCAATACTCGCCGAAGCTGGCTACAGCGATCGTCGTCGATCCCCAGACGGGCGCGATCCTGGCCCTCGCCAACTGGCCGCGGGTGAACGCCAACGACCCGTACGCCGGCCCGAGCAGCGCAGCGGTGAACAACGCGATCCAGGACCACGCCGTCTCGTTCACCTACGAGCCCGGCTCCACCTTCAAGGCGGTGACGGTGGCCGGCGCGCTCCAGGACGGGCTGATCACCCCGAGCACCGTGTTCGACGTGCCGCCCGACCTGCAGGCCTATGGCAGCACGATCACCGACGCCGAGTCCCATGGTTACGAGAACCTGACGACGGCCGACATCCTGAAGGTCTCCAGCAACATCGGCGCCGACCTGATCGGGCACGATCTCGGTCCCACGCGCTTCAACCACTGGGTGCACCAGTTCGGCTTCGGAGCGCCGACGGGCGTCGATCTGCCCGGCGAGGACAACGGCTACATCCTGTCGCCGTCGAAGTACTCGGGCACGTCGATGCTGAACCTCCCGTTCGGCCAGGGGGAATCGGTCACGCCGATGCAGATGGCCACCGCCTACACGGCGATCGCCGACGGCGGGATTCTCCGTCCGCTGCACGTCGTCCAGTCGATCGGTGGCAAAGCGGTGAAGACCTCACCCGGCCACCGCATCATCTCGGCGGGCGTCGCCGGCGAGCTGCGCACGATGTTGCAAGGCGTCTACGCCGACGGCGGTACCGCCTCCGGCGCCGCGATCCCCGGTTACAACATGGCCGGCAAGACGGGCACCGCGAACATCGCGATCGGCGGCAAGTACTCCAACACCGAGTACGTCGCCTCGTTTGTCGGGATGGTGCCGGCCAACCATCCGCAGCTGCTCGGGCTCGTCGTCGTCGACGAGCCGCAGGGCTCGATCTACGGCGGCTCTGTCGCCGCCCCGGCATTCCAGAAGATCGTCGGCTGGGCCGTGCCGTACCTCGGCATCAACCCTCGCTAGCGCGGCTCGTCAAACTGGCGCTTCAGCGCGCCGAGCCGGTCATCCCATTCTCCGCCGACGGCAGCCATCCAGGACACGGCGTCGGACAGTGGCGCCGGGGTGACGCTGTAGCGGACCTCTCGTCCCTCGCGCTCGCGATCGAGCAGACCGGCGTCCGACAGGGCGGCCAGGTGCTTGATCACGGCCTGGCGAGTGATGGGAAGCGTGGCCGCCAGCTCGGTCGCGGTGGCCGCGGGATGGCCGGCGATCGTCTGCAGCAGCGTTCGCCGGGTGGGGTCGGCGAGTGCGCTGAACACCGCGCCGGCTGCGTCGATCTGAGTCACGCGGCGACCAGGGCCGGGCCGTAGGACGTCTGGCCGCCGGTGCCGCGCAGCGGCAGGCCGATCAGGTCGAGCTGCTCCAGCGGCCGCGTCTCGACGACGCGGACCCAGGTCGAGCCGTCGGACCCGGCGTCGATCGTCAGCTCAACGCGGCTCGCCGGCTCGTCGTCGGCCGCCCACCAGAACGCGAGCCGCCCGGAGCTGGACTCGTTCGGCGCGCTGACGTCCTCGATCCAACCGTGGCGCTCGCCGTCGGCGGAGCGGAAGCTGGCGTCGCCGCCGGGGTGCAGCTCGAGCCGCACCTCATCGGCGAGCCAGCCATCGCTGAGCATCGCCTCCCAGACGGCCTCGGTCGGGGCGTCGAGCTGAAGCTCTCGTTCGATGCGATCGGTCATCGGAACCTCCGGTGTCGAGCTATGTGCAACCACAGGGTTGCGCGTTTGCTAGGGTCCGTGGAGCAACTGTCCGGTTGCACGTTAGCAAACCCCCAGGAGGGTCCCACATGCCCCTGATCCCAATGGTGGTCGAGCAGACCGCGCGCGGCGAGCGCTCGTTCGACATCTACTCGCGCCTGCTGAACGACCGCGTCGTGTTCCTCGGCGGCGAGGTCACCGAGGACATCGCCAACCTGATCGTCGCCCAGCTCGTCCACCTGGAGTCCGACGACCCCGACAAGGACATCCACCTGTACATCAATTCTCCCGGCGGTTCGATCTACGCCGGGCTGGCCATCTACGACACGATGCAGTTCATCAAGCCCGACGTGCAGACCATCTGCTACGGGATCGCCATGTCGATGGGCTCGCTGCTGCTGGCCGGAGGCGCCGCCGGCAAGCGGATGACGCTGCCGAACAGCCGGATCCTGATCCACCAGCCCTCGGGCGGCTTCCAGGGCCAGTCGACGGACATCGAGATCCACGCCAAGGAGGTGCTGGCGCTGCGCGCCCGGGTCGACGAGCTGTACGCCACACACACGAGCCAGTCGGTCGAGCGCGTTCACGCCGACATGGAGCGTGACCGCTTCTTCACCGGCGAGGAGGCCGTCGCCTACGGCCTCGTCGACCGCGTGCTGGCGCGCCGCCAGCTCGGAAACGGGCGCCACGGCTTCAGCGGCTGACGGCCCACGACGCCGTCACCCTCGGCTGACGCTCTGGAAAGAGAAAGATGGGTGTAACGAAACCTCCGCTATGCGGCGGAAACGTCACCTTCAGGCCGTCGCTCAGCTGAGCGCGGCGGCCACGCTGTCGGCGATCCCCTCCCAGTCGTACTGGCGCAGCCACGCGGCATCCGCCACCGCCGGTGGGCCGGCGCGGTCGAGCACCGAGCCGATCGCGTCGGCCAGCGCCGCGGCGTTCGGCTCGCAGACGACGCCCGCGCCGGGAGAGCCGGCGATCAGGTGCTGCGCGTAGTTGGCCGGGGCCGAGGTGGTGATCACCGGCACCCCGCAGGCGATGGCCTCCAGGACGGCGATCCCGAACCCCTCGCGCTCGGACGGGAACACGGCCGCCCGTGCCGCCTTCAGCACGCCGTAGAGCTGGTGCTGATCGCCGATGTCCTGCCGGAAGTCGACGAAGTCGGCGAGGCCGAGGGCGCGTGCCTGTGCGCTCAGCGCGTTCAGCTGCGGCCCGGCTCCGACGATCCGGGCGGTGAGGGGCGGGCCTTCCTCGTGGAGGATGGCCAGCGCCTCCAGCAGCAGATCGACCCGCTTATGGGGAAGCAGTCGCCCGACGATCACGACGTCGGCGGGGTCGGCGGCGGCCTCCGCGGCGCCGACCGCGCCGAGATCGATGCCGTTCGGGGCGACGACGACGGGGACGTGCCGGCGGGTGAACTCGCTCAGCCGCTCGGCGGTCTGGGGCGAGGCGGCGATGATGGCGTCGGGCAGCCGCATCGCGATGCTCTCGACCAGCCAGCCGAGGCGTCCGGGTTGGCCGAGGTAGCTGCGCCAGTAATCCGGCCCCCAGCATTCGTGCCACGTGACGACCAGCCGACGGCGCTTCACCGAGGCGACCAGGCGGAGGGGAAATAGCTGCAGGTAGGGCATGTGATCGGCCTCGATGACGTCGAAGGTGGCGAACAGCAGCCGCAGGCAGCAGACGGCGAACAGCAGCGCCTGGCGGATCGACCGGCGCTCGCCGCTGTACAGCGGCCGGTGCGGGCAGATGGCGTGGTAGGTGACGGCGCCGCGGTGATGCACCTCGCCCCCCGGCCACCACTTCATGGTGTAGACGTGCACCTCGGCGCGCTCGGCCAACCGCCGCGCCAGCTCGGTGTAGCGCTGCTCCTTGCCGCCGCGGTGCCACGGCCCGACGGCGTCGGTGACGAGCGCGATTACCGGCCGGCGCTCAGCCACGACAGCTCACCAGGTAGCTGATCGACTCGCTGGGGTGCTGGAGTGCCACCGCCACGTCGGCGGACCCGGCCCGGCGGCAGCGCACCCGCACCGGCGCAGCGATCGTGTCCTTCTGGCCGGTGGCGAGCGCCTGGGTTCCAGAGCGTTGCCGCACCCCGTCGACGCTGATGCTCCACCGGTAGGTGAGCGAATGCCCCTCCTCGTCGCGGATCGTGAAGGCGGGACGCTGAACGGCGGTGCCGTGGCGCGGCGCCTCGGTGATCGCGGCCACGGCCGTCGGATCGGCGAAGTACAGCTCCGTGTAGGGCTCCGCCGGGGCGGACAGGCCGAGCGTGCCGGTCACGCCCTGGCCGACACCGGTCTGGGCGAGGGCCACCGCCACAAGCGCCAGCAGCAGGACGGCGCCGGTGAGCGCTCCTCGCCAGCCGAGCTGGAGTACGGCCCGGCGTCCCGTCACGGAAGCGCGGCCTGGCGGTCGCCGGCCCGGCGGCCCGAGGCCGCCCGCGACTCGCCCCGGCGTGTCATCCGGGAGCGCAGATCCGCCGGGACCTCGACCTCGGCCGACGGTGCATCCGCCGCGGCCGGGGTCGGCTCCGAGGTGATGGCACGCAGCGGGGCCCGCCGGATCCGCGCCAGGATGTGCAGGCACTCGAGGCCGTCGCGCCAGGCGATCTTCTTGCCCTGGGCCTTCGAGCGGCTGTGATAAGAGACTGGAACCTCGAACGGACGCGCGCCCGTTCTGAGGATGCGCGCCGTGATCTCGGTGTCGAGGCCGAAGCCGACCTCCTTCAGCGGGAAGCTCCTGAACAGGTCCAGCGGCATCAGCTTCAGGCAGGTGTGGAGATCACTGATGTAGGCATTGAATGTGACGTTCGCCGCGAGCGTGAGGAGCTTGTTGGCCAGCCCGTGGGGATAGGACTGAAAGCGGGTGTTGGCGCCGAACAGCCGAGTGCCGTAGACGACGTCGCACCGCCCGGCCAGGACCGGGGCCAGCATCGGCACGAGGTCGGCCGGGTCGTACTCCATGTCGGCGTCAAACGGGACCATGTGCGTTCCGGTGGCGTGGGCGGCGGCCTGGCGGAGCGCGGCGCCCTTACCGAGGTTCGCCTCGTGGCGATAGACGCTCAAGCGCCGGTCACGCACCCCATCGAGAAACTGGCACGCCGGGATGCGGCTGCCATCGTCGACGAGCACGAGCTCGACCGGGCACGGGTACTCCTGCGCCAGCACGGCCGTGACGGCCTGGTGGATCGTGTCGTCCTCGTTGTAGGCCGGCATCAATATCGACAACTTCACGTGCCGGTCCGGCGCCGACAACGTATGTGGGGGGGTGACCGTGTTGTGTGAAGGCAGCATGAGCTTTCCGTCGGTTGGACAGGCCGCTGTGCGCGGCGCCAAAGGACTCGCTTTCAGGATTTCGCTTCCAGCACGACATGTGCCCGACTGGGCACATGAGAGGCTTTCCATCTATTACTCGCTCCGGTCCTCTGCGCGCCCGGCGAGTACCCTTCCCGGTGGCTAATAGACTTCGGACGTACCGAAACCGTAGCAGCCGTACGTGACCCGGCTATGTCCATGTGTACAACTTCTCCGAGCCATACCACGCACTGGTACAGACGATGCTTAGTTCCCCACTGAGACGGATCGTAAACACGCTTTCGCTGGCGATCGCCCTGTACGGGTTCGCAGCGTGGGTCTACGTCGCCGCGGTGGCCCTCGTGCTCCCGAATACGCTGTCGTGGCAATTGACACACTTGGCGTCGTGGCCGCGGACGGACACCTTCGGGGAGGCCAGCTTTGCCGCGTCCTTCCTGGCGTTCATCGTCTATCGACTGACGCGCAGCGAGCCGCCGAACTAGCCCGGACCGGGTCTCCGGACCAGAGGACGGCACTCCGTCGGACTTGTGGCGGTGGCTCATCACTACTCGTAACAGCTCACCCGGCCCGAGGTTGCGCCCGCAATCGCCGAGTGCACTAACCGGAATGTAGATATATGACGAGGATCACGCTTCTGCGTTAGCGCCCGGTTCACATCGGTCGCTGACCGTCCGGCACTGTCTAACATGGCACGCTCGGCTGCGTGGTGGGTGTAGTGCACTGTGTGTCGAGATCCGGACACGAAAGAGACATGTTGGAACTCAACGTCGGTGACACACGATGAATGCGCGCAAGATCCTCAGCTCGGTGTTCTTCAACTACCTCGGCGCGATCTCGGTCTCGCTGATCGGGTTCGTCGCCACGCCGATCGTGCTGGGGCACCTCGGCAAGCAGGGATACGGCGGCTGGGCGCTGATCGCATCGATCATCGGGTACTCGTCGCTGCTCGACCTCGGGGTGGGGCTGACCGTGATGCGGATGGTGGCCGAGCGGGCGCACCTGTCCGATCGGGACGAGCTGCGCGACATCGTCAGCACCGGCCTGCTCATCTACGGCGCCGCCGGACTCCTGCTGCTCGCCGTCGGGGCGAGCCTGGCGGGCGAGTTCGCGCAGGCCTTCCACATCGCGGGGCCGCTACGCCACCAGTTCGTAATCGCCTTCATCGTGATGATCGGCGTCGCCGGCCTGACCTTCCCGGCCGGTCTGTACACAGGGATCAACCAGGGGTTCGGTCACTTCCGCCAGCAGAACATGATCGTGATCGCGCAGGCGCTCGGCGGCACGGGCACGACGATCGCGATCGCGATCGCCGGGGGCGGCCTGATCCCGCTGAGCCTCGGCTGGGCGGTGTGCGTCGTGCTCGGGTTCGCGGCGAAGATCGTCTACGCCGCCCGGGCGTTCGGGATCGTGCCCGACCCGCGCCGGTTCGAGCCCGGCCGCGCGCGCGCGCTGATGGGTGTCAGCGCCTGGATGTTCATCATCAACCTGGCCAACAAGGTGATCTGGAACACCGACACGGTCGTCGTCGGTGCCGTGCTCGGCGCGATTGCCGTCGCCCACTACGCGGTGGCGCTCGGCCCGGCGACGGCGGTGCGGACGGTCACCGACCAGTTCAACTCAGTGACCTACTCGGCGGCGGCGTCGCTGCGCGCGCAGGACGAGCTGGCCGCCCTGCGGCGGCTGCTGCTGGAGGCCACGCGCGTCGTCACGAGCTTCATCGGCCCGTTCGTGGTCCTGTTCGCGCTGTGGGGTGCGCAGTTCCTGAGACTGTGGGTCGGCCCCAGCCTGATGTCGTCGGCCGCGACGCTGGTCGTGCTGGTGATCGGCATGCTGTCGAGCTCGGTCCAGGCGACGGCGACGCAGATCCTGTTGGCCTTCGAGCTGCAGCGGCGGATGGCGGTGGTGGCGGTCGCCGAGGCCGCGGCCAACCTGATCTGCAGCGTGCTGCTGGCGCGAACGATGGGGATCGAGGGCGTGGCGTTGGGGACGACGATCCCGACCACCGTGACGGCGTTCGGCTACTACCTCCCGAAGGCCGCACGGCTGCTCTCGATCCCGCTGGCCGGGGTGCTGCGGCGCCTGGTGGGCCCGGCCGCGCTGTGCGCGGGGGCGTTTCTGCTGTTCCGCTTCGGCGTTCCTGCCCTGGCCTTCCCGTCACTGCCCGTGTTTCTGGTGTTCGCCGGGCTGTTCATCGTCGTGCTGGTGGTCGCCGGGGTGCTGCTCGATCGCGAGGAGCGGGGAACCTACCTCGGCCTAGTGCGGGCCTATCGTCGCCAGGATGCGCGCGTGCGCGCGTGATCCTCGCGGGCGACGACCGGCTGCGTCTCGGGCGACGACCGGCTGCGCCGCGGCCGGGCCGCGCCACTCGGATATCCGTCCAATTGCGCTCGTGCTCCCACAGCGAGCGGCCGATGCGCCACACTACGTCCAGTCCAACGTAGTTAGGGGTCTTTGAGCATGTTCCAGGTGTTCCGGGCCGTGCTGCCGCGGGGAACGGCAGCCGCGCTCAGCGTGGTCGCGATCGTGATCGTGTGCGCCGGCGCGTGGTCGGCCCGCCCGGCCGGAGCCGCCGCGCGGCATGCCGCCGGGCACCTCGCCCATCGCAAGCCGCGACGCCCCAGCGGCCACCAGCGCACCTCGACCGCGGGCATCCTGACCTGGAAGTCGGTCACCCGCACGCCCGTGCGCCCGAAGCCGGTGGCGACCCGACCCACGACCCCGAAGCCGACGACCCCGGTGTCGACCACGCCGCCGGGCACCACGCCGTCACCGTCGAGCGGCCACATTGACGACTCCAAGACCGTCTGCGTGTACCCGTCGGAGCACATCAGCCTGCTGGAGCAGTTCGATGCGCTGGTCGGGCGTGACGTCAACTGCGTGCTGGCGTACAACGACGCCTCGACCGACTGGTCGAGCTGGGAGGACCCGTGGTTCCTGAACACCTACGCCGACATGAGCTGGGGGGCGTGGGCGACGGCGCCCGGCACCCACCGCCAGCTGATCATCACCCAGAACCTGTTCCCGGCGTCGGAAAACTCGGCCGACTGGCTGGACCTCGGCGCCAGCGGGGCGTTTGAGGGCTACGCGCGCACACTGGCGACGAACCTGGTCAACGCCGGCCTCGGCTCGTCGATCATCCGCCTGGGCCACGAGGCGAACGGCACCTGGTACCCGGACTCGATCCCCGGCACCCCCACCGGCGATGCCGAATGGGTGCAGTTCTGGCGCAACACGGTGCTCGCCATGCGCTCCGTGCCCGGCGCGCACTTCCGCTTCGACTGGACCGTCAACTCCTACACCCGCGACATTCCGCTCAGCTCGTTCTACCCCGGTGACGACGTCGTCGACATCATCGGCATCGACGCCTACGACGGCGCGGTGGGGCCGGGACTGGACCGCTGGAGCACGATCGACACCCGCCCGATGGGCGTTCAGGAGGTGGAGGACTTCGCGGCCGCTCACGACAAGCCGCTGAGCATCTCGGAGTGGGGCGTCGAGCCGTCGTTCAACCCCACCGATGCCGGCGGCGGCGACGATGCCGAGTACGTGAACGGGATCGCCAGCGTCGTCGCGTCGACGAACGTCGCCTACCAGTCGTACTTCTTCTCCGGCGAGGAGTCGATGCAGCTGCTGCAGAGCCCGCTCAGCATCGCGGCGTACCGCGTCGACTTCGGCGCCTTCGGCAACGCCGTCAGCCCGAGCGCGCAGGGGCCGCAGACGCTGCCCGCCTCCACCGCCCCGTCGCTGGTGCTGACGGGCGGCCCGGCGTACGGGAGCACCGTGGCGCCGGGGACGGTGGTGACGTTCGCATTCACCACCGACTCCCTATACACCCCCGTGTGCAGCCTCGACGGCCAGGGGTGGCGGGCCTGCACCACGCCCGGAAGTGACAACCTGTTCAATCTCAGCGCGGGGTACCACCGGTGGAGCGTGCAGGTGACCGACGCCGCCGGTCGGGTAACGCTGATCGCGCGCGCCTTCGTGGTCGGCTAAGGACCCACCGCTCACTTGCCATACTCCGGGCGGAGTCCGTTGTCAGAAGCGATCACGTCACGGGGCACCGGATCGCCGCCGCCACCGCACCGCCGGGCCGACGCCAGGCGGCGGGTTCGCCGGCGCGCCGCTGTCGGCTGTGCGATCGCGGCGGTGCTTGCCACCGCGCCCGCCGGGGCGGCCGCGGCTCGTCGCGGGGACTGGCCGGTCGTCGGCCACGAGACGCCCTGCGTGTACCCGTCTGACCACATCAGCATTCTCGACGCGTTCAGCCGGCTCGTCGGACGCGGCTTCAACTGCGTGATGGTGTACAACGACGCCGCGCCGACGTGGGCGGCATGGGAGGACCCGTGGTTCATCCGCCACACGTACACCGACATGCAGTGGGGACGCTGGGCCACGCAGCCGGGCGCCCACCGCCAGCTGGTGATCACCCAGAACCTGTTCCCGGCGTCGGAGAACTCGTCCGACTGGCTGGCGCGCGGGGCCGCCGGGGCGTTCGACCGCGACGCCCGGACGCTGGCGACGAACCTGGTCAGGGCCGGGCTCGGGCACTCGATCATCCGCCTCGCCCACGAAGCGAACGGCACGTGGTACCCGGACTCGATTCCCGACACGCGCACCGGCGATGCCGAGTGGGTGCAGTTCTGGCGCAACACGGCGCTGGCGATGCGCTCCGTGCCGGGGGCGCATTTCCGCTTCGACTGGACGGTGAACGCCAACACCAGGGACGTACCGCTCAGCTCGTTCTATCCCGGTGACGACGTCGTCGACATCATCGGCGTCGACCTGTACGACGTCGGGGTGCCGACGGCCGGGAATCGCTGGCCGGTGATCGCCGGGCGCCCCGACGGGCTGAACGCCGTGAGCGCCTTCGCCGCCGCACACCACAAGCCGCTGAGCATCCCCGAGTGGGGGGTCGGTCCCGCGCTGGAACCGGGCAAGGAGGAGGGCGGCGACGATCCGAGCTACGTGAACGGCATCGCGGCGGCGGTCCAGCACGACGACGTCGCCTACCAGTCCTACTTCTTCGCCGACGATCAGGCCATCCAGCTCCTGAACAGCCCGCTCAGCCTGGCGGCCTACCGCGGGGATTTCGGGCCAACCGGCGCCGCGGTCGCCGCCGCCCAGCGCGAGGTCGCGGTGCCCGCGCCGGTGACCCCGCCGCTGACGATCACCTCGGGCCCACGTAACGGCTCCGTGATCCGGACGGCGACGACGTTCACGTTCACCTCCAGCCGACGGTTCCAGGCACAGTGCAGCCTCGACGGGGCGTGGAAGCGCTGCACGAGCCGGAGCGCCGACGTGCTCTCACGGCTTGCGCCCGGCTTCCACATCTGGGAGGTGAAGCTGGTGAACGCGGCCAACCAGGTGGCCATCAACGGCCGCACCTTCCTCGTCAGCGGACCGGCAGCCCTCTCCACCGGGCTCTGATCGACTCACGGCGCGGCGACCCCGCCCGGTCCGAAGTCACGGCGCAGGACGGCCAGCGACCGCGGTGAGTGCAGCAGCTGTGGGCCCTGCACGCCGCCGTCGAAGTACGCCTCGTACAGCACGCCGCCGGCGTGGAACACGCCGGCCAGTGCCTGCACGTAGGCGGGGTCGTCCCCGGCCGCGCCGCCCGCGCCCGTCGCCGCCGGTGGTCCGACTCCCCATTCGGGCACGCTCATCGGCTTGTGGTGCGCGCGGGCGAAGGCGCGCACGGCGCGGAGCCCGTCGGGCTGGTCGAGGACCGTCTGCAGGCGACCGGACCCGGCGGGCGCGGGCCCCGCGAGGTCGTCATAGGCGTCGACGCCGATCACGTCGACGGCCCGATTGCCCGGGTAGAACGAGGCGAGCGGGATCGGCCGCACGCCGGGGTTGACGGTCCAGTCGAAGCGGAAGTGGGCGCCGGGCACGGCTTTCATGGTCAGCGCTGTGATCCGCCAGAAGCGAGCCCATTCGGCGTCCCCGGCCGGCGTGTCGGGCAGCGAGTCGACGTACCAGGTGCCGTTGGCCTCGTGGCCGAGCCGGATCACCGCGTCGCCCATACCGGCCCGGATCAGCCGCTCGGCGAGCGCCCGCGCGTACGGCGCGTACGCCCCCTCGGCGCCCTTGGCCAGCCAGTCGCTGCCCTTCAGGTCGGCCGGTATCAAGCTCAGCGTCAGCACCATGTGGCGATGCCCGTGCCCGCCGGCCATCCAGTCGACCCAGTCGTACTTCGGCCAGTTGTGGCGATATTGGAGGATCCACGGATCGACCCAGGACTGCCAGGTGGGGGCAGCGTCGATGAACGTCACCGCGCAGTTGATCGGGCGGTGCAGCAGCTGCTCCCAGCTCGCCAGCACGGTCAGGTCGCTGGTCGACACGCACTCCCAGGGGCGCGCCGGGGCGCCGTCCCCGCTGCCGACATCATTCGAGGAGGCGAGGAAGGCGGCACCGCCGACACACAGCGCCACCACCAGCGCGAGCGCGCCGCGGCGGGCGCGCCGGCGCCGCCGGCGGGCCCTGCGGTGCTCGGGCGAGGGGACGACGCGCACGCGCTGGGCGGTGCTCATAGGAGTCCTCCGACGATCTCGAGCGCGTCGCGCCGCGCGTGACGGAGCAGCTCCAGCTGCGCATAGCCGCGGGCCGGGGCGGCCGCCTGCCATCCCGGATCGAGCACGCGCCAGATCCCGTCACCGATCGCGTCGCGATCGCGCCCGTCAACGTACAGGGCGGCGTCGCCGCCGACCTCGCGCTGGGCGCCGCCGAGGCCCGCCATGACGGCCGTGCCGGCGGAGAATGCTTCTAGGATTGGCAAGCCGAAGCCCTCCCAGCTCGATGGGTACAGAACGGCGGTGGCATGCGCCAGGGCCCGCCACTTCAGCTCCTCCGATACCTGCCCGGCGAAGACGGCACCGGCGAGCGCGGGCCCGCCTCGGAGCTTGGCACGCAGCGCATCGAAGCCGGTGCCGAGAACGACGAGGGGCAATGTCCCGCCATCGGCGAGATACCCGGCGTGCGCCGCCAGCAAACGCTCGACGTTCTTGCGGGGATCGGCGCCGCCGCAATGGAGCAGGAAGCCCTCAGGCCAGCCCGCCGGCAGCGTCCCCGCCGCTCGCAACGAGGGGATCGTCGGGTACCGGACCGTGACCGTCCGCCGGCGGCGCAGGGTCGCGACGTCGGTCGCGGTGCTGCGCGAATTTGCGATCACGAGGTCGGCGCGGGCCAGCGACAGCGCCGTCCCATGGACGTATCGCGCCCCGCGGAACGGATCGCGCAGCAGGTGGCGCACCGGCCAGCGCAGCGGGATCAGGTCGTGGACGACGAGGATCAGCCGGGTGCCGCGCGGCGAGCGCGCCGGGAGGCCGCGGTTGGCGCCGGCGATGTAGGCGTCGGGCCGCGCACGGGCCAGGAACCGCGGCAGCAGCCGCTGCTCCCAGACGAGCTCGCGCCGCTCGGGCAGGACGACCGTGTCGCAGGCCGGATACTCGATCCGTAGCCGCCGGGCGTGCGCGTCGCTGCTGGTCAGCAGCACCAGCCGATAGCCGGCGAGCAGCTCGGCGATCAGATCCCTCAGGTACACGGAGATACCGACGTTCGCCCGGCGCAGATAGCGCGCATCGACGGCGATCACGCCGACACCGCCGTCATCGCGTCGTACACCTCGGCCAAGTAGTTGCGGTAGGAGTCGGCGTACAGGCCGCGGCCGATGTTGGTTCGGCGCTTGGCGGCCAGCCAGCGTCCGTGGGTCACCACCCACAAGCATCCGGCCAGCGCCGCCGAGCGCGCGATCACGGCATCGGCGCCGGACGGTCCACCGGGCGCGCCGCGGACGCCCTCGGCCGCGTACTCCAGCGCGGCGGCGAGGATCGCCTCGCGCCAGGCCGCGTGCGGGAAGTGCTTGGCGAGCCAGATCGTGCGGTTGCGCCGGGCCCAGAACACACGGCGCCAGCGGACCCGGTCGCTGCTCGTACCGCGTGCGTGGCTGACCCGCAACGCCGGGTCAAAGACGATCTGCCAGCCGCGGGCCAGGGCCCGGGCGCACAGGTCGAGATCCTCGTGATAGGCGAAGAAATCATCGTCGAACCCGCCGAGCCCGCGCCATGCCGTGGCCCGGATCAGCAGATGGCCACCGTCGACGGCGGCGACGCGCATGCGGGGCAGCTCCACGTCGCTCAGCGCCAGGAACCCGAGCGGGCTGACGACGGGGACGGTGGTGTGCTCGTCGCGCCCGCCGACGATCGCCACGCGGGGCTCCGCCATCGCCGCCAGCGCCCGCTCTGACCAATCGTCGGCCAGCCGCACGTCGTTGTTCAGCAGCGCGATGAACCGCCCGCGGGCCGCGCCGGCGCCGGCGTTCATGCCACCGGTGAACCCGCGGTTCGTGTCGAGTGTCACGAGGCGCCAGGGGCCGCCGTCCAGCGCGCGCGCCGAGGACGGCGTGCTCTCGTTGTCGACGACGATCAGCTCATGCGGCGGCAGCGAGCGCTGGCGCGCGATGCTGTCGGCACAGGCCCGGGTGGCCGCTGCGTTGCGCCAGTTCAGGATGACGAAGGTGATCGTTAAATTCGACACTGTTACCCTCGGGTCGGGTGATCTCGATCGTTGTCATCAGCAAGGACGAGCCCTCGCTCGACGACACACTCAAAGAGGTACAGGTACAGGCCGCGGAGCTCGACGGCGGTGCCGAGGTGATCGTCGTCGACGCGTCGCAGGGGCGCCTGCGCGGGATCGAGCAGCGGCATTCGACGGTGCGGTGGATCGACTTCACCGCCCCGGCGGGCGTCCGAGTGTCGATTCCACACCAGCGCAACGCCGGAGTCGCGGCCGCCGGCGGCGAGGTGATCGTGTTCACCGACGCCGGGTGCGTCCCGCACGAGCGGTGGCTGGCGACGCTGACCGGCGCGATCGCCGGGCAGGGCGAGAGCGTCGCCGCCGGGCTGGCCGTGGCACCCGCCGATTCGGCCAGCCACTACGGGCTGGAGGTGGCGCGCGTTCAACGCTCCGAGTACCTCGACGAGGCGCCGACGTTGAACCTGGCCTTCCGGCGTGAGGCGTTCGCCGCGGTCGGCGGCTTCGACGAGCGCTTTGAGTATGGCTCGGACCTTGACTTCAGCTGGCGGCTGGTCGACCGTGGATACCGGATCCGCTCGGTCCCCGAGGCGGTGGTCGAGCACGATTGGGGTTCCTCGCGCCGGCAGCTGCGCCGCGCGTACATGTACGGGCGAGCGAAGGCACGCCTGTACGCCAAGCACCGTCGCCGCCGCCGGCGAGTCTGGCGGGAGGATCCGGTCGTGTGGGTGTGGCCCGCGTTCATCCTCGGCCTACCGGTGACCGTCGTCTTCCCGCTGTACCCGCTGCTGCTGGCCGTTCCCGCGTGGCGCGCCCGCCGCCACGGCGCCGTGAGCGTGGTGGCCGATCACCTGGCGTACGGGGTCGGGGTCCTGTCGGTGCTCGCCGAGCAACGCTGACCCGGAGCGCGCGAGCGCGCCGCCGTAGGCGGCCTGCGTGAGCGCGGCGATCTGGACCCAGCTGGTGCCCGCTGCGGCCGCGCGTGCCGCCGCGCCCTTGGCCTGGAGCTCGGCCGGGGTGGCCGCCAGCACCGCGCGCAGCGCCGCTCGCAGGCCGTCCACGCCCGGCCGGTAGCGGAACACGGCCTGCTCGGGAAGCTCACGGAAGGCCGGCAGATCGGGGACCACGACGGGGCGAGCGCTGCTCATCCCCAGGAGCACGCTGCCGCTGGTGGTGACCCGGCGAAACGGGAACACCAGCACATCGGCCGAGCCGAGCAGCGCGGCCAGCTCGAGCTCCGGCACGCGCCCGAACCGGAGCTCCACCGCATCGCCGGCGGCGTCGGCCGCCGCGCGCAGGTCGGCGGCGAGCGCGGCGTCCGCGCAGTGGCCGGCGATTCGCAGCCGCAGCCGCCCCGTGAGCGACGGCTCGGCGAGGTACGCGGCCAGCAGCTCCTGCGCGCCCTTATACGGCTCCAGGTTGCCGAACAGCAGCGCGGTGCGCGGCTCCGCCGCCCGCGGTGGGCCGAGCTCGGCGACCCCGCGAGCGGACAGCGGCCCATGCGGGATGACCGTGCTCGGGGTGGCCGGCAACGCGAGCGCGGCGAGCTCGGCCAGCGCGGTCGCGGAGTGCCCGATGGTCACGGCGGCGGCGTTCACCAGCGCCCGGCGCGCGGCCAGGTCGTCGTCGAACACCGGCGCGTGGGGGAGGGCGTTGTGCGCCGTCCACACGAGCCGCAACCCGAGCCGCCGGGTGACCCGCAGGACGAGCTCGAACCACGAGCGCCACGCTCGTCGCGCGGTGCGGCTCCGGGCCGCAGCCGGGCGGAAGCCGAACGTCCAGTGCACGTGAAGGATCCGGTACCCCCTGGCCCGGAGCGCGGCCAGCTCCAGCGGGAGCAGCAGCAGGTTCAGCGTGTGCGATGCCGTCAGCTCGCCGGCGTAGCGCACGCGCGCTCCGCGGGCTCGCATCGGGGCGTAGAGCAGCTCCTGGTAGGGGTTCGAGTCCTGCGGGATGGCGATCACGTCGATCACGGTCAGCGGTGGTAGACCTTGCTGTCGCCGTCGGTGAAGACGGTGTCGAAGTACGTGTTCAGGAACGCGGACGGCCAGCGGTAGGTGGCGGCGTGGTCGCCGATCGTCCCCCGCGCGCGGCCGAGCACGACGTTGGTGTGGGTGCCGTACAGCCAGGCGCGGCGATCGAGCGTCCGCGGCGTGACCTCGTTGAGCGCGGTGGCGCCGGTCGCCGCCGACAGCCGCAACTGCCCGTAGGGGTCGGCGTAGAGCAGCGTGCCTCGGCTCATGCTGGAGGCCCAGCTGGCGCCGGCGAGCTCGGCCGGGGTCATGTACTCCCGCTCGTAGTCCTCACCGGAGTGCGAGTAGGCGAGCAGCGTGCCGCCGCCGGTCACCACCTTGCTGAGTGAGCTCTGGTAGGCGAGCGTGGCCGCCACCCCGGCCGCCACGGCCACCACGGCGGGGGTGCGCAGGCGCCCCAGCCGCGCCAGCACCTGCTGGGCCAGCCAGGCCGCCGGCAGCGCCAGCAGCAGCAGCGACTGCAACAGCGCCCGCGTCTGGTTGTAGTCGGCCGAGATCGTGCCGCTGAAGCGGATCAGCGTCAGCACGCCGACGGTGCTCAGAGCGAGGATCCCGACCTCGCGCGCGGACCGGCTGGCGCGCCGGGAGAACAGCATCATCAACGAGCCGATGACCCCCATGACCAGCATCAGCTGACCGACCAGGATCGAGGCCAGCTGGAATGCCGCGGCCAGCGCGCCGAGGCGCAGCGCCGGCGCCGGCACGGTCGCGGAGCGCAGGTCGAACGCCGGCTTGGCGGCGGCGGGCAGCGGGTGGATGTAGCCGGTGCGACCGCGATAGGCCGTGCCCGCCAGCCGCTGGAACGTCCGGCCGTTGACCTCCTTGATCAGGTTTCCGTCGAAGTAGCTGGAGATGATGTTGCCGTTGCTGTTCGGCAGCAGGTTCAGCCCCTTGGTCTCCAGCGCCGAGAAGAACGAGGTCAGGTTGCTGGAGGAGTGGGTGATCGTGCCGTACCACAGCGCCGAGCCGCCGGCCAGGATCACCAGGCTGCAGGCCAGCGGGACGGCCATCGCGATCGTCCTGCGCCAGCGGTGGGCGACCACGGCGAGCACCAGCGCGACGCCGACGGCCGGGACGGCGAGGTACGTGCTGGAGTAGTGGGAGACGACGAGGCCGGCCGAGAATGCGACCGCCAGCGCGACGCGTGAGGCGCGCTGCTGCGAACGGTCGAGCAGCGCCCCGATCAGCGCCATGAAGAACAGCAGGCCGATCTCCTGGCGCGCCAGCTGCGGCAGCTGCTGGAAGAAGTAGTCCTGGACGAGCAGCAGCACGCCGGCCAGCACGGCGAAGCGCCGCGTCATCAGGCGCTCGGCGAGCAGGAACACCGACGCCGGCAAGAGCGCGGTGAGCACCGGGTAGACGAGCTTGAAGGCGAGCACCGGGGCGCAGCCGGTGAGCGCGTGCAGCACGCTCGGCAGGATCGACAGGCTCAGCATCGCGCCGTAGGCGTCGTTGCGGTGCAGCGGGTGCCAGATACCGGCCGACAGCGTGTGCTGGGCGACGGTGATCTCGCTGGAGATGTCGAAGCCGACCACCTCTTGGCCGCGCAGCGAGAACGCCCACTCCACGGCTAGCGCGCAGGCGAACAGCAGCAGCGCCGCCTGGGCTCGGGTCAGGCGCGGCGCGGCCAGCAGCATCCCGAAGACGACGATCACCGCGAGCGCCCCGGCGGCCCGGGCCAGGAACACGCCATCGCCGTGGGTCAGCAGCAGCGCTCCGGCGGCCGACAGCGCCGGAATCACGAACGGCACCAGGTTGACCGGATCCTGGAGCGCATCGCGCCAGCGCAGCCGGGCGGCGTCGGGCGCCGGGATCCCGGCCGCCCACAGCACGAGCGCCAGCCCCAGCACGGTCAGCGCCGCGGTGTCGCCGTGCAACGGCTTGGCGATCCCCAACGGGGGGCCCGCGAGATCGGCGAGCAACCCGCCGGTCAGCATCACCAGCACCGATGCGGCGGGGATGTACAGCGGGAAGCTGCGGACGGCGGCGGCCGGGACGCGGGCCGCGCGAAGCATGACGACGCCCGGGACCGTGAAGCTCAACAGCGCCAGCACCGTGCCCGCGGCCCAGTTGCCGCGCAGCGGCAGCAGGACGGCGATCAGGGCCAGGCCGCCGAGCGACGGCAGCGCCCGGCGCGGGCGCGCGGGTCCGAAGTGCCGGCCGGTGAAGGCCAGCGGCGGTGGCCGCGTCGCGATGGCCGTCATCGCCGCGGCGGCGGGTCGAACGGCTGGGTCACGGCCGCCTCCAGCCGGACGCGGCGCTGAGGTCCCTGAGGTGCCGCGCGGGAGCGCCCGCCACGAGCGTGCGCGCCGGGACGGCACCGCTGACGACCGCTCCGGCGGCGACGACGGCGTACTCGCCGATCGACGATCCCGGCAGCAGGATCGCGCCGCGCCCGATCCAGACGTCGTCGCCGACGGTGACGGGCCCCATCTGCGTCGGGGTGAGCTCGTCGACCGGGTGGTGGTCGGTGTCGTAGATCGCCACGAAGTCGCCGATCCTGACGTTCTTCCCGATCACGATCCGTTCATTCGCCACGATCGAGGCGCCCTGGTTGATGAAGGTGCCGTCGCCGATCTCCAGCACGGCGCCGGCGAGCGCCCCGAGCTCCACGGGTACGAGCCGCCCGCGCAGCGCCACGCGCCCGAGGCGGACCTGGCCGCGCGCGTAGATGCTCGGCAGGTGCCCGTCGCAGCTGACGAAGTCGCATTGCACGCCGCGCGCCCGGAGCGCCAGCGTGCAGGCGCCGCTGGTGGTGGCCAGCATCGCCAGCCGCAGCAAGTTGGGCCGGGGGGCGATCATGCGACCGCTCGCTCCGGTTGGGCGCGGCTGACGCCCTGGGGGGCGCGGTTTGGTCCAGCCAGCAGGGTGCGGCCGCGGAGGAACGGCCGCTCGACGCACGCGTAGAAGACGCGCGCGACGAGCACGCTGGCCGCCGTCCCGAGCAGCAGCTCCAGCACGAGGCGCAGGGCGGTGAGGCGCGTGACCGGCGCGACGGCGACGCGCCACACGATCTCGATCACCACCGCATGGCTCAGGTACAGGCTGTAGGACGAATCACCGAGCCACACGGCCCCCCGCGAGCTGAGCAGCCGCTGCAGCGGCTGCCAGCGGCCTCGCACCAACTGCGTGATCGTGAACGCGAACAGCGGGCCGAGCACGAGGTCGTTCAGCGGGCTGAGCGGGATCCAGTGCGCGTGGTCGGCGAGGATCACGAGTGCGCCAAGGCCGCCGAGTCCCAGCACGGCGCGGTGCCAGCGCCGGGCGTCGAACTGGACGCCGGCCCGCCCGCCCGCGGCCGACTCCGAGGCGGCGAAACCGATCACGAACAGCGCGTACAGGCTGGGCGAGAGCCCGTAGATCCAGTGGGCCACCGCCACCGAGGGCAGCGCGGCGACGATGCCGGTGAGCGCCACGAGCCCGGCGGCGACGATCGCCCAGGACCCGATCGACCGGCGCACCAGCACGAGCACGAGCAGGAAGAACAGGTAGATGTGGAACTCGACCGGGATCGACCAGAACGCGGTGCTCCCCGCCGGCCCCGCCCAGTGGATGTCCTGAATCATCAGCAGGTGGGTGACGACGCCCGAGGCACGGATGCTGTTGGCGCCGTCGAACAGCGTGCCGTCCTTCGATGACAGGACGGTCAGCGCCAGCAGCGAGGAGAGGATCACGGCGACGGCGTAGGGCGGCCAGATCCGCATGAAGCGGCGGACCAGGTAGGTGCGCGTCCCGCCCGGCCACCGCAGCCCGCCCTTCCACGCTCCGAGGCCGATCGAAAAGCCCGAGACGACGATGAACAGGGCCACGGCATAGCGGCCGAAGCCGAGGAACGCGGTGAGGGAGCGCAGCCGCTGGTCGGCCGGAAGATGCTGCGCGAAGACCGTGTCCCAGATATGGGAGATGACCACGTACACGGCGGCCAGCCCGCGCAGCCCGTCGAGGAAGCTGAGACGGTGGACGCCGGTGGTCGTGGTCACCGGGCGGTGCTCGACGCTCATACGACGGTGGTGGTCGGCACCAGGTCGGTGTAGAGCGCGGCGGTGGTGGCGGCGATCTCGGCGAGGTCACCGCCGGCGGCTCGCCCCGCGCCGCCTCGCCGTGGCGGCCGTGGCGCAGCGAGAAAGCCGGTCAGGCGCTCGGCCAGTTGCGCGGGGTCCCGGGGCGGGACCGGCGGTACCGTGCTCAGCGCGGCGAGCTCGCCGACGTCGGTGGTGAGGACCGGAGTGCCGGCGGCCGACGCCAGGCTGGCGACGCCGCTCTGTTCGCTGCGGCGGTACGGCAGCACGGCGATCGTGGCCATGTCGAAATAGGCGCGGACCTCGTCGGCCGGGACGAACCCGGTGAACGTGACGCGGCGCTGCAGTCGCAGGCGCCGCGCGAGCCGTCTCAGCCGCCACGCGTACACCCGGTCGCGCAGCTCGAAGGCCCGGAACGGGCCGAACCGCCGCCGGACCTCTCCGGCGACGACGAACCGGACGTCGGGCGCCGGCCCCGTCTGCGCGATCCGGCCGGCGGCGGCAATCAGGTCCTGAAGCCCCTTGTCGACGTCGAGGAAGCCGAAGGCCAGCACCACCGGCGCGTGTCCGAGCCCGAGCCGGGAGCGCAGTTGCGCGGGCGTCACGGCGCCGCCCGGCAGCGCTGTCCGCGGGTGGGGAATGACGCTGACCGGGGGTCTGCCCGAGCCGAGCAGGTCGGCCAGGCGGCGACGTGCCGCCTCGGTGTGGACGACGACGTGGTCGGCCAGGCCCGCCACCCAACGGTAGATCGCCGCGCCGGCCAGCGGCAGCGAGGCGGTGTCGCGGGTGACCTCGTGCATCGTCACGACGATCGGCACGCCGCGCCCTCGCAGCCGCGACACGAGGCGTCCGAGCGACGGCAGCAGCGTGCCGTAGGCGGCGATCGCGAACTGCACGTGCACGACATCGGGGACGAACGCGGTCGCCGCGTCCAGCGCCCGGTCGGTGCTCCGGCCGGCCGCCGGCAGCGCGGCGAGCGTCTCGGGCAGGGGCCGCTCGGAGCGGCGTGCGGCGATCACGCCCAGCTCGTGGCCGTCGGCTGCAAGCGCACCGTGCAGCGCGGCCGCGTAGGTGCCGATGCCGTCGCGCTCAGGCGGATACGGGCTGAGTAACAGGATCCTCACAACAGTGTCATCAGAGAGTTGTGCATCCGCCGAGGTGACATCGGTGGCACTCTTTTCCGGACCAACTGTCGATCGGAGCTTTCGTGTCGACTCCGAGCGCCCTGACCGGTGGCTCTCCGAGGTAACAACACTCGCGGCGATGAAACGTTGCACCGCCTCGACCGGACGCAAACAGTCACGACCGTAGCAGGACACGCTCGGCGAGAAATGGACATTTGTATAGGCGCAGGACGCTCCGCTGGGACACGTGGGCGACGACGAGATTTAACGTTTCATGCCCTGGAAAGGGGGTAGGGGTCCCACGTCCCACTTCCATGTGATGGATGTCACAGTCACTCGATGCACCCGAAGGCGGTGACACTGACATGCCCATTAGGATCTGCGTCGATGTCCACCGACACGCACCCTCCGCGGTTCACCGTGGTCGTTCCGGTCGGCCCGGACCCCGCCGAGCTCGACCGCCTGGCCGACCTGCTGATCAGCCTCCGGGTGTGCGGCCGCGATGGGGCGCACGGCCCGCCGAAGCTCGTCCTGATCGACGACGCGCCCCGTCCCCGGAAGCTAGAGCGCTTCTGGAGCGGCGCCGCCGTGGTGCGCACGGCACTGTGGGAGCGACGCGCGCCCGACCCGCTGAGCGCGATGACCGCGGGGACGATCGAGGCGATGAAGCGGGCCGAGGGCGAGTTCGCGCTGAAGCTCGACACCGACGCGCTGGTGATCGGGCCGTTCGCCGACGCCCTCAGCGCTGCGTTCGCGGCGGATCCGTCGCTGGGCGTCCTCGGCGCCTACGATCGCTCGCCGGACGGAGGCCGGCGCGACTGGTCGATGTGGCCGGCGCGACTGCGGCGGAGTACCTGGTTGGTGTCCCTGGCGCCCGCAGCGGGCCGGGGGTGGCGGCTGCGCGTCCGTCCCCGCCGCGAGCGGGTGGCCGCCCGGGCGGTGCTGGCCGCGGCGGGCGCGAATCGCTCCTATGAACTTGGCGCGCACTGCCTCGGCGGCGCGTATGCCGTGTCGCGACGGCTGCTCGCCCAGGCCTCGCAGTGGGACTGGCGGCCGTGGGTGGGCGCCGGGCTGGGCGAGGACGTTGTCGTCGGTCTGTACTGCGCCGCCGCCGGCCTGCGCATGGGCGGGATGGTCGATTCCGGAGAGCCGTTCGGCGTCAACTGGAGCGGGCTGCCGGCCCCGCCGCCCGAGCTCGTCGAGCGAGGCTTTGGCATCGTGCACTCCGTGAAGTCGGGGCGCTACGGCACCGAGGCGGGGCTCCGGGCGTGGTTCCGCGCGCACACCCAGGGGGAATTGTGAGTGTCGCCGACGCCGCGCCCGAGCTGAGCGCGATCGTCTGCACCCATAACGGCGCCGGCACCCTTGCGACCGCGCTCGAGAGCCTCGCGCGGCAGACGCTGCCCGCCACACGCTACGAGGTGATCGTCGTCGACGACGGCTCCACCGACGACACCGCCGGAGTGGCCGCGGCGGCGGGCGCGCGGGTGATCACGCTGCGCCCCAACGCCGGGCTGGCTGCCGCCCGCAACGCCGGGGTGAGCGCGGCCCGCGGGGCGATCGTGGCCTTCACCGACGACGACTGCGAGGCCGACCCCGGATGGGCGACGACGCTGCTGCAGGCGTTCGCCGACCCGGCCGTCGACGGCGCCGGCGGGCGCGTCGTGCCTGACTCGCCGAATCCGTTCGTGCGGCGGTTCCTCACCGCCCACAACCCGCTGGTCCCGCTCGGCGACGACCTGCTGGAGTCCAGCGCGGCCGGCCATCGCCTGCTGCTGTATGTGCGGCGGACGGTGCTCGGCAAGGTCGAGCCGCGCGACCGTCTGTACGCCGTTGTCGGGGCGAACATGGCCTTCCGGCGCGAGCTGGTGTACGAGCTGGGCGGCTTCGACGAGGAGTTCCGCTTCGGTGCCGAGGAGGAGGACCTCTGCCTGCGAGCCCACGCCCGGCCGGGCGGGGCGCGGATCGCCTACGTGCCCACGGCCGAGGTCCGGCACTGGTTCCACGATCGCGTCGGCGACAGCGTTCGCCGCGCGCGGGCGTACGGGCGCGGCAACGCGCGGCGCGCGCTGAAGCACCCGCAGACGAAGCTGATCGTGTACCCCGCGCCGGTGGCGGTGGCCGCGCTCGTGAGCGCCGCCGCCCTGACCCGCCGGACCGGGCTCCTCGCCGTCGCGGCGCTCGTGCCGCTGCTCGCCTACCCCGGCTGGGTGCGCCTGGTGGCCTCCGAGGCGGCGGCCGAGTCGCTCGGCCATCCGTTCCTCCAGCTGGCCCAGGAGACGGCGGCGATGGTGGGCGAGCTCGACGGCCTGCGCGCCGGCTACCGGCGCGTCCCCAGCCGGCATCTGATCGACGCCTGAGCCCTGAGTACGCTCTGCGCCGATGCGCTTGGCAGACGTGATCGACGGCGGGTCGGCGTCCGCGGGCGAGCTTGAGGTCTCCGGGCTCGCCTACGACAACCGCGCCGTGACGCCCGGGACGCTGTTCTTCTGCGTCCCCGGCTTCACCCGCGACGGTCATGATTTCGCCCCCGACGCGGTCGCCCGCGGCGCGGTGGCGCTGGTCTGCGAGCGCCCGCTGGGCCTCGGCGTGCCCGAGATCCTCGTCAGCAGCGTCCGCGCCGCGATGGCCCCCGCCGCGGCCCGCTTCTACCGCGATCCGACGGCCGATCTGATCACCACCGGGATCACCGGCACGAACGGCAAGACGACGACGGCGTTCCTGCTGCGCGCGCTGCTGGAGGCCGACGGGCGACCGACCGGGCTGCTGGGCACCGTGATGAGCGTCGTCGGGGGCGTTGCGAGCGAGGTTCAGCGCACGACGCCGGAGGCGATCGACCTGCAGCAGTCCTTCCGGGCGATGCTCGACGGCGGCGATCGTGCCGGCGTGATCGAGGTCTCCTCGCACGCCCTGGATCTGCACCGGGCCGACGCGATTCACTTCGCCGCCGCGATCTTCACCAACATCAGCAGGGACCACCTCGACTTCCATCCGACGATGGAGGCGTACTTCGCGGCCAAGCGCAGCCTGTTCGTGCGCGGCGAGCCGCCCCGGACGCCGGTCATCAACGTCGACGACTCCTACGGCGCCCGCCTGGCGGCCGAGCTGGGCGAGTCGGCCGTCACCTTCGCCATCCATACCGGCGCCGACTACCGCGCCGCCGACGTGCAGACGGGGCTGACCGGCTCCGCCTTCACGGTGGCCACGCCCGGTGGCGAGCTGCGTCTGCGCTCGCCGCTGCGGGGCGAGTTCAACGTCTCGAACGTGCTCGCCGCGCTCGCGGCGGCGCGCGGACTCGGCGTTCCCGCGGAAACGTGCGCGGCGGCGATCGCCACCGCTGGCCAGGTCCCCGGCCGCTTTGAGACCGTCGACGACGGCCAGCCGTTCGCGGTGATCGTCGACTACGCGCACACGCCGGACTCGCTGGAGAACGTCCTGCGGGCGGCGCGCGAGCTGACAGATAAACGGCTGATCGCCGTGTTCGGGTGCGGCGGCGACCGCGACCGCGGCAAGCGCCCGCTGATGGGGGAGATCGGAGCGCGGCTCGCCGACGTCGCGATCGTCACCTCCGACAATCCGCGCTCCGAGGACCCGGAGGCGATCATCGCCGAGGTGCTGGCCGGGGCCGGATCGGGCGTCGAACACGAGGTCGACCGGCGCGTCGCGATCGCCCAGGCGATCGAGCAGGCCGGGGATGGCGACGTGGTCATGATCGCCGGCAAGGGACACGAACAGGGACAGGAGTTCGCCGGCGGGGTGAAGCTCCCGTTTGACGACGTGACCGTGGCGCATGACATCCTCCGCCGGGAATGAAGGACTGGACGTCCCAGCGGGTCGCCACGGCGGCCAGCGCCAGCCTGCGCGCGCCGGCGCCTGAACCGCACGCCGGGCCCGAGCGGGTGGTGATCGACTCCCGGCAGGCGGGACCCGGCACGCTGTTCGTGGGGCTGCCGGGCGAGCGCGTCGACGGCGGCGCGTTCGGCCTCGCGGCGCTGGCCGCCGGCGCCTGGGGAGTCCTGACCACCCCGGAGCACGCACCGGATCAGCTCCCGGACGGGGCGGTCTGGATGACAACCCCCGAGCCGCTGGCCGCCCTGCAGCGACTCGCGACCGCATGGCGGCGGGCGCTCCAGGCGCAGGTGATCGGCGTCACGGGGTCGACCGGGAAGACCTCGACGAAGGAACTCGTCAAGGCGCTGCTCGCCCCGCACCGCCGCGTCGTCGCCTCGCGCGCCAACTTCAACACCGAAATCGGCCTTCCGCTGGAGCTGCTGGCGGCGCCGTCCGGCACCGAGGTGCTCGTCTTGGAGATGGGGATGCGCGGCGCCGGCCAGATCGCCGAGCTGGCTCAGATCGCCGAGCCCGACGTGGCGGTGATCGTGTCGATCGGGCCCGTGCACGTGGAGCTGCTCGGCGGGCTGCCCCAGATCGCCGCCGCCAAGGCGGAGCTGATCGCCGCCCTGGCCCCGGGGGCGAGCGCCGTGATCCCGGCCGGCGAGGCGCTGCTGGCGCCGCACCGGCGCGACGATATCGACACGGTGACGTTCGGCCCCGGCGGCGACATCACCCTGCGCTCCTCCGACGGCGAGCGCCTAGAGATCGACGCCGCGGGTGAGACGCTCGTCCTGCAGGCGCCGTTCGCTCAGGCGCACCTGCGCCGGAACCTGCTGGCGGCGGTCGGGGCCGCCCGCGCCGTCGGGGTGACGCCGTCGGGGCGGGTCGAGTTCGAGGTCGGGCCGGGGCGGGGGCAGCACGTCGCCCTCGCGCCGGGGATCACGCTGATCGACGACAGCTACAACGCGAACCCGATGTCGATGCGGGCGGCGCTCCAGGACCTGGCCGCGAGCGCCGCTGCCGGGCAGCGGCGTGTCGCCGTGCTCGGCGACATGCTGGAGCTCGGCCCCGAGGCGCGCGCCTTCCACGCCGAGCTGGGTCCCCAGGCGGACGCCGCCGGCGTCGAGGTCCTGGTCACCGTCGGCCCGCTGGCCGCCGCCATCGGCGAGCGGTTCGGCGGCGAGCTCCACGTGACGGCCGATGCTGAGGAGGCCACGGCGCTCCTGGCGACGCTGCTCGCTCCCGGCGACGTCGTGCTGGTGAAGGCTTCCAATGGCGTTGGGCTAGGCGCCCTGTGTCACGCGTTGCATGGGATGGTGGCGACGTGACGCACTCCGAGTCAGGGCGCGTCCTGATCGCGGGGACGGCGTCGCTGCTGCTGTGCCTGTTCCTCAGCCCGCGGTTTATCGCGTTCCTGCGCCACCGCGCTTTCGGCCAGAACATCCGCGAGGAGGGGCCGAAGGGCCACCAGGTCAAGGCGGGCACGCCGACGATGGGCGGGATCATCATCCTCATCGCCTTCGCGATCCCCTACCTGCTCCTGTCGACGCGCGACTGGGAGTCGATCGGCGTGTTCGCCACGGCGGCGGCCTGCGCGCTGCTCGGCTTCGCCGACGACTACATGAAGATCGTCAGGCGCCGCTCGCTCGGGCTGCGGGCGCGCACCAAGCTGGGCGCGACGATCGTGATCTCGCTCGGGCTGTGGCTGATCGTCACCCGCGAGACGCCGCTCGGCCACACCGTCCGCCTGCGGTTCGTCGACGCCTCGATCGACCTCGGCCCGTTGTACCCGGTGTTCATCTATCTCGTCGTGGCGGGCACGACGAGCGCGGTGAACCTGACCGACGGGCTCGACGGGCTGGCCGCCGGGTGCGCGGCGATCGCGCTGACCGCCTACCTGGGGATCACGTTCATCACCGGCGGCGAGCACGACCTGGAGCTCGTCGCCGCCTGCCTGATCGGCGCCTGCATCGGCTTTCTGTGGTTCAACAGCTTCCCGGCCAGCATCTTCATGGGCGACACCGGCTCGCTTGGGCTCGGCGGCGCGATCGCGGCGCTGGCGATCATGACCAACACCGCGCCGCTGCTGATTGTGATCGGCGGGATCTTCGTGATCGAG
>DASZLC010000211.1:0-1627 GCA_035552615.1 Solirubrobacteraceae bacterium
CGTCTCGGAAGGATCGGATAGGCGCACCTTCACGAGCCAGCCGTCGCCGTAGGGGTCCTCGTTGATCTTCTCCGGGTCATCGGCCAGCGCCTCGTTGACGGCGATCACCTCGCCGGACAGCGGCGCGATCACGTCGGACACGGCCTTGACCGACTCGACCTCCGTGTACGGTTCGTCCTTGGAGATCGTCGATCCGACCGTGGGGGCCTGGTAGAAGACCACCTCGCCGAGCTGGTCCTGCGCGTACCAGGTGATCCCGAACGTCGCCTCCTCCCCGTCGGCGCGCGCCCAGTCGTGCTCGGGGTGGTACAGCAGGTCGTCCGGGTAGCTCGCGTCGGCCATCAGTCGGAATCCTTTTTCTTGTACAGGGGCTTGGTTTGAACGGTCGCCGTTCTCACGGTTCCGCGCACGTCGATCTCGATGCTAGTACCAGGCGCGGCTCGATCAGCCGGGAGATACGCCATCCCGATCCCGCGCGCGAGCGATGGCGAGAACGTGCCGCTCGTGACGACGCCGCCGCCGACCACGTGATTACCCTGGCGCGCGATGCCGGGCCCATCCACGGTGAACGGGACGAGCCGCTGCGCCGGCCCCGAGGAGCGCGCGGCGGCGATCGCCTCAGCGCCGATGAAGCCGGTCTGCTCGCGACACGCCCACCCGAGGCCCGCCTCGATCGGGTTGCGGTCGAGGCTCAAGTCGTTGCCGTACAGGTGAAAGCACGCCTCGAGCCGCAGCGTGTCGCGCGCGCCAAGCCCCGCGGGTGTCGCGCCGGCGTCCAGGAGCGCGTCCCAGACGGCGGGCGCGTCGGCGGGCGCGAGCAGCAGCTCGACGCCGTCCTCGCCGGTGTAGCCGGTGCCGCACACGATCATCGCCGCGTCGGCAACGACCCGCTCGCAGCAGTGCATCCGCGCCGGCAGCGAACCGTCGGTGAGGGCGGCCACGAGCGCCCGGGCGCCCGGCCCCTGCACGGCGAGCATCGCGAACTGCGCCGCGGCGTCGACGAGGTCGGCGTCGAACCCGCCGCCGTGCGCGCGCATCCATTCGAGATCGTGCTCGTGGTTGGCGGCGTTCGTTACCGTCAAAAAGCAGTTGTCGGACAGGCGGTAGCTGAACAGGTCGTCTCGCACGCCGCCGTCCTCCGAGCACAGCAGCGAATACTGGGCGCCGCCCTCGGGGAGCCGGCGCACGTCGTTGGAGACGAGCCGCTGGAGCAGCGCAGCGGCGTCGGGGCCGCGCGTCTCGATCTGGCCCATGTGCGATACGTCGAACACGCCGACGCCGGCACGGACCGCCAGGTGCTCCTGCCTGACCCCCGTGTACTGGACCGGCATCTCCCAGCCGGCGAACGGCACCAGGCGGGCGCCGGCCGCCACGTGGCGGTCGTACAGCGGCGTACGACGGAGGGCGATTTCGGCAGTCCCGGACACTGCGGCTGAGGCTAGTACACGGCCTGCGCTCAGCCGGCGGCCTCGCTCGGCGGTTCGTCGTCGCCGGCCGGCTGCTCGGGGATCGGGCGGTTCGGGAAACGTGCGCGCGCGCGCCGCAGCGGCCGGAGTGCGAGGTTCAGGTCGGCGACGTACGGCTCCAGCCGGACGACGGCGGACTCGACCGACGCCATCCGCTCGTC
>DASZLC010000212.1:0-5968 GCA_035552615.1 Solirubrobacteraceae bacterium
TGGGCGCCTGCCCGTGTCTCCCGTTGGCCCGGCCATCGACGCGCTGGAGTCCGCCATCGGCCGCCGGTCCCGCCGCGTCGTCTCACCTCGCTGGGTGGGCCCGCTGCTGCCGATCCGGATGCTCGCCCAGCGCGCCATCGAGCTGGAGGTTCGCCGCGGCCTGGCCGAGACGATGGAGATCGCGCGCGGCGAGGAAGCTTCGCTGACCACGCCGCAACCCGGGACCAGCCCCTGAACGAGCCCTCTCGGGTCGCGGCGGCGCACCCGCACGTACCGGTCGGGGATGGCACCCAAGGGCTATTCGAAGGAAACTGCGCCTCCAAGGGTGCCCGCGGCACACTCCCGCCGATCGGCAATCCGGGTATTACGCGACACCCTCCATCCGATGCACAACCCGGCACGGTCAAGACCGGGGAACCTTCCGTGACGGGTCATGACCAGGGATGGACGTCCTGGGGAGTCCTCGCGGCCGGCGGCCCACCCACCCCAGTTGCCGTTCGTGACGAACCCGGGTCCTCCGGTCCAGTGGTCGCTGATCGCGGCCGAGATAACCCTCGCATCAACTCCAGGCATCGGCGGTGACCGCCGAGCCACTGAGCCAGGTCTGCTCCGCCTTGCCGATCTCGGTCGTGGGTGGCGTCGACTCGAGGTAGCCGGCGACGATCGATCCCCAGGAGTTCGTCGCCCGCAGATCGCCGAGCACCGAGATCGCACCGATGTCCATACGGCTGAGCAGGGCGTAGTCGGCGGGTGGCACGCGCGCGTGGCGCAGAGCGTTGCTTGACGGGCCGGTCGGCAGGTACCGGCGTTCGATGAACGCGGCCGCGTAGTCGGGCGTGATCGTGAACGGCTGCTCGTCCCAACAGAACCTGAACGCATCGCGCCAGAAGGCGAACCCCTCGGCGGGCGTGACGGCGTCCGATGGATCCCACACGCCGGCCTCGACCGCCGCCCGCCAGGTCTCGCTCATGTTCCCGCGCAGGCAGGCGCGCATGATCGCGGTGTTGCGGTCGACGAGCGGCTTGCTCAGTCGCTTCACGCACCCGAAGTCCAGGAAGCTGACGCTGCCGTCATCGTGAAACAGGTAGTTGCCCGGGTGCGGATCGCCGTTCATCAGGCCGAAGCGCTGCACCGATCCGTACGCGAAGCGGTAGATCACCTCGCCCCAGCTGTCCCGCAAGCCCTGCTCGGCGCCGAGCGCCTCCTCCCACCCCGCGCCCTGCACCAGCTCCTGCGTTAGCACCCGTGCGGTCGACAGCTCGCCCACCACCTCGGGCACGTGGATGAACGGGTGCCCGCGGTACAGGCGGGCGAACTCCGCCTGGTTGGCCGCCTCCAGCTCGTAGTCGAGCTCCTCGGTGATCCGGGCTCCGAGCTCGCGGGCGATGGCGCGATGGGAGACGCGCATGCGGTAGGGAGAGATGCCGAGCAATAGGCCAAGAAAGGTGGCGAGCAGCTCGTGGTTCTTCAAATCGGCGCGGATCGCGGCCGCCACGCCGGGGTACTGGAGCTTCACCGCCACCCGCCTGCCGTCGGCCAGGCGCGCCGCGTGGACCTGGCCGATCGACGCCGCCGCCAGCGGCTCCCAGTCGAACTCGACGAACGCCTGCTCGGCCCGCTGACCCAGCTCCTGCGCCAGCACCTCCCGCGCCAGCTCCGGCGCCATCGGCGGCGCGTCGGCCCGCAGCCGCCCGAGCGCCGCCCGCCAGGCCGTCTGGAACTCGACGGGTATCGCGGGCCCGAGCGAGACGAACGACATCGCCTGGCCGGCCTTCATCAACGCGCCCTTCGAGCTCCCGAACACGTCCGTGTAGCGCTCGGCTGTCCGCGCGTAGAACTCCGCCTTCGCGTTCGGGGTGCGCTTCCCGCGGAGCGCCGCGACCACCGCCTCGCCGGCGGTCCGTGCCGCTAGACCGGCGACCGGGACGGCGCGCCGCACACGCCCCTGGGGAATCCAATCCCGCCGCTGCTCGCCAGATCCTTCCACACGCCGCCCTTCATTAGCCGCTGCCGCGACCTCAGTGTACACTGAGTTTACGGATTGCTGGGGTTGTTCGCCAGCTGCGGCCCGAACAGCGGGTTGCGGCTAAACGTCTCGCCCTTCGGCACGTGGCTCTGGCCTTTGAATGTCGAGCCCTGATCGCCCGGCGTGTGCGGATCGGTGTCGAAGTCGCGACCCTGCGGGTCGGAGTGGTTCAGCTTCAGCGGATAGCCGCGCTGGCCGAGCTCGCAGTCCGCGTTTCCCGCGTTGTCGATTGCCGCGCCGTAGCTCGGGTCGTGCAGGTACTCGTTGCCGCCGAGCAGCGAGTTGCCCCCGCCCCCGTTCACCGGCTCGGACGCGCCCTGCGTACCGAGGTTGTTCGTCTGGGCGAGGTTGGCCAGGTTCAGGCTGACCCGCTGGGCGTACCCGAACGTCGTCTCCTCGTCGAGATCCCCGGCCAGATCGTTCCACCAGTAATCCCAGTAGTCGCACACGGTGACGTACGGGCCGAGGTACTTGATGAGCGGATCGAGCTCGGTCGTGGTCGCCGTCAGCCCGTTCAGCGCCAGGTTCGTTCCGGGCGCATTGGCCAGATTCTTCAGTGAGGCCAGGACGCGTTGCAGCCGGGCGTCCAATGGCGGGGTGCGACCAAGGACCCGCGCCCCCTGTTCGATCGCCGGATTGATCTGCGGCAACGCCGAACGCAACGACGCCGTCGCCGGCTGCAAAGCCCGGCCCAACGACGCGAAGTCCGTCAGCAGCGGCTGCTGCGCCCGCAACGACGCCGTCGACACCGACAACGTCGACGGCGACCGCGCGATCGTGCGCTCCAGATCGGTCGGATAGCGCGAGATCGCGCCGAACGTCGTCGCCTGATCGGTGAACAGCTGCGAGAATGTGGCGGAGAACGGGGCGACCGTCCCCACGAACCCGTTCAGCTGGTCGATGAACCGGATCAGCTCAGTGCTCGGCGCCGACAGGTACGCCGCCACCGGCTCCAGGTTCCCGAACAGCGCCGGCAGGCTGTGAATCGTGTCGTTCAGATCGCCGCCCCGGCCCGCCAGCACGTCACCCACCCCGACCAATGCGTGCTGGATCGCCCGGCGTGTCGGTGGCGTGAACGTGTCGAACACGTCGTCGAGCTGCACGGGGACGTTGGTCTGGCCCACCGGCACGGTGCCGCCGTTGGCGAAGTACCGGCGTGAGCGGCCGCGCGCGATCTCCACGTACTTCAGCCCGAGCAGCGACTTCGAGTCGATCGCGACGCGCGAGTCGATCGGGACCTTCTCCTGGGCGCCCTGGAGCTTCAGCGTGAGCTGCGCGATCGTGGTGCCGTTCACCGTGACCGCGCGCGTGCCCGAGACGAGGCCGACCAGGAACCCGCCCTCGCGCACGTCGTTGCCGACCACCAGATCCGAGCCGTCGCCGATATCGACCTTCAACTCGCGCGTCGGCACGAACGGCAGACCCTTGTTGGAGTTGTAGGCCAGGAACACCCCGATCAACAGGGCGGCCACGGTCACCGCCCCGATCAGCACGGGGCTCATGAACGGCGAGCGCAAAGCCGTCGATGGCAACGGCGCCGGCGGCGGCGGCGCCGCCGGGCCGCGCAGAATCGTCTCCAGTTTGATCTCCGGATCCTCTGAGCGGGCCGGGAGCCGCGCCGCCTGGTCCCAGATCGCCTCTGCCTCGTCCCACCGATTCGCCGCCGACAGCTGCAGCCCAAGCCGGACCCCGCCCATCGGATCGCCGCGATCGAACGCGCGCTGGTAGGCCTCGTGCGCCTCGGCCCTGTCGCCGCGCGACTCGGCGATCAGCCCGACCGCCGTCGCAGCGGCCGCGTGCCCGTCGGCGTCGGCGGCCCGGAACGCCACCTCGGCCGCGGCGAGATCGCCCTCCCGGGCCAGCCGGTGACCGCGGTCGTATTCGGGCTCGTTGGGAGGAGGATCTGTGCTCAGGACCGAGGCTCCCGGTGCCCGATGTGGTGTTCCCGCGCCACGTCCACCGGAGTTTAGCCGGGCCGGACATTCACGAACGTTGGTGTTCGTAAGACTATCATCGGGTGATGGGCTCCCAGGGCTACGAGGTCCCGCCCCGTCTGCCGCGCGGCTCGCACGGCCTGAGCCGCGAGCACGTCGTCGGCGTCCAGCGCGCGCGCCTGTTCCGCGCGATCGCCGAGGCGATGGCCGAGAAGGGCTACGTGAACACGACGGTGGCCGACGTACTGCGGCGCGCCGGCATCGGACGCGAGACGTTCTACCAGCTGTTCTCCTCTAAGGAGGATTGCTTCATCGCTGCCTACGAGACCGTCGCGGGCGTGATCCTGGCCGAGGTCGAGCGCAACGCCACGGGACCGGGAACCGAGCTTGACCGCTTCGAGCACACCATCACCGCCTACCTCGATGCGCTGGCCGCCGAGCCGGCCTTTGCCCGGCTGTTCATGGTCGAGGTCTACGCCGCCGGCGACCGGGTGCTGCAGGCACGCGCCGAGATCCAGGGCCGCTTCGTCCAGCTCGCGATCACGACCTTCGGCGCCCGCACGGCCGGCGAGCGCTTCGCCTGCGAGGCGCTCGTCGCCTCGGTGATCACGCTCGTCACCGCCCGGCTCGCCGCCCGCGACGTCGACGGCCTGCGCGCCCTGCGCAGCCCGCTGACCGAGCTCGTCCGCGCCGCGTTGCAACGCCAGGCGTCCTAACGCTCAGCTGTCGGCGCGCAGGTAGGCGAGCACGGCCAGCACCCGCCGGTTGTCTTCGTCGTTCGCGGGCAGCGCGAACTTGCCGAAGATGCTGGAGACATGCTTCTCCACTGCACCGGCGGTGACGACGAGCGCCTCGGCGATCGCCTGGTTGGAACGTCCCTCCGCCATTAGCCCGAGCACCTCCCGCTCGCGCGGCGTGAGGCTGTCGATCGCCGTCGAGCGCCGCCGGGCGAGGATCTGGGCGACGACCTCGGGGTCGAGCACGGTCCCCCCGGCGGCCACCTTGCGCACGGCGGCGACGAACTCATCGACGTCGCCAACGCGGTCCTTCAGCAGGTACCCCACGCCACCGACGCCGTCGGCGAGCAGCTCGCCGGCGTAGGTCTGCTCGACGTACTGCGAGAGGATCAGCACCGGCAGCCCGGGCATCCGCTCGCGGGCGGCCAGCGCGGCCCGCAGGCCCTCGTCGCGAAAGGTCGGCGGCAGACGCACGTCGACGACGCACACGTCGGGCTTGTGGCCGAACGCCGCCGAGACGAAGTGCTCGCCGTTGTCGACCGCGGCCACGACCTCCATCCCGTTGTCCTGAAGCAGGCGCTTGAGGCCGTCGCGCAACAGCGCCAGGTCCTCGCAGATCACGACGCGCACGGGATCTCCGCTCGCACCGTGGTCGGTCCGCCGTGCGGGCTCGACACGTTCAACGTGCCGTCGAGCGCGGCGAGGCGCTTGGCCAGGCCGGTGAGCCCGGAGCCGTCGCGCATGTCCGCGCCGCCGACGCCGTCGTCGACGACCTCGACGAGCAACTGCTGCGCCGCGTCGGCCCACACATGGACGGAGATCGTCGACGCCAGCGCGTGTTTGCGCGCGTTGGTCAGTGCCTCGGACACGACGAAATAGGCGGCGATCTCGCGCGCGCCGACGTCGGCGCCGGGGTATTCGCTGCGGAGCGTCACGGGCGGGTGGCGCCCGGCGACCAGCGCAGTCAGCGCGGCGTCGAGCCCACGGTCGGTGAGGATGCTCGGGCCGATCCCGCGCACAAGATCACGGAGCTCGGCCATCGCCTCCCGCGCCTGCCCGCGGGCGGCGGCCACGTGCTACATCGCCGTCTCCGGGTCGGCGTTGGCCAGCCGCTGCTCGGCCAGCCCGAGGTCCATGGTCAGCGCGACCAGCCGCGCCTGCGCACCGTCGTGGAGGTCGCGCTCGACGCGCTGCAGCTCGGCCACGGCGGCATCGACCGCGCCGGCGCGCGTCTCGGCCAGCGTCTCGACGCGCCGCTCCAGCATCTCCGC
>DASZLC010000213.1:0-11044 GCA_035552615.1 Solirubrobacteraceae bacterium
CTGGCCGCGGCGGTGCTGGCCAGCGCGCTGTTCCTGGCTGTCTCCGGCGCCGGCGCGTTCGCGTGGTTGCGCGCGGCGGCGCGCGGCGCGTCCGCCGTCCCTGGGGCGTTCGGGATCGCGATGCGCGACTTCGCCGTCGCGGCGGCGCTGGCGACCCAGGCGTTCGGCACGGCCGCGGGCGCCGTCCCCGGCGTCTACGGAGTCCTGATGCTGATCGCCGGCGCCGCCGCGGCGTCCCGGTTGTCCCGGTTGTCCCGGCGACAGCGGTCGGGATCACCCGTGGAGGTCCGCCAGGCGGCGGTCGATGATCACGCCTAGCCGAGCCATCTCGCAGTCGGCACCGTGGCATTGACCATGTAGATCGCCGGAGCGAACCCGACGACCGACGCCCGGGCTGCTGACCCCAGACCGAGCAGTTGCGCTCGCGCGATGTTGCGCAGTTCCTCGCGAATGCCGCCACTTTCTGCGCGGTCAATAGCTAGACCGGCGCCGGGACGGCGGCGTGGTCTGGCGTGCGCGTCCGAGGCGCCTACCTGTACGTTTCCGCCGCTATTCGGCGGGAACGTCACCTCAAGCGTTCCTGCGGCGTGCGCGCGCCGATCGGCAATCCGGGTATTTACTCGACACCTTCGATACGCGGCACGAACGCACCAGGTCACGGGCGGCGGCCAGACCAGCGGGCCACCCGCCCCCTCCCCAGCGCCGTTCCCGACAGCGCGACCGCCACCACAGGACACAAAGCCCCGAGCGAGCGAAAATCACCCCCCTGGGATCCATGATGTGCCGGCGAGCGGCACTCGAGCCATCGCCGCGGCCTCGATCGTCAGGGCGACCAGGTCCTCGGGCTCCAGGTTGTGCACGTGCGATTTCCCGCACGCGCGCGCGAGCGTCTGGGTCTCCAGGGTCAACACGCGCAGGTAGTTGGCGAGCCGCTCGCCGGCCAGCACCGGGTCGAGCCGCGCGGCCAACACCGGGTCCTGGGTGGAGATGCCGGCCGGGTCGAGCCCGAGGTGCCAATCGTCGTACACGCCCGCAGCGCTACCGAGCGCGCGGTACTCGTCCTCCAGAGCGGGCGAGTTGTCGCCGAGTGCGATCATCGCCGCCACGCCGATCGAGACGGCGTCGGCGCCGAGGGCCAGCGCCTTGGCGACGTCGGCCCCGGTGCGGATCCCGCCGGAGACAATCAACGAGACCTCGCGGTGGACTCCAAGCTCCTGGAGAGCGTGCACGGCCTGGGGGATCGCCGCCAGGATCGGAATCCCGACGTGCTCGATGAACACCTCCTGCGAGGCGGCGGTGCCGCCCTGCATGCCATCGAGGACGATCGCGTCGGCGCCCGCCTTCACCGCCAGGGTGGTGTCGTAGTAGGTGCGCGAGGCGCCCACCTTCACGTACACGGGGATCCGCCAGTCTGTGATCTCGCGCAGCTCGTCGATCTTGATCTCCAGGTCGTCGGGTCCCGTCCAGTCGGGGTGCCGGCAGGCGCTGCGCTGGTCGATCCCGGTCGGGAGGTCGCGCATCCCCGCGACGCGGTCGGAGATCTTCTGGCCGAGCAGCATCCCGCCGCCGCCCGGCTTCGCGCCCTGGCCGACGACGATCTCGATGGCGTCGGCCCGCCGCAGGTCGTCCGGGTTCATCCCGTACCGTGACGGCAGCAGCTGGTACACCAACTTCGAAGAATGCGAACGCTCCTCGGGGGTCATCCCGCCATCGCCCGTGGTGGTGCTGGTACCAACCGCGCTGGCGCCCCGGCCGAGCGCCTCCTTGGCGTTCCCCGACAGCGCGCCGAAGCTCATTCCGGCGATCGTGATCGGGATCTCCAGCCGCACGGGCTCAGAGGCGAACCGGGTCCCGATCACCACATCGGTGGCGCACCGTTCCCGGTAGCCCTCCAGCGGATAGCGCGACACCGACGCCCCCAGGAACAGCAGGTCGTCGAAGCTCGGCACGTGGCGCTTGGCCCCGAACCCGCGGATGTCGTAGATGCCCTCGCGCGCGGCGCGCTGGATCTCGGCGATCGTCGCCCGGTCGAAGGTGGCCGATTCGCGAGACATCAGTAGGACCCGGCGTTGTCAATGTGAAAATTATAAAGTTGACGGGCGGAGCCGTAGCGGTGGAACTCGTCCGCGCCGACGTCGTCGATCCCTGCGCGCTCCAACAGGGAAGCGATCTCGACGCGGTGCTCGTCGCGCACCTCCTTCTCGACGCAGTCCGCGCCCAGCCCGGCCACCGTCCCGCGGACGTACAGCCGCGCCTCGTACAGCGAGTCGCCGAGCGCCTCGCCGGCGTCGCCGCACACGAGCAGCGCGCCCGACTGGGCCATGAATGCGCTCATGTGCCCGACCGACCCGCGCACCACCACTGAAGCGCCCTTCAGCGAGATCGCGCAGCGCGCCGAGGCGTTGCCCTCGATCACCAGCAGCCCGCCGTGCGCGCTCGCGCCCGCCGACTGTGACGCGCTCCCCGCGACGATCACCGTTCCGGACATCATGTTCTCGGCCACGCCGACGCCGCAGTTGCCGCCGATGCGAATCGACGCGAGCTTGTTCATCCCGGCGCAGTAGTAGCCGACGTGGCCGGCGATCTCGACCTCGAACGGGGCGTCGAGCCCGGCCGCGATGCTGTGCCGTCCGCTCGGGTTTGCCACCACGACCGGGGGCGGCGACTCCGTGCCGGCCAGCTCGTGGAGGGCGCGGTTCAGTGCGCGCACGCTGCCCTCGGGCGCCAGGTCGAAGAACAGCTGCTCGCGAACGGCCATCAGGCCGCCACCGGTGTGCCCCAGCTGTACACGCGCCCCGGCTCGGGCTCCCACAGCTCGGCGTCCTGCGCGCCGGGGAGGACCGCGATCGCCCGGTACTCGGAGGCCATCGCCACCCACTCGTCGGTCTCGGCCATCACCGCCGGCTTGCAGGCGATCGGGTCACGCAGCACGGCGAACCCGTCGGCCGTCCCGACGGCGAACGTGTAGAAGCCGTCGAGGTCGTCCATGCAGCGCTCCAGCGCGCGCTCCAGCGTGTCGCCCTCGCGCAGGCGCCAGGTCAGGTACCCGGCGGCCACCTCGGTGTCGTTCTCGGACTGGAAGCGGATCCCCTCGCGGCGCAGCACCCGGCGCAGGCCGTTGTGGTTTGACAGCGAGCCGTTATGGACGAGGCACAGGTCAAGACCGGTGGAGAACGGATGCGTGCCCTCCGTGGTGACACGGCTCTCGGTGGCCATCCGCGTATGGCCGAGGGCGTGGCTGCCGTCGAGCTCGTCGAGCCCGAAGCGCTCGACGAACTCTCCCGGCGCTCCGGCCGCCTTGTAGATCTCGATCAGGCGGCCCGCGGACATCACGGCCAGCGATGGGTGATGTTCGGCCAGCCACGCCTGCGCCTCGTCGGCGGAGGCCGGGAGCACGAACGTCGCCTGACCGCCGCGCACCACCGGCGCCACGATCCCACCGAAGCGCTCGCTCAGCTCCGCGCCCAGCTCCTCCCACCGCGACTCACCGGGGTCGTGCAACGAGACCTTGCAACTCCCCGGCGGCGCCGGGTCACGGTAGAAGGCGGCGCCGGCGCTGTCGGGCCCGCGGAAGCGCAGCTGCGTCAGCATCGCCGCCAGATGGGCACCGAGCTCTGCCCGGAGCGCCGGTGATTTGGTGTAGAGGCCTGCGATCCCGCACACGATCTGCAGCCTAGACCGTGACCGGACCTGGTCAATGTCGCCGACACGCACAATTGCAGCGGCGAGTGTGGGCGCTCGCGCTACAGCTATACGCCGTCTTAATCAGCCACCGGCGCGCCGCTGCGCGGCCCGGATCTGGTGCAGCGCCTCGCGCAGCTCGCCGCGAGCGATCGGCGCAAGCGCGCTGGGATCGATCAGGTTGTCCGGCGGTGCGCCGGCCGCGATCAGCGCAGCGTGATGCTCGAAGCGCAGGCGGGTGATCACCTCGAACGCCTCCCGCAGCGCATCGGCCGCCTCGCTCGACAGTCCGCCGACGCTGGCCACCGCCTCGATCCGGTCAAGCGTGGAGGAGATCGTCACGCCGTGGGCGATGGCGTGGTAGCGGACGAGGTTGATCAGCGGAATGATCGCGCCGCGCTTGAGATCCAGATGCCCGGCGCCCTCGTCGTAGCGGCCGGTGGCCAGCTGGCCGCGGAAGCCGAGCGCGACCGGGAACCCGGTCGAGGCTCGGGCCAGCAGGCCCATGAACTCGGGGTGGCGAGGGGCGCTGCGGATGCGCTGGTCGAGCGCCGCGGTCACAGCCAGGCCGCCGGCGGCGGTGCGGAAGTCAAACGCCACCGTGGCGCGGATCAGGTGCGACTCGTCAGGAATCCGCAGGCAGTCGTCGAACGTGCGCAACCAGTCCGCGCGAGACATCCGCCAGCGCCGGTCGCCGGCCATCACGCCGTTGTTGTCGACGCCGAACCCGCAGCGGGCGAGGCCCTCGTTGACGTCGCGGCCGAGCCGGGCGAAGTAGCCGTCGACCGCGTCCTCCTCGCCGGGCTGCGGGGTCTCGTAGGCGAGCCCGTTGTCCTGGTCGGAGGCGAGCGTGAACTCGCGGCGGGCCGAGCTTCCGAGGTCGAGCCACGTCCACGCCGTCGGCGCCGGTCCGCTGCGCCAGATCGAGAAGTCGATCAGCCGGGCCACGACCGCGTCGTGCTGGAGGCTGAGCACACGGCCGAGATCCCGGGAGGGAACGCCGGCGCGCGCCAGCGTCAGGAACAGCTGGGGGAGGCGCGCGACGGCGCGCTGCAGCACGGTCTCATCGGCGGCGCCGAGCACGGTGTGGCGCAGCGCGATCGGGCTGTGCGCCTCCAGTCCGAGCAGTGCCCCGGCGCTCAGCACGCCGCACACGCGCTCGCCGTCGAGCACGACCAGCTCGCGGGCGCCGGCGCTGAGCATGTCGACGGTGGCCTCGACGGCAAGCTGCCCGACCGGCGTGGTGGCAACCGGCGAGCGGGCCAGCGTCGCCACGGGCGCGTCGAGCGCCAAGCGGTCCGCCGCGGCCGCCACGCGGACGTCGGCGTCGGTGACGATCCCCAGCGGCGAGCCAGCCACGAGCACCGCCTCGACATCGGCCAGCGCGTCCAAGACCTCTCGGACCGGGGTCTCGGGCGAGACGAATCGCGCCGGGCGCATGATCGCCGAGACCGGCGTGGTGCCGACGTCGCGCAGCGCATGAACCGTATGGCCGGCGCTCGTCAGCCGCCAGCGCAACGTCCGCGCCACGTACTCCGCGCCCGCCGGGGTGCCGAGCAGCGCGCGGGCCGGCGCCGCGGCGATCACGACGCATTCTGAGGGCTCGCGCGAACGGACCGTGAAGGCCGGGGCCATCCCGGTCAGCAGCGACGGGTGGCCGAAGCACTCGCCCGGCTCCAGCACCTGGATCGCCTCGCCCTCATGCAGCACCTCGAACGAGCCGTCGAGCACGACCCACAGGCCGGTGGCCGGCACCCCGTCCTCGACCAGCACGACCGCGCCGGCCGGCAGCGACTTGCGCGCGGCTCCGTGCAGCACCGCGCCGAGCTGCACGGCGTCGAACTGATGAAACGGCGGATAGCGGGTCAGGAACGTCTCGGCCGGCTCGCCGTCGAGCACCGCGGCATGATCGACCGCGCCGCGCACCTACGCCGACTCCTGCGCGGTGACCTCGACCTCCAGTCCGTGCACGGTGCTGCTGGAGCCCATGTCGCTCTCGGTGGCCAGCGTCAGCGCGTTCACGTTCGCCCCGCCGGCGCGCAGCTTCGGCCAGCCGCCCTTGGGGATCAGGCCGACTCCGGCGGGGACCGCGTCGGTGATCCGCACCGGCACCGTCAGCGACCCGGCGTCGCTGCGCACGAACGCCAGCGCGCCGTCGGACAGCTGCAGCGCTGCGGCGTCGGACGCGCACAGGCTGAGCGTCAGCTCGCCCGCCTGCCGCGCCACCTTCACGTCGTTGGAGAAGCTGGAGTTGACCGACCACGGAGAGGCGGGGGAGAGCAGCCGCAACCGCCCGGGCGCGGGCCGGGCGTCGGCGTCCGGCCGGGGCAGCAGCCCGTGCCCGTCGGCGGCGGCGGCGGCCGAGGCGAGCTCGACCCGGCCGCTCGGGGTGGGGAAGCGCAGGTCGGCGAACTGCACGACAGGCCGTGAATCCGGCCACACGGTCCCCCGTGCCGCCAGCTCGGCGAACGACACTCCGGCGCCGGAGCGGTCGAGCACCGTGTCGATGATCGACGCGTCGTCCTCCACCAGCGCAGGATCGGCGCGGCCCATCGCAACAGCCAGCCGCCGGAAGATCTCGCTGTTGGGCAACGCCTCCCCGAGCGGGTCGGCCGCCTTCACCTGCGCCGCCAGCGCGCGGTGGAAGTACGGCACGACGATGTCGTCGCACTCCAGCCAGCTCGCGGCGGGGAGCACGACGTCGGCCAGGTCGGCCGTGTCGGTGGCGAACAGGTCGACGACCACGGTGAACAGGTCCTCGCGCTCCAGCGCCCGGCGCACCCGCCGCTGCTCGGCGCACGAGGAGGCCGGGTTCACGTTCCAGCACACGAGTGCGCCGGAGCTCGCCGGGTTCTCCAGCGTGGCCGCGAACGTCGAGTGGGGGATGGCCTCGGGAACGTCCGAGTACGTGTCGGCGCCGCTCAGGTAGTCCTCATCGACGCCACGGTTGCCGAAGCCGTTCAGGTACAGGAAGCCTGAGCCGGGCCGCCCCAGGTTGCCGGTCACGGCCGGGAGCGTGGCGACGCTCCGCACGACGTTGCCGCCGGCCGGCTGGCGCTGCAGGCCCTGCCCGATCCACAGCAGCGACGGCCCCTCGCCGTACACCCGGGCCGCCCGCTCCACCAGCTCAGCGGGCACGCCCGTACGAGCGGACGTCCACGCCGGGTCGCACGGCTCGGCCAGCGCCAGCAGATCGCGGCCTCCGACCGCATGCTCGTCAAGGAACGCCCGGTCAACCAGACCGTCGCGCGCCAGCACGTGCAGGAACCCGAAGGCGAGTGCGGCGTCGCTGCCGGGGAACGGCTGCAGGTGCAGGTCGGCCTGCTCGGCGGTGGCCGTCCGGACGGGGTCGACGACGACGACGGTGCCCGGCGCCTCGGGTAGCCACTGCTCGTGCTGGTGGGGGGCCGAGGCCGACGGGTTCGCCCCCCACACGAGGATGCAGCCGGCCTCCGAGGCGGTGCGCGGATCGAAGCCGTCCAACGACGTGCCGTACACATAGCCGAGCGCCGTGTGGCCGGCGTCGTTGCAGATCGTGTCGGGGGCGACCTCGGTGGCGCCGAGCGCGCGCATCAGCCGCATCGGGAAGAAGTACGACAGCAGCGCGAAGCTGCCCGTGTAGTGCGAGTAGATGATCCGCCGCGGGTCATCGACGGCACCGAATCGCTCGGCTACCAGCGCCAGCGCCGACTCCCAGCTCACCGGCTCAAACGCACCGGACCCCTTCGGTCCGGACCGGACCAGCGGCGCGGTTAGCCGCGCGTCCGGATCCAGGAAGGCGCCGTTATAGGCGAGCGTGCACTTGCGGCACAGCTTGCCGCGACTGACTGGGTGCTCGGGATCGCCCCGGACGTGGACGACGCGGCCGTCCGACACGCGGACCAGGGCACCGCAGGCGTCATAGCAGTCACGGGGACACGTCGTTTTCACGTCGCGGATCACGGCGCGCAACCGTGTCCTTGACAGGTCGTGCGGATATCACGTGTCATCGATGGCCAGGTGGACCGGCACCTTCGCGCGGCGCGCGACGGCGTGCGGCTCCTGGGACCAGATCATGCCGCCGATCAGCCATCCGCGCGAGGGGTCGGCGCCCATCACGATCACGCCGGCACCGAGCTCGTCGGCCAGCGCGCAGATCCGCTGGGACGGCTTGCGCGTGCCGAGCACCTGCCCCTCGGCGCGCAGGCCGCGACGGCGCAGCTTCGTCACCGCGTGGTTCACGATGTCGCGCTGCGCGTCCCATTCCGCCTTGGTCGGCATCAACCCCGGGTTCGGAAGCCCGAACGAGACGCCGTGGACGCGGGCGATCGACAACACCAGGACGCTGCCGTCACCGGCGCGCGCGAGGTCGGCTGCGCGGCCGATGGTCTCCGCGGTGAACGCCCGCCCCTCGCTGGCCAGCAGCACCGCTGCGCGTCGCGGCGAGACCGGAGCGCCCTTGACCTTCACCCCCGCGAGGCGCCCGACCACCGCCGAGCGGCGCCGTGGGCGCGGTCCCGCGCCCACGACCGCCGATCGACCGCTCAAGGAACCACTTCCGTCGCGATCGCGGTGTCGGCGGGTAACGCCGGATCATCCGGCACGGCCGGCGCGCGCTTGTCCTCGACGAGCTTTCGGTAGAAGTACATCGGCAGGTACAGCGCGAGTACGCCAAAGCCCATGAAGTAGTAGGGCAACGTCGACTTGCCGGCCTGCGAGCACGTGCACGACGCGTACGTCGGGCCGCCGTAGAAGTAGATGAACAGGAAGAACGCGGCCATCAGCAGCGCGACGTACTTCATGAACTCGGGCAGCTTCACCGGCCTCGGCAGGTTCGGCCGGTGCTGGCGCAGGTAGTAGTAGGCGAACAGCACCGGAATCATGATGATCAGGTAGCCGACGTTGGAGAACGTGTAGATCTGCACCGCGCCGCCCATGAACACGACGGCGATCGAGCACGCGACGGTGAACCCCATTCCGACCGAGGGGACGCCGTGCCGGTTCAGCTTGGAGAAGAACAGCGGGAAGTTCCCGTCCTGCGACATCTGGTGCAGCGAGCGGGCGGTGCCCGTGATCGCGTTGAGGCAGGACAGCACGAGCGCCACGATCAGCATCAGCCCGATGATCCAGTTCAGCGCGGTCGAACCGCCACCGCCGCCGAAGACCTTCCCCGAGAAGGTGACGAAGATCGTCTTCGGATCGACCAGTGCGGCGGTGCCGAGCGCGTGCGTCCCGAGCACGATCACGAACGCGACCGGAATCATCGTATAGATGAAGAGGCCGTAGCCGCCCTCCAGGTTCAAGGCGATCTTCGCGTCGCGCTTCGGGTTCTTCATCTCCCCGACGTAGCATGCCGCGGCCTCCATGGCGAGCACGTTCCACGTCAACAGGAACGCGAAGGCTATGTAGATCGTGAACCAGCTGTGGCCGTAGATCGGCGAGAAGAAGGTGGAGCCGTTGGTGCGGTGGAAGTTGAAGAGCTGACTGAAATGGACGACCGACGGATGGAAGATCCACGCGATGGCGAGGAAGGTCAGCGGGATCATGGCCAGCACGCCGAGCACGGTGGCAAACGAGGCGCCGAACTTCAGGCCCATGTAGGACGGGATGAACAGGAGCAGGATTCCGACGACCGAGATCCCGAGCGTCCACCACGCGATCGGTGTGCTGATCGGGGTGAAGCCGCTGGTGACGTTGAGGTGCAACAGGTCGGCGATGTAGAACGACGCCAGGATCATGTTCAGCGGCGCCACCGGGAACCAGCCCAGCCAGTAGCCCCAGGCCCCAAACGCACCGGCATGCCTCGCTCCTCGGGGCCAGCGGTCCTTGAACGCCGGGTAGATATACGACGGCAGGCCGCCCGAGCGCTCGGGCATCATCGCCGCCAGCTCGGAGAGCAACAGGCACAGGATCCAGCCGCAGGCGGTGATGAGCACCATCACCGGGATCGCCGCGGCGCCGAGCGCGACGACCATCGTCGGCGCGATGCCCGTCACCAGGATCGTGCCGGCAAGTCCGATCACGAAGGCGCTCCACCAGTTGCCCGTCTTCGGCATTCCGGCGTGCTCGTAGCTGAGTGAGTCGGTCTCCATCGCCTCTGTCGTCATCCAAAGCCTCCGTTTGGGGTTCAACCGGGTCCGCCGCCGCCGCGCCGAGAGCACGACACCCGGACAGGTTCCTCACCGCCCGGCGGGCTGGCAACGGGCGCGAGTACACAATCCGGCGCGCCGATATGGCCGTCTGGAACACGGACCATCGGTCCTGCCGATTTGGACGCTCGGGCCCGCGCGGCGGCCGCGCTCGCCGCCTACGGTTTCGTCCGGATCACACTCCGAACCGGAAAGGAGCTGTCATGGCCGTCTACCTGAGCATGCAGCGAGTCCGCTTCAGCAGTCCCGACGCGTACGAGAAGTTCAAGGTCGTCTTCGCCGACACGCGCCACAACCTGATGAAGATGCCCGGGTTCCTCCACCTGACCTGGTGGGAGCACCCCGACGATCCAGGCTGGTTCAACGAGATCAGCATGTGGGCCAGCGAGGAGGCGCTGCGCGACTGGCACATGAACACCTACCACAAGTACGCCAAGGCCTGGGCGGCCAACGGCGCGATCATGGAGGACATCATCACCAACTTCGAGCTCGCCTCGACGCGGCTGCTGAGGATCTGCCCGTGCTGCGGCGAGTTCCAGGACAAGGCCTACGACGTCACCGCCGAGCAGGCGGTGCTGGCCGAGCAGTGCCCGAAGTGCACGTACCATTTCCCGGTGCTGGCCGAGCAGCCGACGAGCTTCGGCGTGTTTAAGGATCTCGTGCCGGGGCCTGACGGCGAGCTGATGACGAGCGAGGACGGCCTGGAGCCCGCGGTGACATAGCCACCCCGTCACCGTGGCCACCGCCACCGGGCGATCTTTCGCCATGTGGCCAATGAGCGCACCGCCGGCACGGCTCAGAATGGGAGCATGCAGCAGCTCGGGGCCGTGGTGTCACCGACCTCAGGATTTGGGGCACCGCCTGCCCCGCCCGGCGATCCGCTCGACGCGCTGAGCCGAGTCCAGGCGGCGATGATGGGCGCGGTGCTGGACGGCGCCGGGCTCGCGCGGATCGTCGAGCTGGCGGCCGTGGCGGTGGACGGGCCGGTCGCCGCGGTGGTCCCGCGCCTTGGCGTGGCGCTGGCGCGCGGCGAGCGCTGCCCCGGGTTTGAGATGGCCTCGCTGCGCGGCTGGCTGGCGGCCCTAGAGAATCGGCGCCCGGTGCCGCCGCCGCTGGCGGTCGTCGCGGAGGCGAGGATCGAGCTGCGGGGCGAGGTCGTCGGGGTCGTGGCGCTGCTTGCGGCGACGGGGCCGTCGCCGCCGCTGTCCCAGGCGCGCGAGTTCCTTCGACTGGCG
>DASZLC010000214.1:0-2119 GCA_035552615.1 Solirubrobacteraceae bacterium
GTCCGGCGTCGTCTCACTCGACAAGGGCCCGCTGTCAGACTGGATGATGGGCCTGTCGGGGCGGATCTTCGGGTTCAGCTCGTTCAGCATGCTGCTGCCCGACGCGCTGTGCGGAATCGCGTCCGTGATCCTCCTGCACGACGCCGTGCGCCGGACGCTCGGGCATCGGGCGGCGCTGCTCGCCGCGCTGATGCTCGCGCTGTCGCCGGTCAGCGTCGTGATGGACCGTTACAACGATCCCGACGCGCTGCTTGCGCTGTTGCTTGTCGCCTCCGCCTGGGCGCTCGTTCGCGCGCTCGAATCGGGCCGCCTGCGCCACATGCTCCTGTGCGGCGCGTTCGTCGGCTTGGGGTTCAACACGAAGATGCTGGAGGCGTACGTGGTTGTGCCCGCCCTCGCGGTCGCCTTCGCGGTGGCGGGCCGCGGCGGCTGGCGGCGACGGCTCGGCTATCTGCTGTCCGCAGGGGCGGTCATGGTCGTCGTGAGCTTTGCCTGGTTTACGACGATGATGCTGATCCCGGCCGCCGACCGGCCGTACGTCGGGGGCACGACGAACAACTCGTGGTTCTCGCTGATCTTTGGCTCTAACGGCCTGTCGCGTTTGACCGGAGCCGGGGGATCCAACGGCTTGAGCAGGTTCGCGGGGCTGACCCGGCTGTTGACCGGCGCCTTCGTCGGGAGTGAGATCGGCTGGCTCCTGTTGTTCGCGCTCGCCGGGCTGCTCGCCGGGTTGTGGGTCACCCGGCGGGCCGCTCGTGAGGACCGGCGCCGGGCCGCGTACCTGCTGTTCGGGCTGTGGGGGCTTGCCGGGTTTGTCGTCTTCAGCTTCTCACGGGGCATCTTCCTTCCGTACTACACCAACACGATGGCGCCCGCCGTCGCCGCGCTCGCCGGCGGGGGCGGGGTCCTGATGTTCGAGCGCTTCCACAGCGGATGGGGCTGGACGGCGGCGCTCGCGGCGGCGGTGGCCAGCACGGCGGCGTTGAGCTTCTGGCTGCTGCGCGGCACGCCGTCGTTTGTCCCCTGGCTGCGCTGGGTCGTGCTTGGCGCGGCGGCGGTGGCGGTGGTCGGCATCGTCGCGTTGCGAGCGCGCGCCCGCTGGCCGGGACCGTGGCGCGGACGCTGCTTGGGCCGGCTCGGCCCTGGCCGGCTCGTGCTCGGCCTCGCGCTCGGCGCCACCGCGGTGGCGTTGCTCGGCGGCCCCACCGCCTACTCGATTGCGACGGTCAGATACGGCCAGACTGGCAGCGACCCGGCGGCGGGTCCCGGACCGGGGGTGGGCGCTAGTCGCCGCGCGGCGGCGGTCAACACCCCCAACGCGGCCCTCGTCGCCTATCTGAAGGCGCACCGCGATGGAGCGAGATATCTGATCGCCGCCAACGGCTCGCAGGCAGCCGCTCCGATCGCCCTGGCGACCGGCGATCCGGTGATCACCATGGGCGGCTTCTCCGAGTCCGGGGAGACGACCGTTCCGGCGCCGACCGTCGATCAGCTGAAGGCGTTCATCGCCACAGGCGAGCTTCGCTACGTGATCCCCGGCCTAGCACCAGCGCGGACGGGCTGGGTCAAGTCCCACTGCCGGGCGGTCACAGTTCCCGATCACGCGACATCCTCGAGCGGGTCCATGTACCTGTGCACTCGGGCGGACGCGAGCGGTGCGGCGAACTGATCCGGAGATGATCGATGCCTGTGCCGTGGGGAACGAAGGGCTGCGCCGACAGGGCGCCGTTCGACCTGCTCGTCGCCAATTGAAGTTCAAAGTTCAATAAATCGGGGGCGCCCGGATTTGAGCCGGAGACCTCACCGACCCGAATTATCGGCGAAATCTGCGGGCGCTCTAATAAGTCCCTGCAAATCGGAGGGTGCGGGGATGAGCCCCCTCCTCTCAGATCCTCAGACATTGCGGGTGGATTCCCGGGTTTAGGCAGCGAGATCGAGTTGCTGCCCAACCCGCTCGGAGGGTGGACACAGCTCAGCTGAGCGATCCGCGCGGCGCCAGCCAGCGGACTTCCTGGCTCGTGATCGCGGCGATGCGGTCGTAGTCCTCGTCGTAGTGGAGCACCGGAATGCCGCTGGCTTCGGCGGCAGCGCCAATGAGCAGGTCGGGATGACGGACCGA
>DASZLC010000215.1:0-11540 GCA_035552615.1 Solirubrobacteraceae bacterium
CCCGAACCGGCCAATCGGCTCGTTCCTGTTCCTGGGACCCACCGGCGTCGGCAAGACCGAGCTGACCAAGGCCCTGGCCGAGTTCCTGTTCTCCGACGAGAGCGCCATCACCCGGATGGACATGTCGGAGTACATGGAGAAGCACTCGGTCAGCCGGATGATCGGCGCGCCGCCGGGCTATGTCGGCTATGACGAGGGCGGCTCGCTGACCGAGAGCGTGCGGCGCCGACCCTATCAGGTCGTGCTGTTCGACGAGGTCGAGAAGGCCCACCCGGACGTGTTCAACACGCTGCTGCAGGTGATGGACGACGGTCGACTGACCGACGGCCAGGGCCGCACGGTGTCGTTCAAGAACACCGTGCTGATCATGACGTCGAACATTCCCGGCGGCCTCGCCGGCGTCGAGGCGCAGTTCAAGCCGGAGTTCATCAACCGGCTCGACGACATCGTCGAGTTCGAGCCGCTGAGCCGCGAGGAGCTGTCGGAGATCGTCACCCTGCAGGTCGACCGCGTCATCTCACGCGTGCGCGAGCGTGAGATCGAGCTGGAGCTGACCGACGACGCGCGGACGCTGCTCGGCAACCTCGGCTATGACCCGACCTATGGGGCGCGCCCGCTGAAGCGAGTGATCCAGAAGCGGCTGGTCGATCCGCTGGCGCTGGCCATCCTGGAGGGCCGGTTCGTTCCGGGCGACACCGTCAAGGTCGACGCCGCTGACGGCGAGATCGTCCTGGAGCGCGCGGCCGTCACCGCCGCCGTCTGAGCGAGGCCGGGCACGGGAAAGGTGGGGCATGGTACAAGTGCCCCACCACCCGAGCCCAGGAGGGACGAAACCGTGCCGACCTACATCATGCTGACGACCCTGAACCCCGAAGGCGTGCAGACCATCAAGAACAATCCCGGACGGATCCGAGAGGTCAATAAGGAGATCGAGCAGCTCGGCGCGACGGTCAAGGCCCAGTGGGCGACCCTCGGCCAGTTCGACTTCATCAACGTCGTCGAGGCGCCGGACGAGAAGACGATCGCGCGCGTCTCGCTGGAGCTCGGCTCGCGCGGCACCGGCAAGTACGAGACGCTGTCGGCGATCCCGATCGACGACTTCATCGGCTTGATTTAGTGGCGCTGCCGTCGCGGGTGCTGGTTGTCGGCGGCGGGGCGCGGGAGCATGCCCTCGTCCAGGCGCTGAAGCGCTCGCCGGCCGCCCCCGAGCTGGTCTGTGCCCCGGGCAACGCGGGGATCGCCCGCGAGGTTCGGGTGCTCGACATCGGCGTGGAGGACGTCGACGGGCTGGTGGCGGCGGCGCGCGCCGAGCGCGCCGAGCTCGTCATCGTCGGGCCGGAGGCGCCGCTTGTGGCGGGGCTCGGCGACGCCCTCGCAGCGGTCGGGATCCCCTGCTTCGGCCCCGGGCGCGCGGGGGCCGAGCTGGAGGGCTCGAAGGCTTACTGCAAGGACGTGATGGTCGCCGCCGGCGTTCCCACGGCCGCCTACCGGGTCGTCACCTCGGTGGCCGAGGGGCTGGCCGCCGTGCCGCGCTACCCGGTCGTGATCAAGGCCGACGGACTGGCCGCGGGCAAGGGCGTGATCATCGCCGATCGGGAGCAGGAGGCGCGCGAGGCGCTTCAGGATCTGCTGGTGGCGCACCGCTTCGGAACCGAGCGCGTCGTCGTCGAGGAGCACCTCGTCGGCGAGGAGGTCTCGCTGCTGGCCCTGTGCGACGGCGAGCGCGCGCTGCCGCTCGCCTCGGCCCAGGATTACAAGCGGATCTACGACGGCGACCAGGGGCCGAACACCGGCGGCATGGGGTCCTATTCGCCGGTGCCGGCGATCGATGAGGATCGCGCGCGGGAGCTGTGCGCGCAGGTCCACCAGCCGGTGCTCGACGAGCTCGGGCGCCGCGGGATCCGCTTCCACGGCGTGCTCTACGCCGGGCTGATGATGACCGCCGAGGGGCCGCGGGTGCTGGAGTTCAACGTCCGCTTCGGCGATCCCGAGACGCAGGCGATCCTGCCGCGGCTGCGCACCGACCTGCTGGAACTGCTCACCGCCGCGACCGAGCCCGGCGGACTCGCTCAGGCGCGGCTGCAATGGGCGCCGCAGACGGCGGTGACCGTGGTGCTGGCCAGCGCCGGATACCCGCAGAGCTCCTCCAGCGGTGATCCGATCAGCGGCCTCGACGCCGGCCGACTCGACGGCGCCGTCCACGTCACCCACGCCGGCACCGCCGCCACCCCGGACGGCGGGATCGTCACCGCCGGCGGGCGCGTGCTCAGCGTCACCGCGCTCGGCGACGACGCCGCCGCGGCGCGGACGCTCGCCTATGCTGCGGCGGACATGATCCAGTTCCCCGGTCGACAGCTCCGCCACGACATCGCGCTGAAGCTGGTGCGCGCGTGAACGCGGGCGAGGCGGCCGTGGCGGCCGCCGCCGAGGAGGCCGTGGCCGAGATGGAGGACGTCGACGTGGACGCGCCCAGTGTCGGGATCGTGATGGGCTCCAAGAGCGATCTGCCGGCGATGGAGCGGGCCGAGCAGGAGCTGACCGAGCGCGGGATCCGCTGCGAGGTGCGCGTCATGTCGGCTCACCGCGAGCCCGACGTCGTCGCCGACTACGCCAAGAACGCCCAGCTGCGAGGGCTGAAAGTGATCATCGCCGGCGCCGGCCTGTCGGCCGCGCTCCCCGGGGTTGTCGCCGCGCACACAAACCTGCCGGTGATCGGCGTGCCGCTCACCAGCCGCACGTCGGTGGCGGGCGGGCTCGACGCGCTGCTGTCAATCGCGCAGATGCCCCCCGGCGTGCCGGTCGCCTGTGTCGGCGTCGACAACGCCCGCAACGCGGCGGTGCTGGCGGCGCGGATCCTGTCGGTGTGCTGATCGCCGCGCCGCTGCCGCGCGCGATCTGACATGAGCGCCGCGGTCCGGCGCTTGAGGCGGCGATCACCGCTACCCTCAGGCCGGGTGAAGCACGGGGAGCGGATCGCGTTGTTGATCGCGGCGGTCGTGGCGTTGGCCGTCGCGCTCGTCGCTGCGCCCGGTGCCATCGCCGCCACCGGCACCTACACCTGGAACCAGCCGGGAAACTTCACCACGGCCAGCCCGGGCGCCAACCCCGACCGCGACTCCTACGGCGCCGCGCCGTGGTCCTACGAGGCGGCGTCCGGCAACCCGATCGCGTTCACGAGGCTGCCCGCGTTCCAGACCAACTTCGACGGCGGGCTCCACGGCTGGTCGGACAGCATCGGCACGACCATCGCCGCCAATCCGGGCGGCTCGGCGATCTCCAACGGCGGCGACACGTTCGCCAGCGGGGCGCTGGTGATACGCGCCGGCGCGAGCGAGGATGCCGTGCTGGGGTGGACGGCGCCGTTCACCGGCTCGGAGCCGGTGTTCGTGTCCGGTACGGTGTCGCCGGCCGACACCGGTGGTGGCTGCGGCACAGGCCTAGACCTGGGCGCGGGCGGGGGCTACAACTGGGCGCTCGATCAGGGATCGACGACGCTGGCCAGCGGCACCAACACGGCGGCAACGATTTCGGCCGGCCCCGTCACCGTGGCTGGTGGTGGCACGCTGGCGCTCGTGGTCAGCCCGGTGGGCCCAGGCCTGCTCGGTGCCTACAACCCCGCCTGCGGCACGGCTGACGCCACCCTCACCCTGAAGGGCGTGGCGGTCGCGCCGACGGTGACGCTGGCCACGCCGGCCGCGTCGTCGGTCTTCGTCAGCCCGGCCGAGCCGACGTTCTCCGGGACGGCGAGCACGGGGTTTGGCAACTCCAGCCAGATCACGGTGAGGGTCTACAGCGGCTCGACGGTCACGGGGTCGCCGGCGCAGACGCTGACCACGACCGAGTCGGGCGGCAAATTCTCGGTGCCGAGCACGCCACTCAGCGCCGGGACATACACCGCGGTCGCCTCGCAGAGCGATATCGCCTCGCCCCCCGACGTCGGCACCAGCCAGGTGACCTTCACCGTGAGCTCCCAGGGCAGCGGCACTGGGACGGGGACGGGGACGGGGACCGGGACGGGCACGACCAGCGGCTTCACGCTGACGGAGCCGACGCCGCAGCCGCTGGGCACCGCCACGCCGACGATCACCGGTTCGGCGCCCCTTGGTGATGCCGGAGGCGCGGTCGCCCTGGTCGTCTACTCGGGGGCCGGCACGTCCGGCACGGTCGTCCGCTACCAAACCGGGACGATCGGCACCAACGGCGGCTTCTCGTTCCAGATCTCGCCCCCGCTCGACGACGGCCTGTACACCGCCGTGGCCACCGCGATGATCTCCGGCGTCGCAGCCGAGAGCTCGCAGGCGCAGTTCGTGGTGAAGGTCGACGGGCCCGCGCTCACCGTGACCTCGCCGCTGGCCGGCGGCAGCTCCGGCAACAAGCCGATCTTCTACGGCGTCGCCGGCGAGAACCCCGGTGACTCGCCGTCCGTGACCGTGGCGCTGTACTCGGGCGTCACCGCCACCGGCACGCCGCTCGGGACCGTCACCGTTCAGCGCTCGGGCGGGAACTGGCTGGCCACATGGCCCTCGAAGTTGTCGCTGGGGCTGTACACCGTCGTCGTCGAGCAGAGCGACGACGCCGGCCACACGACCGCCACCGCGCCGCGCACGTTCCTGATCGTCCCCGGCTCCTCGATCATCGGCGAGGTCGTCACCGTCGCCCAGAACGGCGTCGGCTCCGTCCCGATCCAGTGCACGGGGCGCGCCAACACGCGCTGCCGCGGCACGCTGACGGTCGTCACGGCCAGCGCGTTGCGCCCGGCCGGCGGCGGGCGACCGCACAAGCTGACGCTGTTCACGAAGCGCTTCACGATCTCCGGCGAGAACACTCTCGTCGTCCGCGGCCAGCTCGCCTCGGCCGTGGAGCGGACGCTGCGCAAGCTCGGCCGCGTCCAGGTCAAGGTCACGCTGTCGATGTCGATCGCCGGCGGCTCGGCGCAGACGTACACCGCGTCGCGGCGGGCGACGATCGCGCGCTGACGGCCGTACTCTGGAGTGTGTGATCGCGCGTTACACCCGGCCCGAGCTTGCCGCTGTGTGGTCCGACCATGCCCGCTTCGAGGCGATGCGGGAGGTCGAGGTGGCGGCCTGCGAGGAGATGGAGGGCCCGACCCCCGTCGAGCTGGAGGCGATCCGCGCTGCCACATTCACCGTTGAGGCGGTCGACGAGCGCGAGCGGGTGACCGACCATGATGTGGCCGCCTTCGTCGACGTGCTGTCGGCGTCGGCCGGGCCGGCCGGCCGCTGGATCCACTACGGGCTCACCTCCAGCGATGTGCTCGACACCGGCCTGGCCCTGCAGCTTCGCCGCGTCGGAGCGCTGATCGTGCCCGATTCGCGGGCGCTGGTGACGGCGCTGGTCGACCAGGCCCGCGCGTATCGGGACACGCTGTGCGCCGGGCGGACGCACGGGATCCACGCCGAGCCGACGACGTTCGGGATCAAGCTGGCCGGGTTCGCGTTCGAGGCCGCGCGGAACGCCGATCGCTTGGAGCGCGCATTCGCTCAGACGGCCGTCGGGGCGATCTCGGGCGCCGTCGGAACGTACTCGGCCACCTCGCCGGAGTTCGAGGAGCGCGTCCTGGCCCGGCTCGGGTTGGCGCGCGAGCCGGTCTCGACGCAAGTCGTCGCTCGCGACCGCCACGCCGAGCTGCTGTCGGCGATCGCGCTGGCCGGGGCTGGCCTCGAGCGCCTGGCGGTGGAGATCCGTCACCTGGCGCGCACCGAGGTGTCCGAGGTCCGCGAGCCCTTTGCGACGGGCCAGAAGGGCTCCAGCTCGATGCCGCACAAGCGCAACCCGATCAAGTCAGAGCAGATCTCCGGCCTGGCCCGCGTGCTGCGCGGCAACGCCTCGGCGGCGCTAGAGAATGTCGCGTTGTGGCACGAGCGCGACATCTCCCACTCCTCCGTCGAGCGCGTGATCCTGCCCGACTCGACGATCCTGCTTGACCACATGCAGCGGCGGATGCTCGGCCTGGTTCGTGGCATGGTCGTCGACCCCGCGCGCATGCGGGAGAACCTCGACCTGACGTGCGGCGCCCTGTTCTCGCAGCGCGTGCTTCTGGCGCTCGTCGAGCGACGGGGCATGTCGCGCGACGAGGCCTACCGGGTCGTGCAGGGGCTGGCCCAGAAGGCTCTGGACGAGCGCGTCCCGCTGCGGTCGCTGCTCGCGGCCGATGAGGCGGGCGCGGGCCTGGACCTCGACGCGATCTTCGACTACCAGGCGTTCGTGCGGCACGCCCCGGAGATCGTCGGTCGCCTGGACAGCCTCGCCTGACCAGTCATCAGAGTGGGGCGAAGATGTGCAGCAGCGTGTTCACGAGGCGCTCGTGCGGCTCGTCGTGCTCACCGCTCAGCCAGGCGATGACGAGGCCGTCGGTCGCCCCGACGAGCGCGGTGGCGGCGAGCCGGCGGTCGCCCGCGGCGAGGCTGGCCGGGGCGCCCAGCGCCTCGGCCTGGGCGGCGATCAGCTCGGCGTAGCCGCGCAGCACCCCGCGGCGGTGTGCCTCCAGCTCCCGGTTGACGCCGACGATCTCGAAGTAGTTGACCCGGGCCCCGCGCTCGTCGGCCAGGGTGGCGTCGACGAACGCGCGCAACCCCGCGTGCAGACGCGCGCGGGGTTCGGCCGGCGTGTCCTCGACCACCTTCAGTACGTGCGCCAGCACCTGCTGGACGTGGCGGTCATAGACCGCCTGCAATAGCGCCTCGCGCGACTCGAACTGCTCGTAGAAGTACCGCGGGTTCAATCCCGCGGTGGAGCACAATTCCTCGATCGTGGTGGCCAGGTAGCCGGCCGTGCCGAATAGCTGCAGACCCGCCTCGAGCAGCTGCGCGCGCCGCTCGGCGCGACGCTCCTCCGTCGTCTTGCCCCCATATGTACGGCCCCTGGGCATCTGCTCATCCCGAAGCATATCTGGCAAGGCAACTTGACAAAAATCGCGAGGATTGGCAAGATCGCTTACCAGATGTTCGACCTGATCCTCTACGCCGCGCCGTTCTTCGTGATGCTGCTGATCGTCGAGTGGCTGACGTTCCGGCACGCCTCCGAAGATGCGATGCGGGGGTACGACGTGAAGGACACCGCCACGAGCCTGTCGATGGGTGCCGGCAACCTCGTCATCAACCTCGGCTGGAAGCTCGTCGTCGTCGCGATCTATTCCGGCGTGTACGAGCTCACGCCGCTGCGCGTGCCGTCGGACGCGTGGTGGGCGTGGGTGCTGCTGTTCTTCGCCGACGACCTCGCCTACTACTGGTTTCACCGGATCAGCCACGAGGTGCGCGTGTTCTGGGCCAGCCACGTCGTGCACCACTCCAGCCGCCACTACAACCTCTCGACGGCGCTGCGCCAGACCTGGGTGCCGATGACGGCGTTCCCGTTCTGGCTGCCGCTGGCCGTGATCGGGATCAAGCCGTGGATGATCGTGCTGGAGCAGTCGGTCAGCCTCACGTATCAGTTCTTCATCCACACCGAGCGGGTGGCGAGGCTGCCACCGCCAATCGAGGCCGTGCTGAACACGCCGTCGCACCATCGCGCCCACCACGGGGCCAACCAGATCTACCTCGACAAGAACTACGGCGGGATCCTGATCATCTGGGATCGCCTGCTCGGAACGTTCCAGGGTGAGACCGAGGCCGTCCGTTACGGGCTGACGAAGAACATCGCCACCCACAACCCGGCGCGCGTCGCCTTCCACGAGTACGCGGCGATCGCCCGCGACGTGCGCCGGGCGCGTGGCTGGCGGGAGCGACTCGGCTACGCCTTCGGCGGGCCCGGCTGGGAGCCGCCGAGCCGCGCGGGCCTGCGCGCGCCCGTCCCGGCCGCCCTAAACGAACGCTAACCGCCTGTTACGATTTCTGAGGTCCAGGTTGGCCGGGCCCTAATTTGAGCTAAAGGCGGCGGGAATGAACCTCAGACTCCGACGGAAGGCGACGGTGCCCGCGTTGCCGCCGCGCGTCATCAACGATCGTAAGGCGACGCTGCGGCGCGTCCTCATCGATCTCCCCGATCCGCTCCTGGCGGCGTTGGTCAGCGGGCTCGAGCTCCACGGCGACGACCTCCGCTGCGGCACGCTGTTCGCCTCGCACACCTCCAGTTGCGCCGCCGGGGCGATGGTTCGCCAGCTCCATCCCGAGGATTTCGACTGCGGCCGGGTGAAGTTCCTCGTCCGCCATCGGTGGCGGCGCAGCGCGGCCAGCTACGGCGGCGAGCTGCAGTCGTGCTCGCACGTGGCGCACATCGAGGCGATCTTCGACCGCGCCGTGAGGCTGACGATGGTGTTCGACCGCGACGTGAAGGAGAAGTTCGCCTCGCAGGCCGTGGGACGGTGGATTCAGGGCGAGGCCGAGCGTGAGCTCCAGCGCCGCACCGACCTCCGCGCCGCCGGCATCAGCCCGGGCGTGGCGAGGGAGATGGTCTTCTCCTCGATCATCAAGCCGCTGCGCTCGCGCGCTGACGGCCCCGACGGGCCGCCCCGCGATTGGGGCATCCTGCCCGACGAGGCGATCGCCGCGGCGTAGCCGCGCTACGGCGCGAGTCGCGCCCGCAGCACCTTCTTGTCGAACTTCCCGACCGAGGTCTTCGGCACCTCGTCGATGAACTCGACGCGCTCGGGCAGCCACCACTTGGCGACCTTCGGGGCCAGGAACGCCCGCAGCCCGTCGCCGTCGAGCGTGCTGCCGTCCTCTCGCACGACGCACGCGCACGGCCGCTCACCCCACCGCTCGTCCGCAACGGCGACCACGGCCGCCTCGAGCACCTCGGGGTGGCCCATGATGACGTTCTCCAGCTCGACCGAGCTGATCCACTCGCCGCCCGACTTCACGAGATCCTTCGTGCGGTCGACGAGCTTGATCGTGGCCCCGTCGCTGTGCAGCTCGGCGACGTCGCCGGTGCGCAGCCAGCCGTCGTCGGTGAACTTCCCCGCGCTCGACTCGTCCTCGTAGTACGAGCTGGCGATCGTTGGACCGCGAACCTGCAGCTCGCCGCCGGATTCCTCGTCGATGCGGAACTCCACCAGCGGCATCACGCGACCCTGCGTGGCGCGCATCGCGTAGGCCTCGTCCTCGTCCTCGATCCCGGGCGGCACCCGGCTGATCGACGCCATCGGGCTCGTCTCGGTCATTCCCCAGGCTTGGATGATCGGGACGCCGAAGCGCGTGTCGTAGGTGCGCATTAGCCCCTCGGGCACTGCCGAGCCGCCGCAGACGAGTCGCTCCACCGAGCTGAGGTCGGGGGTTTCGGGCAGCTGCGCGATGCCCTGCCAGATCGTCGGCACGGCGGCGGCGAACGTGATCCGCTCGGCGGCGATCAGCGAAGCGAGCGACGCGGGGTCCATCTTCGGCCCCGGCAGCACCAGCTTTGAGCCGGCCATCGCGGCGGCGTAGGGCAGGCCCCAGGCGTTGGCGTGGAACATCGGGACGATCGGCATCACGGTGTCGCGCGCGCGCAGGCCCGGCCCGTCGGCCAGGTTGGTCAGCAGCGTATGCAGGACGGTTGAGCGCTGCGAGTAGACGACGCCCTTCGGCAGCCCGGTGGTGCCGCTCGTGTAACACATCGCGGCGGCGGCATGCTCGTCGATGTCGGGGAACTGGAAGTCCGGATTGCCGCCGGCGATCAGCTCCTCGTAATCGAGTGCGCCCTGGCGGGTCGCGTCGGCGTCCGGCATCAGCACCTCGCGCTCGACGCCGTCGAAGTGCGGCATCTGCTCGGCGAGCGACGCATCGAGGAAGATCACGCGGTCGGCGGCGTGGCCGACGATGTAGCGCAGGTCGTCCTCGAACAGGCGGATGTTCAGCGTGTGCAGCACCGCGCCCATCGATGGCACGGCCAGGTACAGCTCCAGGTGGCGCCGGGAGTTCCACCCGAATGTGGCGACGCGATCTCCCGGTCGGATCCCCATCGCGTGCAGCGCACCCGCAAGTCGCCGCGCCCGGTCGAGCACCTCGCCGTAGGTCGAACGCTCGATGCCGTTGGCGGTCACGCTGACCACCTCGCGGTCGGCGAACAGCTGCCCGGCGCGCTCGGCGATCGACCGGATCAGCAGCGGCGTTCTCATCATCAGCCCCTCCAGCGGGACCGTCGGTGCGTCTGTGCCCATCGGAATCCTCTTCTCTCTTGCTGCTGGCCGACCCGAAGCGTACGCTGTGGAGTCTCGGGATCGGGGGGTAACCGGTCACCGATCCGGGGGAAGGTGTGTAATGGGGGACATAACCGGCCGCGGACGGCCGTGTATGACTCCCTGACCCAGAAACATGGACCCGTTTGAGGCTCTGATGAACCTGACTGCCCGTATCCGCTCCGGCCGGCTGAACCGCCTGATGGCCGGCGCAGCGGACCCGTCCCAGCCCCTCCCCAACGCCAGGGCCTCGACCACCCGGCACCCGGCGATGGCGGGGATCGACGTGCCTCCGGTGCACGGCCGGCACTGCATCTGCCAGCGCTGTACGCCGGAGACCCGCCGCGACGCCGCCTAGCGGCGCTGCACCGTGATGCTCCCGCCGGTGGGGTCACAGCCCGGCCGGCGGGCGCTCAAGCGGTAGCGCCCGGCGCGCCCGAGCCGCACGGCGAACGCGGCTGTGCCCTGCGGGCCCGTGTACAGAGCACGTCCGCCGAAGCTGACGCGGACGCCTGAGACCGGGAGCAGTGCGTCTCCCTCCCGGGCGCGGACCTGGACCTGCACCCGCGTGATGCGGCCGGCGCGCGGATGCCGCGGACGGTCCAGGAAGCGCAGCAGCAGCTGCGGCGCGGCCGCCCCCGTGCACGCAGCGTCGACGTAGCATTCGAGCGGCGGTGCGCTCCGCAGCACCGGCGCACCCGAGACGGCCGTGGCCAGCGGCCCGAGCACCACGCTCAGCAGGCCCGGCGCGGCGGAGAGGATCTGCAGGTACATGTTGACGTTGGCGGGGTTCACGCCGGGCATGTACAGCTGCGAGCAGAGGTTCGGCTCCTCGGCCTTCACGCGCGCGAGGTTGGCCGGTCCCGGATGAGTGAGCGCGTCGACGGCGAGCGCGTAGGTGACCGGATCGATCGTGCCGACCGTCAGGTGCTCGTACACATCGGCCGGGCACAGCTGCTGGGTCGCCACGTCGGTAATGGCTCCACCGCCGGTGTGCAGCGCCGCGCTGGCCACCGCGGCGGAGCCGTTCGGGTCAACCACCTCGTCGGTGTGGGTCCAGATCTCCGTGTAGGCGATGCCGGGGAACGTCTCGGCCTCGCTGTTCAGCGCCTGGATGAAGGGCGACTGGTAGGCCTGCTGCCAGTCGGCGGCCGGACAGCCGACGGTGGCGCAGCTGGCGCCGATGGCCGTTGTGCCGTGGTTGGAGCCCGAGAAGCCGATCACGTCGGCGACCATCGCCCGCGTGTCGGGCCAGAAGCGCAGCGGCCATCGCATCGACATCCCGCCCTGGCTGTGGCCCATCACCGCGATCGGGCGCCCGGCCAGTGCGTACTCGGTGCGGATCGCGTAGACGAGGTACTCGCCCGAGGTCTGGATGTCGTTCAGCGTGTCGTTCGGCGCCGTGTAGGCGCACCATGGGATGCCGAGC
>DASZLC010000216.1:0-3615 GCA_035552615.1 Solirubrobacteraceae bacterium
GTGGAACGACGCACGGCGGCGGGACCACCTCGACCCACTCGAAGTCGACGAAGGGAACCGCCACCGCCCCGGGGCAGAGCACGCGGCAGACGGTGCCGGGGCAGACGCGGACGACCAGCACCGTCAAGTCCGGCAGCGCTCCCGGCCAGGTCAAGACGACGAGCACGACCACCACCCCTGGACGGTCCGCGCCGTCCACCGGCCGGGCCCTGAGCGCCAGCGGCCATGTCAGCGGCGTCTGACCCGCTGGCGCCGATCGAGCCCGCTCCCGGCCGGCCCGCCGGCGGTCAGGCCGCATCGGGCCCCGAGCGGCCGCCACGGATCCGGGTTCCGGCTCGGATCTGGAGGCCAGCCGGCCATTGGCGGCTGCTCGGCTTCTGCCTGATCGTGCTGCTCGCGCTGATCTCCTTCCAGGGGTTCGCGACGCACACGGTCGGCGCCGGCACCGAGGGGTCGGTCAGCGTCCGAGCGCCGCTCGCCGGCTCGCGCCCGGTCCTGGTCGCGCGCGGCGGCCGGCTCGTGTCGGCCGAGCCGCCACCCGGGCGCCAGATCGCGCTGACCTTCGACGACGGGCCCGACCCGCGCTGGACGCCGCGGATCGCAGCCGAACTGCGCGCTGCCGGCGTTCACGCCACCTTCTTCGTGATCGGCAGCCAGGCGGCCCGCTACCCGGGACTCGTACGCCTGCTCGTTCGCGACGGGGACGAGATCGGCAACCACACGTTCACGCACGTGCTGCTGGCGGGGGTGCCGGCCTGGGAGCGCCGGATGCAGATCGACCTGACCGAGGCCGCGATCGCCGGGATCACCGGTCACTACGCACGGCTCGTGCGCCCGCCGTACTCGGCGACCCCGGGCGCCGTCACCCCGCGTGACGAGCAGGTTCTCTCGGGGCTTGCCGGGAGCCGGTACTACATCGTCCTCGCCAATTACGACAGCCAGGACTGGCAGCGGCCGGGCGTAGCGCGAATCCTCAGCAACGCAAGCCCGCGCGGTCGCACCGGCGGGATCGTGATGCTGCACGACGGCGGCGGCGATCGGTCACAGACGGTCAGGGCGGTGCGGCAGCTGATTCCACGGCTGCGGGCCCGTGGATTTCGATTCGTCACCGTCTCGCAGCTCGCCGGCCTGCGGGCCGGCGAGGCGGAGCCGCCGGCGCGTGGCTGGTCTGACACGCGCGGGCAGGCGTTCGTGCTCAGCGTCCGGATCGCCTACCTGATGACGACCGTGATCTCCGTCGTGCTGATCGTGATCGCGGTGCTGATCGTCGCCCGGGCGCTGCTCCTGTTCGCGCTCGCCACCCACCACGTGCGCCTGACGCGCGGGCGCGTCCCGATCGATCACACGCCGACGGTCGCGATCGTCGTGCCCGCCTACAACGAGGAGGTCGGGATCGCGCGGGCGGTTGCCTCGCTGGCCGCGAGCGACTACCCGGACTTCGAGATCGTGGTGGTCGACGATGGCTCGTCGGACAGCACCGCCGAGATCGTCGCGGCGCTGGAGCTGCCACGGGTGCGGCTCGTGCGCCAGGACAACGCGGGCAAGGCGGCCGCGCTCAACACCGGGACCGAGCTGACCGACTCCGAGGTCGTCGTGATGGTCGACGGCGACACGCTGTTCGAGCCGGGCACCCTGCGCCGGCTCGTGGCCCCGTTTGCCGACGAGGCGGTCGCCGCCGTCGCCGGGAACACCAAGGTCGGCAACCGCGGCGGCCTGCTCGGGCGCTGGCAGCACATCGAGTACGTGATCGGCTTCAACCTCGACCGCCGGATGTACGACGTGCTCCAGTGCACGCCGACCGTGCCGGGCGCCGCCGGAGCGTTCCGCCGCGAGGTCCTCGCCGCGGTCGGCGGCGTGCCGGGCGACACGCTCGCCGAGGACACCGACCTGACGCTGGCGATCGGCCGCACCGGCCGCCGCGTCGTCTACGCCGAAGATGCCCGCGCCTGGACGGAGGCGCCATCGAGCCTGTCGGTCCTCTGGCGCCAGCGCTATCGCTGGTCGTTCGGGACGATGCAGGCGGTCTTCAAGCACCGTGGCGCGATCTTCTCGCGCAACCCGGCCGAGCGCCGGATCGGCCGCCGCGCGCTGCCGTACATGCTCCTGTTCCAGATCGCGCTGCCCGCCGTGTCGCCGCTGATCGATCTGTTCGCCGTCTACGGGCTGGTGTTCACCGGCGCCCTGCGGACGCTCGCGATCTGGGCGGCGTTCAACCTCGTGCAGCTGCTGATCGCGGTCTACGGCTTCAAGCTCGACCGCGAGCCGCTGCGGCCGCTGTGGGCGCTGCCGCTGCAGCAGTTCGTCTACCGGCAGCTGATGTACCTGGTGATCATCGAGTCGTCGGTCAGCGCGCTCCAGGGGGTGCGCTCGGGCTGGCGTCACCTGCCGCGGACCGGCGACGCAGTCGTCGGGGCGCAGTCGCGTCTCTGATCGGCGGCCGGCACCCGGCGCTGCGATACGATGCCGCGCATCGCACACTGGGGTCGGAGGCTACTGCTGGGTTCGGGTTGCGCGCTCGCCGCGCTGGTGGCGCTGCCCGCGGCCGCCGGCGCCAGCTCGCAGGCGCTGTGCATCGGCCACCACCCGCAGGACTTCGTCTGGTACACGGCGAGCTGCACCGGCCACGACGAGCCCGAGCTCGATCCGCTGTCCAACGCCCCCGGCTCGGCCCAGGACCTGACCTGGACGATCGTGCTGCCGACCGACGGGACGATGCCGGTCGACGCGGTCGGTCCGACCTTCTGGATCGGAGGCACGGTCAGCGATCCCAACAGCCTCTTCGACGAGGCGTTCCTGGAGCTCCAGTTCTACCCGAACAGCATCACCACCGGCTGTAGCGCCGGCGGCGGCTACAACGTCGCCTACGCGCCCAACGACTACACCGCGTGCTCGCCGGTCTGGGAGGTCTCCAAGCACGGCAACGCCGAGTCGGCCGCCTTCAACGCGATGCTGACCGACGCCCACGGCGGCGGCCCGCTGGTGATGCACGCCGGCGACACGATCACCGATCACCAGTACATCACCACGGCGGCGGACGGGATGCACATCACGATCACCGACCTGACCACCGGGCACTCAGGCACGATCGTGCTGAACAGCAAGATCGACGGGCCGCTGATGCCCGGCTTCAGCGTTCAGAAGCTCGGCAACTCGCTCGGCTGGGGCCTCGTCAACGATGCGCCGAACGCGCTCGTCTGGGAGATCGGCCACACCGGCAACACCACCACCCCCGCCGGGCAGTACTGCCTGCCCGGCAGCGCGACCAAGCCGCCCTGCTACTCCTACGACCTTCCGGCCTGGCTCGACTTCCATCCGCTCCAGGTCAAGGGTGTGACCTTCGGCGACGGCAGCACCGCCCGGCAGTGGTCGGCCGTCAGCGACTTCGGCGGCGAGGCCGAGGTCAACCAGTACTGCGGCGCGGCCAACTACGGCACCCCGTTCTGCACCTACCCGTGGTATGCCTACAACAGCGCCGACAGCGCCTTCACCTACGGCGGCGACTACGCCGGGACCTCCAACGACTTCGGGCAGGCGCTCCAGTTCCAGCAGCAGGAGAACTGCGTCAGCCCGAGCGGCCCCTATGCGCAGTACTGCTCGACGATCCTGCGCTGAGTC
>DASZLC010000217.1:0-12153 GCA_035552615.1 Solirubrobacteraceae bacterium
CTGTGGTTCAACAGCTTCCCGGCCAGCATCTTCATGGGCGACACCGGCTCGCTTGGGCTCGGCGGCGCGATCGCGGCGCTGGCGATCATGACCAACACCGCGCCGCTGCTGATTGTGATCGGCGGGATCTTCGTGATCGAGGCGCTGTCGGTGCTGATCCAAGTGTTCTGGTTTCGCACCTTCCGCGTGCGCCCGTTCCGGATGGCCCCGATCCACCACCACTTCGAGTTGCTCGGCTGGTCGGAGACGAAGATCATCCTCCGCTTCTGGATCGTCGCCGCCGCGTGCGGAGCGATCGGCTTCACGATCTACCAGCTCAGCATCAGAGGATGACCCACCCACCCAGGCCGCGCCCGCCCCTTCCGCCGGGGCCCTTCCTGGTCGTCGGCCTGGCCCGCTCCGGAGCGGCGGCCGCCGCCGCCCTGCGCGCCCGCGGGGAGGAGGTGATCGGCTGCGATGCGGGCGCGGCGGACATCCCGCAGCTGGCGGCCACCGCGGAAGGACTTTCCGCCCTTGGCGTCGAAGTGCATCTGGATGCGTCAGGCGACGCCCTTGCCGCCCGCGCCGGGACGCTCATCAAGAGCCCCGGCGTCCCCCACACCTCGCCCGCTGTCCGCGCGGCGCGGAGTCGCGGGCTGCCCGTGCTCGGCGAGCTCGAGCTGGCCTGGCGGCTACTCCCGAACGAGTTCATCGCGGTGACCGGCACGAACGGCAAGACGACCACGACGGAGTGGATCGGCCACATTCATCGCGAGGCCGGGATGCCCGTGGCGGTAGCCGGGAACGTCGGCACCGCGCTCACCACGCTGATCGGCGCGGTCGAGCCGGCGGCGACGATCGTCTGCGAGGCCTCGTCGTTCCAGCTCGAGGACACCGAGGCGTTCGCGCCCGAGGCCGCCGTGCTCCTGAACCTCACCCCCGACCATCTCGACCGCCACGGCTCCTACGAGAAGTACGTCGCGGCGAAGCTGAAGGTGTTCGCCAACCAGGGCAACGACGACATCGCCGTCGCCCCCGAGGATCTCGGCGTCGAGGACCTCGGTGGCTGCGCCCGGCGGGTGTGCTTCGGCTCCGAGCCGTCGGCCGCGCTCCAGCTCAGCGCCGGTCACCTGTGGTGGGACGAGCGGCCGCTGCTGGCGGTCGACGAGTTGCGGCTCCCCGGCGCCCACAACGTCCAGAACGCGATGGCCGCCGCCGCGGTCACCCTGGCCCGCGGGCTGGAGCCCGACGCCGTCGCCAGCGGCCTGCGGAGTTTCGGCGGCGTCGCCCATCGGCTGGAGCTGATCGCCACCCGGCGCGGGGTCACGTTTGTCAACGACTCGAAGGCCACGAACGTCGCCAGCACGCTGATGGCCCTACAGGCGTACCCGGCGGGCGTGCATCTGATCGCCGGCGGCGACGGCAAGGGGCAGGACTTCTCGCCGCTGGCCGCGCCGGTCGGGGCGCGCTGTCGCGCCGTCTACCTGATCGGACGCGACGCGCCGCTGATCTTCGACGCGCTGCGCGACACCGGGGTGGAGCTGCAGCGCAGCGGCGACCTCGCCACCGCGGTCGCGGCGGCACGCGAAGCCGCGGTGCCGGGCGACGTCGTGCTCCTCTCGCCGGCGTGCGCCAGCTATGACCAGTACCCCAACTTCGAGGTTCGCGGCGAGCACTTCCGCGCCCTCGTCGGGGAGGACGGCTGATGTCGAGCGCCGCGACGGCGCTGCGCGGGCTGCGAATCCCCGCGACGCGGCGGCGGTCACGAGGGCAGGCCCGCCGGATCGCGCCACCGCTGGAGCACCGGATCCTCCTGACCGCCACCTTCTGCCTGCTCGCCTTCGGTGCGGTGATGGTCTACAGCTCGTCCTCGCCGATCGGGGTGCTGAACGGCAGCGGCTACGGCACCGGCGAGTTCGTCCAGTACCTCGTCGCCGGCTGCATCGGGCTCGGCGCGATGAAGGTCCTGGAGCGCCACGGCCTCAGCCTGTTCACGGCTCCGATCGTCCGGCTGCTGCTGCTCGGGGCGTTCGCGCTGCTGCTGGCGGTGATGGTCCCTGGAATCGGGGTCGACCTTGGGGGCGCGCGCCGGTGGTTCCAGGCGGGGCCGCTGCAGTTCCAGCCCTCGGAGCTGATGAAGCTCGCGCTCGTCCTGTACGTCGCGCGGTATCTCGCCGACAACCCGAAGCGGCTCCGGCGTGGGTTCAAGACGGCGCTCGCACCGGTCGGGATCGTGGCCGGGCCGGCGTGCCTGCTGATCGCGCTGGAGCCGGACCTCGGGACGACGCTGGTCGTCGCCTTTGCCCTGATCGCGTTGCTCATCGCCGGGGGAATCCCGATGCGGTGGATCGGCGGCGTGGTGGCGATCGGGGTGGGTGTGGTCGCCGTGATGCTGCTGGCGAAGCCCTACCAGGCGGCGCGCCTGGCGGCCTTCCTGCACCCGTGGGCGGCCAGCACGGCCAAGACCGTCGGCTACCAGGCGGCGCAGGGCCAGATCGCCCTCGGCTCGGGCGGCCTGTTCGGCGTCGGGCTGGGCAAGTCGGTGCAGAAGCTGCTCTACCTGCCGGAGGCACAGACCGACTTCATACTGGCCGTGATCGGCGAGGAGCTCGGTGTCCTCGGCATCTGCGGGGTGGTCGTGCTGTACGGGATGATCGCCTACGCGGGGCTGCGGACGGCGCGGCGAGCGGCGAGCAGGTATGCGAAGCTGCTGGCCACCGGCCTGACGTCACTGATCGTCTGCCAGGGCATACTGAACATCTTCGTCGTCCTCGGGATCGCGCCGCTGACCGGCGTTCCGCTGCCCTTCATCTCCTATGCGCCGACCAACCTGTGTGTGATGCTCGCGTCGATCGGGCTCTTGCTGAACATCTCGCGCCCGGCCGCGCGGCGGCTGCGCGCGCTCGACGACGATTCGGAAGCGTCCGGGACGGCGCGCGGCCGTGAGCTCGCCGCGGGTCGTGATCGGAGCCGGCGGGACGGCGGGGCACGTCGTGCCGGCACTGGCGGTCGCCGACGCGCTGCAAGCTGACGGCGCCGAGGTCATTTTCATCGGCGGCGACCGGGCCGAGGCTGAGCTGGTACCGGCCGCGGGCTACGAGTTCCACGGGCTGAGGGTGGTGTCGCTGCCCCGCCGCGCCCCGGCGCGCGCCGCGCGCGCCGTCGCGATCGATGCGGCCGCGGTTCGCGCCGCCGTCCGCCTCGTCGCCCGGCTGAAGCCCGACGCCGTGTTCGGTGGCGGCGGCTACGTCGCCGGCCCCGTCGGACTTGCCGCGGCAGTGCGCCGGGTGCCGCTCGTGCTGGGGGAGATCGACAGCCATATCGGCCTCACGAACCGGCTGCTGACGCCCGCCGCGCGGCGGGTCTGCCTCGCCGTCCCGCTCGACGGGCGGGACGGTCCCCGGTTCGTGGTCACCGGCCGGCCGGTGCCGCCGGTGAGCGACCGCGCTGCTGCGCGCTCCCGCTTCGCCATCGACCCAGCGGCGACGTGCGTGCTCGTCACCGGCGGCTCGCAGGGGGCCCGCTCGATCAACCAGGCCGCGATCGAGGCGTTCGCCGGGGCGGGCTTCCACGTCCTGCACGCCGCGGGGGAGCGCGACCTGCCGGACCTCCGGAGCCCCGGCGACGATTACGACCTGCGTGGCTACATCTCCGGGTTCATGGATGCGCTCGCCGCCTGCGACCTCGTCGTGTCGCGCTCGGGCGGGTCGGTGTTCGAGATCGCGGCGGCGGGCAAGCCGGCCGTCCTGATCCCGTATCCGCACGCCACCGCCGACCACCAGACCGCCAACGCGCGGTACCTGGAGCGCGCCGGCGCGGCGATCGTGATCCCCGATGCCGAGCTCACGGCGGCGCGGCTGGCCGGGGAGGTCGGTGGCCTGCTGTCGGACCCGGGGAGGCTGGCGGCGATGGCCCGCGCGTCAGCCGAGCTGGCCCGCCCCGACGCCGCGCGCGACATCGCCGCTGAGGTGCTGGCCGCGGCGCACTAGTACGGGGCGTTGGGGTAGTGCGGCCCGAGGCGGCCGTTGGCGGCGGTGGCCAGCCGGACGCCGAGAGCTGTCCAGAATGTCCCCGACGGGGTGCCGCCGTTGCACGTCCCGCCGCTGTTGCCGGGGATCGAGGTCCACATGAACGCGTCGACGTCGGGGAAGCCGGTGCTCGTCGTCGGCTTCGGCCCGAGCGCGCGACCGGGAGGGTTGCAGAGGTCCTCGATGCCCTGCTTGGACGGGTGCGGGTTGAGCTTCGGACCGTTGCCGTTCTGGGCCGTGTTCACGATGAAGTGGCCTCCGTGGAGATCCTTCACGATCTTCTCGCCCCACTTGATCTCGTTGATCGTCCAGTTGATGTGCGTGTCGTTGGTATAGAAGCCGCGGATGCTGGAGACGTCCACTGCGCGCAGGGCGCGCGCCGTGTACGACGGCGAGTTGGAGTCGGAGTACCCGGCCTCGACGTAGGTGACGGCGTGGGGCAGCGCGCCGAGCGTCTGCACCTCGTAGCGGATCGCCGACTCCCACGTGCCGATGCTGTGCATGCGGACCATGCACGACGAGGAGCCGATGCCGTCGGTCTCGAGCAGGAACACGACGGGGCGGTTTCCGGTGCCGGCGGCGACGGCGTTCACCCGGGCCTGGAACAGCGGCATGTACGCGTTGATCTGGCTGGTCGTGGCGCAGCCGCCGAGCGATGCGTGCAGGAAGTAGGTGTTGATGATCGGGACGGTGCCCTGGTCGGCGAGGAAGTTGTGGCAGAACAGCTTCTGCGTCTGGCTGTAGATGCCGGTGGCGCTCCCGCCCTGCGAGTAGCTGCTGATCCGCTGCGTCTCGGGCTCGGAGGCGATCTTCGCGAGCTCCTGGACCTGCCCGGCGACGCTCGCGTGAGAGGGAAGCAGATTGCTCAGCTGCTGCTGGACCTGGGCCCAGCCCTCGCTTTCAGAGAACGAGGTGAGGCTCTGGCCGAGCAACTGTGCGATCGCGCCGGCGGCGCCGCCGTGGGCCGGGCCGTCGACGAAGAAGCTCGCGCCGCTCAGCGGGTTGGCGCCGGGCGAGCTCGGCAGCATCAAGGGGTTCGACGCGTCCCGCGTCGCCGTGAACGGGTCGCCGCACTGCGGCGTGTCACTCGGTTGCGCCTGTGCGCGCGTGGCGAGCGCCAGCGCTGAAACGAACGCGGCCGCAGCGAGCGCTGCGACCAGCATGGTCGTGATCCGTGATCGAGCAGTCATTCTTGTCCCCCTCGCGTGTGTCCCAGCCCCGCACCAGTCTACGGCACACCGTCGATCGCTACGGCCACTCGGCTAATGTCGCGCGCGATGAGCGGCGAGTGGTCAGATCGCGTACTGCATTTCGTCGGAATCGGCGGCGCGGGCATGAGTGGGTTGGCGGTGATTGCCGCCGAGCTCGGGGCCTCCGTGACCGGCTCGGACCGCGCCGAGACGCCGTACACCGAGCGCCTGCGGGCCGCCGGGATCGAGCCGGTGCTCGGACACGCCGCCGGCAACGTCCCCGCCGGTGCCGAGGTCGTGTACTCGACCGCGGTGCCCGCCGACAACCCCGAGCGCGTCGCCGCCGGGCACGAGCTGCACCGCGCCGATCTGCTGGCGCAGATCGCCGCGCTGCGCCGCTGCATCGCCGTCACCGGGACCCACGGCAAGACGACGACCACCGCGATGATCGCCCACGTCCTGCGCGGCTGTGGGATGGACCCGGGGTACGTCATCGGCGGAGAGCTGATCGCCACCGGATCGAACGCCGGCTGGGGAAGCGGAGAGTGGATCGTCGTCGAGGCCGACGAGTCCGACCGCTCACTGCTGAAGCTCTCCCCGGAGATCGCGGTCCTCACGAACGCCGAGCTCGACCACCACGCGACCTACCGCTCGCTGGCCGACCTGCGCGACACGTTCCGCCGCTTCATGACCTCGGCGGCGCGTCAGGTCGTGTGGGACCGCCCCGAGCTGCGGGAGCTGTGTGATCAGGTCCCGCCCGCCCTCGTCGCCTTCGACGCGGTCGAGCCGAGGCTCGGGGAGGGAGGCTCACGTTTCACCTGGCAGGGGTTGGAGGTCGCGCTGAGCGTTCCCGGCGCGCACAACGCCGTGAACGCGGCGGGTGCGCTGGCGGCCTGCGCGCTGGCCGGCGCCACGCCCGCTGACGCGGTCGCTGCGATCGCTTCGTTCGGCGGCGCCCGCCGGCGGTTGGAGCGACTCGGGGTGACGCCAGGGCACGGCGTCGCCGTGTACGACGACTACGCCCACCACCCCACCGAGGTCGGCGCCGCGATCGCCGGGGCGAGAACGCTGACCGACGGTCGGTTGGTGGCGGTCTTTCAGCCTCACTTGTACTCGCGCACGCGCGCGCTCGCGCGCGACTTCGGTGCGGCGCTGGCCCGCGCGGACATCGCCGCCGTGCTCGACGTCTACCCGGCGCGCGAACGCGCCGAGGACTTTCCCGGCGTCAGCGGGCTGCTGGTCGCGCAGGACGCCGCCGACGCCCGGCCCGGGCACCCGATCGCTTGGCTTCCCCACTTCGAGGACGTCCGTCGCTTCCTTGACCGGACGCTGCGGCCCGGTGATCTCTGCCTGATGATGGGGGCGGGGGATATCGACTCGCTGGCCCGGTCGCTCGTGTCCTAGGAGCTCGGGACGCCGCCGGAGGCGTGTCTACTCTCACCGGGATGGTGCGCGCTCCTCCTCCCGGCGTGCGGCGGGATGTTCCGCTCGCCCGTCTGACGACGATCCGGACCGGCGGCCGCGCCGAGTTCTTCGCCCGTCCCGGGACGCTCGCGGAGCTCGAGGCACTGCTCGCCTGGGGGGCGGATCTGGGGCTGCAGGTAGGGGTCGTGGGATCGGGGTCGAACCTCCTGATTGCCGACGTCGGCGTGCGAGGACTCGTGCTGAAACTTGACCATGAGCTGACCAAGATCGAACTTCACGGAAGCGCGATCCTCTGCGGAGGGGGCGCCCGCCTGCCCGCGGTCTCCGCGCGGGCGGCGCGGGCGGGGCTCACCGGCATCGAGTTCGGGGTGAACATCCCGGGGACGGTGGGGGGCGCGGTGCGGATGAACGCCAACGCCTACGGCGGCGAGCTCGCCTCCGTGCTCGAGTGGGTCGACGTGACCGGGCCGGACGGGACAGACCGCCGCGGGCCCGACGCCTTTGAGTTCGCCTACCGGCGCTCGAACCTCGTCGACGGGGAGGTCGTCGCCGGGGCATCGTTTGCGCTCGCCGCGGCCGACCCCGAGTCGGTGAAGGCCACGCATGCCGAGATGCGCGCCCGCCGCAAGGCGGCCCAGCCGTCGGGAATCAAGACGTTTGGGTCGACGTTCAAGAACCCCGACGACCCCCGGGCCGAAGGCCGCACCGCCGGCCAGCTGCTCGACGAGGCCGGGTGCCGCGGCCTCCGCGTCGGCGGTGCCCGCTTCTCGGAGAAGCACGCGAACTTCGTCGAGAACGACGGCTCGGCGACCACGCGCGAGGTGATCGAGCTGATGGCCGAGGGACGCGCGCGTGTGCTCGCGCGGTTCGGCATCTCGCTGCAGCCCGAGGTCCAGGGGCTCGGCCCGGTGCCGTTCCCCGCCGACTGGTGGCCGTCGTGAACGCCACCACGCTGCTCGGCCGGCGTCCGGCGCGCACCCCCGTCGCCCGCCGGTGGCGACCGGGACGCCGCACGCTCGCGGCGCTTATCGCCGTCATCGTCGTGCTCGGCGGAGGCTGGCTCTGGCTGCGCCAGTCCTCGCTCGTGGCGGTCCGGCACGTCACCGTGGTCGGGGTCTCCGGGGCCGACGCCGGGCAGGTGCGGCGGGTGCTCGTTGCCGCCGGCAAGGGCATGACGACGCTCGACGTGAACGTCGGCCAGCTGCGCACCGCAGTCGCTCCCTACCCCGACGTGAAGGGGCTACAGGTCAGCACGCAGTTTCCCCACGGACTGTTGATTGTCGTCAGCGAGGACATCCCGATCGCCGTGGTGAGCGTTGGCGGGCAGCAGACCGAGGTCGCGGCCGACGGGGTTCTGCTGCGCGACCGCACCGCCGCTGGAGCGCTCCCGGAGATCCCGATGACGATCCCGCCGGGCGGCACGCGGCTGACCGAGCGCTCGGCGCTGAACGAGCTCGACGTGCTCGCGGCGGCGCCGTACCAGTTCCTGCCGAAGATCAGCCAGGTCACGACCGACTCCGCCCACGGGGTCGTCGTCGCCCTCCGCGACGGGCCGAGCATCTACTTCGGAGGCACCTCGGGCCTCGCCGCCAAGTGGCGGGCGGCGGTGGCGGTACTGGCCGATCAGGGGTCCGACGGAGCGCTGTACATCGACGTCACGAACCCGCAGCGCCCGGCCGCCGGGGGTGGATCGGCCGCGGCCCAGCTCGCCGCCGCCGGCCAGAGCGCCGCGACCAGCGGCGCCGCCACGGTCGGCGGTGCGACGACCACGGCGGCCGGGACGGGACAGGCGACCAGCACCTCGGCGAGCGGCACGACGACCACTCCGGCGGCGACGACGACGGCGCCGACCGGCACGACGACGGCGCCGACCGGTACGACGACGGCCCCGGCGGGGACGACCACGGCGCCCGCCCAGGCGGGCACAACGGCGATACCCTAACCCTCAAGTCGAGGGTTAGGGTGGAAATTTCGGGAGGCTCCTACTATCGTTGAGGGTTGTGGGTTCTGCAACGAACGTTGCGGGAGGTGCGCCCGTGTTGACTTCGCGCATCCCCAGCACGTAACGTGCAAAACTCCCGCTACTAATGCGTTGACGCAAAACGCTCAACGCTATATCGAGGGTCGGACGGATAACCATGGAAAGCGGCAGTTACCTGGCAGTCATCAAGGTCGTCGGCGTCGGCGGCGGCGGCACGAACGCGGTCAACCGCATGGTCGACGCGGGCCTTCGCGGCGTCGAGTTCGTGGCGACCAACACCGACGCTCAGGCGCTCGCCATGTGCGACGCCGACATCAAGCTGAACATCGGCCATGAGCTGACCAAGGGCCTTGGCGCCGGCGCGAACCCGGACGTCGGGCAGGGCGCCGCGGCCGAGTCGCGCGACGAGATCAAGGAGGCGCTGAAGGGCGCCGACATGGTGTTCGTCACCGCCGGTGAGGGCGGCGGCACCGGAACCGGCGCCGCGCCGGTGATCGCCGACATCGCCAAGAACGAGATCGGCGCGCTCACCGTCGGTGTCGTCACCCGCCCGTTCCTGTTCGAAGGGACGCAGCGCGGCAAGCAGGCCCAGGCCGGGATCGAGCGGCTGCGCGAGTACGTCGACACGCTGATCGTGATCCCGAACGAGAAGCTGCTGGCGATCGTCGAGCGGCGCACCAGCATCCTCGACGCCTTCCGCGAGGCGGACAACGTCCTGCGTCAGGGCGTCCAGGGCATCACCGACCTCATCACGATCCCGGGCCTGATCAACCTCGACTTCGCCGACGTTCGCACGATCATGAACGACGCCGGGACGGCGCTGATGGGCATCGGCTCGGCGAGCGGTGAGAACCGCGCCGCCGAGGCGGCGAAGGTCGCGATCTCCTCGCCGCTGCTGGAGGAGTCGGTCGACGGCGCGATGGGGATCCTGCTGAACATCACCGGCAGCCACGACCTCGGCCTGTTCGAGGTCAACGAGGCCGCCGAGATCGTGCAGAGCGCCTCCGACCCCAACTCCAACATCATCTTCGGCGCCGTGATCGACGACGCGCTGGACGACGAGGTGCGTGTCACCGTGATCGCCACCGGCTTTGACCAGGCCCGGCCGCCCGGCGGCGGCAGCGGTGGATCGCGGACCAGCCCCAACGGTCCCGGCCCGGCACGCAGCCGCGAGGTCCGGATGGACGATCGCCAGCGCAGTTCGCTGGAGATCTCCGACGACGAGATCGACATCCCGTCGTTCCTGAAGGATCGCTGACCGCGCCGGGAGCGCACGTTCGCCGCGCAGCGCCGCAACATCGGCGGCGCTCGCTGGTTGTACGTGCGTCATTCCGATATCCAGATCGAGACCGAGGGCCGCGGGAGCGGTGGCGCTCGCGCTGTGCGCGATGCTGGTCGGCGCCGCCTCGGCGCTGGCCCAGCCCACGACGCTCGCCCCGCCGACGGTGCTGGCGGGGCCGAGCTCGGCCATCGACGGGCTCGGCGGGATGTCGATCGCCCGCGACGGCACGGGCGGCCTCGTCTTCACCGAGCAGATCGCCGGCGCCGACCACGTGTACGTCTCGCGGCTGGAGGGCGGCTCGTTCCAGGCGCCCCAGCAGGTCGATGGCGGGCTCAGCGGCCCGTCCTCGCAGCCGGTGATCGCCGCGGCCAACGGAGGAGTGCTGCTGGTTGCCTTCATCAACGGCGGCACCCTGTACGTCGCCGACGCCGCCTCCACCACATCGCCGTTCACCGCGCCGCAGCCGCTCGCCGCCGGCGCGTCGAACCCCGCGATCTCCGTCAACAACTTCCCCAAGGCCTACCTCGCCTTCACGGTGACCGACGGTGCCGGCGACGACGTGCGCAGCGCGTTCTACGACGCCGGTCGCTGGGCGCTGGAGCCGACCGCGCTGAACGTCACCCCGGCCGACGACGCCGGCACCGGCACCGGCCGGCCCGCCGTGGCGGCCGCCGGCGACGGGGTCGCGATCGTGGCCTGGGGCGAGAACGGACACATTGACGCGCGGCGCGTGTGGGGGACTTCGCCGAGTATCGGCTACGAGCGGGTGGACCCCTCCTCGGTGTCCGGCTGGTCGGAGGTGTCGGCCGACGAGCCGAGCGTCAGCGCCGGCGGCGACTCCTCCTACGCCGACATCGGCTTCCGCGCCACGCTGCAAAACGGGGCCGCCACCCAGACGCGGGCGCTGATGAGCTGGCTGATCGCCGACTCCATCGCCCAGACGCACGGGATCGACGGGCTCGGCACCCCCGCCGGTGACGGCGGCCAGGAGCCGCAGGTGGTGACGGGTGAGTACGGGCGCGGCTTCGCGCTCAGCGCCCAGGAGAACTCGCACGAGCTGTTCGCGATGGCGCTCGGCACCAACGGCTTCCCCGGCGCGGTCGCGCGGGTCGACACCGGCGAGGTGAACGTGGGCGACCCGCTCGCCGTCGGCGCCACGGCCGGGCTGTACTCGACCGTCGCCGCGTGGCAGGAGACGCCGGTCTCCGGGTCCAGCGAGGTGATGGTGAGCTTCGGCACCGACGGCACCACCCTCGGGCCGCCGGTCCTCGCCTCCGCCCCCGGCGATGGCCCCACCGACGCCGCCGCGGGCTTGGCCGCCGCGGGGGACGTGGCCGGCGACGCCGCCGCCGCCTGGGTCCAGGGCACCGGGGTGAGCACGACGATCGTCGCCGCTCAGCTGTACCAGCCGCCGGGTTCGTTTGGCCCGGTCGACAAGGCCGCCTACGCGAACACGTCCAAGCCCACGTTCTCGTGGTCGGCGGCGCGCGAAAGCTGGGGACCGGTTCGGTACGTCGTGACGGCGAACGGGGTCGTGATCGGATCGACCTCAGGATTGTCATTGCGTCCGTCGACGCCGCTGCCCGACGGCCCATACACGTGGCAGGTGACGGCGGTCAACCAGGGCGGGGGGAAGGACATCGCCCACCCGGCTACCGTCCACATCGACACGCTCGCGCCGCTGGTCGACGTCGCCATCGCCGGGGTGCGCCGGGTCTCCTCGACGGTCCGCCTCACCGTCACCTACACCGACCTGCGCCCGGGTGAACCCGCCGCGGACTCCTCGGGGATCGTCGCGAGCCGCGTCAGCTGGGGCGACGGCACGAGCCAGACGCTGCGCCCGCACGCCACGCGCCCGCACGTCTACGCCAGGGCCGGCCTGTATAACGTGACGGTCCGCGTCGCCGATCGCGCCGGCAACGTCACGACGGTCGTGCGCCACCTGCGGATCCTGCGCCCGGCCAGGCGCGGGAAGCGGAGCCGGCACGGGCGATGAGGCGCGCCGTGGTCGTGGCACTGACCTTGGGACTGCTCGCCACCGCACCCGCGGGGGCGGGCGCGCAGATCGCTCCGTACAGCCCGTACGCGCCCCAAACGCCGACGAAGGGCGCGCTGTACACCGACGGCCAGAGCGGCCGCTGGCTGCTCGGCGGGCAGTGGCTGTACCGCCCCGACCCCGGTCACACGGGTCTGGCCCAGGGTTTCTGGCGCGACGTCGCCTCGACGGCCGGGTGGAGCGACGTCACGGTGCCGAACGCAGACAACGCC
>DASZLC010000218.1:0-2135 GCA_035552615.1 Solirubrobacteraceae bacterium
GGCCGGGCAGCGATCGCGGCGCCGTGAGCGGGCGGAAGATCACGTAGGCGATCGCCGCCAGCGCGCCGAGCTCGATCAGGTGCACGCTCAGCGGGATCCACGCGAACTGGTGATGGAAGGCCACGTGATGCTCGAAGCGGAGCGGTCCGCGCTCGCTGAAGCGCAGCAGGTCGCCGGTCTCGCGCACGACGGTGCTCCAGGACGGGCGGCCTTCGGAGGCCCAGGCCGTGACGGCGGCGCCGCCCACGCCGACGAGCCCGAGCAGCGGCACGCGCCAGACGGCGGAGCGCAGCGTGATCGGCTCGTGGCGGACGCTGAACGCGCCGCGACCGCTCACCAGCAGCCCGGCGGCCAGCCAGCTGACGAGCGTCTCCTCGAAGTCGAGGCCCTTCAGCAGGTCGATCATCCCCAGGCACACCATCAGCACGATCGCCAGCTGCCAGGCGCGGCGCCGGCGCTTGAGCAGGTACGGGGCGACGAGCAGCAGCGCCACTCCGGCCGGCAGGGCCAGGGCGTGAAACGTGCGCATCGCCTGGACCGGCTCGAACTGGAGCAGCAGATGCCCGCGCCAGTGGATGTCCGGCGTCAGCGCCGAGGCGATGTTCGTGAGTCCGACGAGCGCCGTCAGGAGCGCGGTGAAGCGGGGGATCAGGCGCTGTGAGCGCGCGGCGAAGGTCTGAGACATGGCAGGGCGATAACTACCTCGCCCGCGCCGTGCGGTTACGCGCCGAGCTCGGCGAGGCGCGTCTTCACCAGCGCCTGCTTGGTGCTCAGCTCTTCCTCCAACTGCTCGATCTCGAGCCGGCGGCTGTGCACCAGCGAGAGCTGCGTCTCGATGTGACCGAGCAGCTCGGTGAGGATCCGCTGCCTGTTCTCGGGGTCCTCGGTGACGTGTAGCTCCTTGCGCAGCGCGGCCCGGGCGGTCTCGGCCTCGACGAGTTGCGAGAGCTGCTCCAGCGACAGGCCGAGCAGGTCGCGCAGGCGCACGATCTCGCGGATCCGGTCGACCTCCGCCGGCGTATAGCAGCGGTGCTTGCCCTGGACGCGCTCCGCGCCGGCCTCCAGCAGCCCGATCTCCTCCCAATACCGGATCGTCCGGGGTGTGACGCCGGTCTGCTCGGCGACCTCGCCGATCCGCAGGCGCTGTTCGGTGGCGGTGCTCATCGCGCCGCCACCGAGTTCTCGACCTCGGTCTGCCGCGCCGCCGCCGGCGTCGGCTGGGGCACCGTCGGCACGTGGCGCGGACGTACCGCTGCCACCGCGGCGCCGATCAGCGAGAAGGCGGTCAGGCACCACAGGGCGGTGTGCATGTTCGAGATGAACGGCACCAGCCGCGCGTTGCTGATGTGGTGCGCCAGACCGGAGAACACGGCGAACAGCACGTTCTTCGGCACCGAGGAGGTGACGACCGCCAGTACGAAGGCGATCGACATCACGGCGCCGGTGTTCTGGACCAGCACCCTGGCTCCGGCGGCGATCCCGCGCCGGTGCGGTGCCACGGTGCCCATCATCGCGGCGGTATTCGGCGAGTTGAAGGCACCCGAGCCGAGGCCGACGATCAGCATGAACAGGGCGGGATACACGTAGGACGTGTTCCGCTGAAGCGTCGTCATCAGCCCCAGCCCAAGCGCCGTCGTCAGCATGCCGCCGACGGCGAGCCCGAGCGAGCCGCGGCGGTCGGCGTACATGCCGGCGATCGGCGAGGCGATCAGCATCCCGATGGCCAGCGGCGCCAGCTTCAGCCCGGCCAGGATCGGCGAATTGCCCTGCACGCCCTGGAAGTAGAAGACGAACACGAACATCAGCGCGAACCGCGCCAGTCCGTTCAGGAACGCCGCCGCGGCGGAGGCCGAGAACAGCCTGTCGCGGAAGATCGTCAGGTCGAGCATCGGCGAACGCCGATGCATCTCGATCAGGACGAACAGCGGCAGGAACACCGCCGCCAGGATCAGGCCGCCGATCACCAGCGAGTCGTTCCAGCCCGAGATCCCGCCGCGCGAGACCCCGTACACGAGCCCCGTCAGGCCGATCAGGAACGTGATCGTGCCCGGCGCGTCGAACGACGTGTCATCGGAGCGGCCGGTGATCTCGTGCAGCACCGACCACGCCCACAGGCTGCCGAGTAGACCGAACGG
>DASZLC010000219.1:0-13739 GCA_035552615.1 Solirubrobacteraceae bacterium
CGTTGGCGGCCTCGCCGAACTCGTTGGCGATCACCGCCGCGAGCGTGTACCCCTGGCTGAAGATGTGGCTGCCGAGGTTGTCGGCGTCACCGATCACCAGCACGACGGCGATCGTCTCGCCGATCGCCCGGCCGAGCCCGAGCATCGCGCCGCCGGTGATTCCCGGGCGGGCATATGGGAGGACCGCCATCCGGATCATCTCCCACCGCGTCGCCCCCAGCGCCAGCGCGGCTTCCTTGTTCTCCGCCGGCACCGTGCGCACGACCTCCCGGGCGATCGCCGAGACGATCGGCACGATCATGATGGCCAGGATCAGGCCGGCGATGAAGTAGTTCCCCGCGGCCGTGATCTGATTCGCGCTGCCGCCGACCCACGGGATGAACGAGAACGTGTTGGCGATCCACTTCTCGAAGCCCTGGAGCTTCGGCGCCAGCACGAACACCCCCCACAGCCCGTAGACGACCGACGGCACCGCCGCCAGCAGATCGATCAGCGTCCCGAGCGGCCCGCGCGCGCGGCGTGGGCACAGCTCGGTCAGAAACAGCGCGGTGCCGACCGCCACCGGGACGCCGATGATCAGCGCGATCCCCGCTGTGGCGATCGTTCCGACCAGGAGCGGCAGGCCCTTGAAGATCTCGTGCGCCGGGTCCCAATCGTTGCCGAACACGAAGCCCAGCCCGAAGTGGTTGAACGCCGTGCCCGACTTGCCGATCAGCCGGATGAAGAAATAGGCGATCAGGATCAGGATCAGCGACGCGAGCGCCGTCAACCCCCACTGCAGAACCTGATCGGGCAGCCGGCCCAGCGGCGACCGCTGCAGTGTCGAGCGGCCGCCGCCAAGCGTGGTGGCGCTTGCTTCCACGTCCGTCCCCTACGACAGCGGAGAGCCGTTGCAGGTCATGGTCTTCAGCTCCGCCTGGTCCTTCGTCTGGAGCACCGCCGGCAGCGGCGCGTACGGCAGCTGGTTCGAGCCGGCGCCGAGCGTCTTCTGGCCGGCGCCGAACGCGTAGGACAGGAACGAGAACAGCGCCTTGGCGCTGCCCGAGCTCGCACCGCCGTCCTTGCACGGGTCCGTGTAGGCGTCGATGAACGTCTGCGAGACGATCGGGTAGGCACCCGCCGTCGTCGAGTCGATCGTCGAGATGCCGAGATCGGCCGGGACCTTGACCCCGACCGCCGCGGCTGAGGTGTTCGGGATCGTCGGCAGCACGTAGCTGCTGCCGTTCTTGACGGCGGCGTAGGTGAAGCCGTTGACGAGCGCGTACGCCTGCTCGACGTAGCCAACCGCGCCGCTCGTCGCCTTGACCGCCGCGGCGACGCCGGAGTTGCCCGACGCGCCGGTGCCGCCGGGCCACTTGACGAGCTTGCCGGCGCCGATCGTCTTGGCCCAAGTCGGGTCGACGTCAGTCAGATACGTCGTGAAGCCGTTGGTCGTGCCGGACGAATCGGAGCGGTGCACGACGGTGATGTGCGTGCTCGGCAGGCTCATGCCGGGATTCAGCGCCTTGATCGCCGGATCGTTCCAGGTCGTGATCTTGCCGGAGAAGATGTTCGCGATCGTCGGTCCGTCGAGCTTCAGCCCGCTCTTGATCCCCGGCAGGTTGTACGAGACGGTAATCGCGCCGAAGGCGACCGGGAACTGGACCACCGGGCCCTTCATCCCCTTCGTGTCCGTCGGCTTCAGCGCCGGGTCGGAGCCGGCGAAGTCGACGGTCGCGGTCTGCAGGTCGGCGACCCCGGTGCCGGAGCCGACCGGGTTGTAGTTGACCGTCAGGCCGGAGCTCTTCAGTGTCGAGCCCCACTGCTGGTAGATCGGGGCGGCCAGCGTCGAGCCGGCGCCGTTGACCGTGCCGCTCGCGACCGAAGTGCTGCTGGCGCCGGATGACGTGGTGCTGGCGCTGGTCTTGCTGCTCGAGCTCGAGCTCGACCCGCAAGCGGCGACAGCCATGGACGCCGCGACCGCTAGGGCGGCCGCGCGAAGACGACTGGATCTCACTGGTTCTCCTTATTCGTGTGTGCTGTCGGAGTCTCGGGAAGTGCGCCGCGCCCCGTGTTACTCAGTTGTGAACTGGTTGTTGCCTTGCTGTTTAAGCTCCGCGGCCAGCCGATACCCGAAGCCGAAATGCGTGTGAATGAAGCTCCAGGCGGGCAAGGCGTCCTCCAACTTCACTCTGAGCTTCCGGACGTACACGTCGACCGACCGATCGCCGGCGCGCATGTCGCGGCCCCAGACGAGGTGGAACAGCTCCTCCCGCGCCATGATCCGGTCGGCCCGCCGCGCCAGCTCGGTTAGCAGCCGCAGCTCGCGGATCGACAGCGTCATCGTGCGACCGCTCGCCCGCGCCAGGTGATCGTCGGGAATGATCTCCAACGGCCCGACCGAGATGACCTCGTGCCGGGGCGGCGCGGTCGCTGTCATACGTCAATGCTCTTGCGCGATCCTCGCGGCCGCGTTACCGCCTGGTGACGGAGGTGTGAAGAACCTGTGAATGAGCTAGAGCAGCGCGGAGTCGAACTGCTCGGCGAGCTGCTCCTGCGGCTCCGCCGGCAGAGCATCGGCCTCGTTCGGCCCGCTCTCGCGGTCGGGCTCAGGCGCGAACCGGTAGCCGACGCCGAAGTGGGTGTGGATGTAGCTCCACTCGGGCGAGGCCACGCGCAGCTTCTGGCGCAGCTTGCGGACGAACACGTCGACCGAGCGGTCGCCGTGAGCCATCGCGTAGCCCCACACCCGCTCGTAGATCTCCTCGCGCCTCAGCACGCGATCGGACTGCGTCAGCAGGTTGAGGATCTCGAACTCGCGTGCCGTCAGCTCCAGGCTGACCTCGCCGGCGTACGCCTGGTAGAGGTCGGGGCGGATAGTGATCTCGCCGACCGTGGCGCCATCGTCGAGATCGGGGATCTCGCTACGGCGGTGCCGGCGGATGGCCGCCTCGATCACGCAAATCAGCTCCTCGGCGTGACACGGCTTTGTCATCCAGGCGTCGGCGCCAAGCCGCAGCCCGCGCACGCGCTGCGCGACCGACGACGGGCCCGTGCAGATGATGATGGCGAGCCCGGGCAACCGCGCGCAGACGCGCTCCAGGTAGTCCCAGCTGCCGGGGCCGATCACCGCGAGGTCGACGACCAGGGCATTCAGCCGCATGGCCACGAGGGCTTCGGGGGTGACAGCGGACGAGACCGAACGCAGCTCCCAGCCGAGGGCGTCGAGTCGATTCGACAGGACCTGCATGAATCCGGGGTCGCGGTCGATGACCGCAAGCCGGAGTCGGTTCTGCGAGCGCTGTGTGGCCGACGGCGGCTGGATGGCCACGTGCGCACCGCTCCCTTGGGGCGACATGCACGGAACTGTAATGCAGGCCCCCCCGGTCTCAGCGGCCCCATCCCAGTCGGTCACAGGATCGTAACGCGCTCGTAGCGGGCAAATAGCCCGCTATACCGTGGCCCAGCTCGGTTTCCGCGGGTGCGACGGGCGACGCGCTCCGAATTGAAGAGCTGTGTAAAACCAACACCTACGATGGGGCGTCGTCGGTATCGTTGTCGCCAAGGCGTGCCCTGACTGCACCCACCGCACACCTCGACCCGCAGAAAGACCCATGGCATCCAGAAAAGAAGCGAAGGAGCAGGCTCGCGAACGACGGCTCGCGGAGGAGGCCGCCCGCGCGGCCACAACGCAACGGAAGCGCCGGATGCAGATGCTCGGCGGCGTCGTCGTGGTGGCCGTGGCGATCGTCGCGGTGCTGATCGCGGTGTCGAGCGGCGGCGGCAGCGGCACCAGCGGCGCCCCCAAGACGAAGGCGGCCCAGACGACGCTCGTCGACAGCGTCACGTCGCTCCTGAATGGCATCCCGCAGAGCGGCACCGAGCTGGGCAACCCCAGCGCGCCGGTGACGATGAGCTACTTCGGCGACCTGGAGTGCCCGGTGTGCGCCGCCTTCACGACCGGCGCCGACGGCGGCGGGCTGTCCCAGTTCATCTCCAACCAGGTGAAGGCCGGCAAGGTGAAGATCATCTACCGCTCCTTCTGCACGGCGACCTGCAACGACGAGGGCCAGACCGTCTTCAACACCCAGCAGGCGGCGGCCTACGCCGCGGGCCTGCAGAAGAAGTTCTGGGATTACACGGAGCTCTTCTACCACGAGCAGGGCGCGGAAGGCTCGGGGTACGTCACCCCGACGTTCCTGAACGGGTTAGCCAGCCAGATACCGGGCCTGAACTACTCCAGCTGGCAAACGGGTCGCTCGAATCCGAACGTCGTCAACCAGGTCAACTCAGACCAGCAGCTCGCCGCGAAGATGCAGCTGACCGGCACGCCGACCGTGATCTTCAAGGGCCCCAAGGGCGAGGCGCAGGCCGGGGGCTCAATCCCCACGTACTCCTCGCTCCAGCAGGCCTTCAACCAGGTCGATTAGGGCGTATGAGCACGAAGATCCTGAAGCGGTCCTTCCTCGCGCTGACGGTGCTCGGCGTCGCGCTGACGATCTACCTGACGTACATCCACTACAAGGGCCTGAACCCGATCTGCTCGCTCGGGCAGGCGTGCATCAAGGTGCAGACCTCGCAATGGTCGGAGCTCGGCGGCATCCCGGTGGCCCTGCTCGGGTTGATCGGCTACATCGGGATCCTGGCCGTGCAGCTGATCCCCGAGCGCGAGGAAACCCGGCTCGCACTGCTAGGAATGACGCTGATCGGGTTCCTCTTCAGCGGCTACCTCACGTACCGCGAGATCTTCTCGATCAAGGCGATCTGCGAGGAGTGCGCCACCAGCGCCGTGTTCATGACGATCCTGCTGATCATCTCCGCCGTCCGCTACGTCCGCGGGGACCCGATGCCCTCGCCGCCGTCGGACCCGTCGCTCGCCGCACCGGCCGCCTCGCCGAACGGCAAGCGCGCGCCGGTGGCCTCCGGCAGCTGACCGGGCCGACTTCGTCGGCCTAGCGAGAACTCGCTGGCGCGAGTTCCCGGGACGTATCAGGGTCCGGTAACAGGCTGGTCACAAGAACTTGATGAGTCCGTCACGCAATCGCGGGCTTTGCAGGTGAATCTGTCCCGTCATGAACCATGAGAACCACCCGCTGCCCGCATCGAGCGGGCACGAGCACCGCACGCTGCGGTGCCTTCCCGACGCGGAGCCACGCGTTGCCGTAGTCGCCGAGCGCCTGACGCCCGGTGACCGACACGCCGAGACGGTCGCACAGCTCGCCGGGCGCGGCGTCCCCGGCTACGCCGTCGAGGTGATCGACCCCGCCGCGGCGCGCCACAGGCTGCAAGCCGACCGCCACGACCTCGTCCACCTGCTGGCGGGCGGGGACGGTGCCGGCGCGCTGGGCGCCGCCTCGCTCGCCGATTCGCTCGGTGCCCCGGTGTTCGCCGCCCACCACGCCGGCCTCCTGACCGCCTCCCCGCCCGAGCTCGCCGGCGCCCTGTACCGCGGCTGCGACTTCGTCCTCTCCCCTACCCGCGCCGCCGACGCGACCCTGGCCCAGCTGGGCGTTGCCGCCGAGCGCGTGATCCGCTGGCAGCCCGGCGTCGACCGCGAGCGTTTTGGGCCGGCCCGCTACCGCTCCAGCGCGATCCCCGGGCGGGCTGGGTCCGATCCCTCTGACCGCATCCCGTTCAACGTGCTGGGTGCCGGGGGGCTGGAGCACGCGGACAGCGCGACGCTGCTGGCCGAGGCGTTCCACCGCGCCCGCCAGCGCGAGCCCCGCCTGCAGCTGGTGATCGCCGGCGAGATTCCGTCCGAGTCCGAGCTGCGCGCCCGCCTGGCCGGCGCCGTCACCTTCCTCGGCGTGCTCGACGCCGACGCGCTGGCGCGGACCTACGCCAGCGCCGACCTGCTCGTCTGCCCAGACTCCCGTGACGGCTTCGGCCACGAGGTGCTGGCGGCACAGGCCTCGGGGCTGCCGGTGGTGGCGATCGAGGGCTCGGGTCCGGCCGAGCTGATCGAGCTCGGCCGCAACGGCTGCGTCGTGGCCGAGGACCCGGTGGCGCTCGGTGACGCGATCCGCGGCCTCGCCCGCCGCGCGACGCTGCGCGAGCGACTCTCGACCGGCGGCCTGATGACCGCCCGCGAGCGCACCTGGGAGCGCTCCGCCCGGGCGCTCGCCGCCTGCTGGGACCGCGCCCGCCGGCCGGTCGCCGGCGAGGTCATCCGTGCCGCCTGACGCCGCGCTCGCCGCCCGGCCCGTTGGTCGACCTTCTTGCAAATTGCGGGGATGACCCCCGCCTGACGTCCGACCGGACCCGGATGATCGTCCCGTGAGCTGGCGAACGACGCGCGCCACCGACCGGGCCACCCATCACCAGGTCGCTGTGATCGACCTCGGGTCGAACTCCTGGCGGCTCGTCGTGTTCAGCTATTACCCGTCCCCACCGACGCAATGGTGGAAGCGCACCGACGAGCTGTTCGAGACCGTCCGCATCGGGGCAGGGCTCGGCGCCACCGGCGCGCTGAGCGAGAAGGCGATCTCGCGCGGGCTGGAGACGCTCGTCGTGTTCGAGCGCTTCTGCCGGGCCAGCGGGCTCGCGCCCGAGGATGTCCACGCGATCGCCACCAGCGCGATCCGCGACGCCTCCAACCGCGACGAGTTCCTGGAGCGGGCCCGCGACGCCACCGGCCTGTCGATCGAGGTCCTCTCCGAGCAGGACGAGGCGCGCTACGGCTACGTCGCCGCCGTCAACACCACGACGCTGCGCGACGGCCTCATGGTGGAGCTGGGCGGCGGCTCGATCCAGCTGGTGGAGGTCCGCGACCGCCGTCCCGGCCACCTCGGCTCCTTCCCCCTCGGCGCCGTACGGCTCACTGAGCAACTGCTCCCCGGCGACGGCCCGGCCCGCAAGAAGGACATAGCGCGGGTGAAGGAGCGCGTCCGCGACACGCTCGCCGACCTACCCTGGCTGAAGGCGCCGCCGGACGGACGGCTCGTCGGCGTCGGCGGTGCCGTGCGCAACCTCGCCGGCGCGGCCCAGCGGGCGGCCGGCACGCTCGACGTCGGCGTCCAGGGCTTCGTCATCACGCGCGAGGTGCTGGCCGGCCTGATCGCCGAGCTGAGCGCCCTGCCGGTGGCCGAGCGCGGAACCGTGCCGGGGATCAAACCGGGTCGCGGCGACATCATCCTGGCCGCCGCCCTGACCCTGGAGACGGTGCTGGAGCTCGGTGGCTTCGGCGGGATCGAGGCGACCGAGGCGGGCCTGCGCGACGGCATCTTCCTGGCCCGGACCCTGTTCTCCGGCGCCGAGCCGCTGTTCGCCGACGTCCGCGAGGCGGCGGTCCGCAACCTGGCGATCCAGTACGAGGCCGACCTCGACCACGTCGAGCACGTCGCCCGCCTCGCCCTGCAAATGCACGAGTCGCTCGCCGCGGCGGGCCTGTTCAAGCCCGAGCCCGGCGAGCGCGAGCTCCTGTGGGCCGCCTCGATGCTTCACGACGTCGGCATGACGATCTCCTACGACGACCACCACAAGCACTCGCGCTACCTGATCGTCTCGGCCGAGCTGCCCGGCTTCGACCCCCGCGAGCGCGCGCTCATCGCCCAGATGACCCGCTATCACCGCAAGGGCGCGGCCAAGCTCGGCGAGATGGCGACGCTCGCCCACGAGGGCGACGAGGCGCTGCTCGACCGCTGCGCCACGATCCTGCGCCTCGCCGAGCACCTGGAGCGCGGCCGCGACCAGTCCGTCTCCGAGGTCCGACTCGACACCAACGGCGACGGCGTCGATCTGCACCTGAAGGCCGACGGCGACCTCACGCTCCCCCGCTGGAGCGTCGAGCGCTACGGCGACGGCGAGGCGTTCGAGCGGGTGTTCGGCCGCCGGCTGTTGATCGGATAGGCCGTGGTCAGCCCGTTGGAGTGAGGTCCGCCGCCGCCCGGGCGGTGATCGCTTGCAGCGTGCGGATCGTCGTCTCGACGTCGTCGGCGTCGAACTGGCTCAGTAGCCGGACCGTCGGGCCGGCGATGTACTCGCGCAGGCCGCGATGCAGGGTTTCCCCGGAAGCCGTCAGGTCGAGCTTCTCCTCGCCGTGGATCAGCCCGTCGGCCTGCAGCCGGGCGAGCAGCTCGCGCGTCGAGTCGGCCGTCATGGTCGGTGAGCCCTCGAGGTCGGCGCTCAGCGCTTCGCGGTCAAGCCCCGGCCCGCGGGTGGCGATCAGCTGCAACGCGTACCAGGTCTCGGGCTGGGTCTCGCGCTCGGCGAGGTGCTGACGCAGCGTGGCCGATAGCGCGCGTTCGGCAAACGCCAGGGTCTGGCCGAACTGGCTGAAGAGGGCGGGTGGCGTGGTCATGGTGAGCTCCGTTCGGTTAGGATCGACAGTTGCCTGTCTACTGTACCAAGTAGACAGCTGCCTGTCTACTTCACATGGAAGCGACCTTCCCTACCCGCCCGCTGATCGGGCTCCTGCTGCGACTCGTCTACCAGCACTACGCCGAGGACATCCACGCCGCGCTGCACGAGGCCGGCTTCGGCGACATCCGCCCCACGCACGCGAACGTCTTTCCATTCGTGCCACCGGACGGGATCACCGTGTCAGAACTCGCCCAACTCGCCAGGGTCCGCAAGCAGACAATGGCCGAGGCGGTCGAGCAACTCGAGCGCATGGGGTACGTCGAGCGGCGCCCGAACCCCCGTGACCGCCGCTCGCGGCTGGTGTTTCTCACCGACCGCGGCGTGTCCGTCAAGCCGGTCACGCACGCGACCGCCGAGGGCGTGGAGCACCGCTGGGCCGAACTGACCAGCCCCGAGGATCTGGAGACCCTGCGCGCGACGCTTCTCCACCTGCTGACCGAGCTCAGGGCCACGTAACGCCGGCCCGTCTCGCCGCTCGATTCACCATCGCATGACACGCACCCCCCGGGGTGTGGCCGTAGAGTGCAGGGATGCTGTGGTTGCTGCGACATGCCGAGGCGGTGAGCGGCCAGCCTGATGAGGAGCGGCCGCTGACCGAGCGCGGCGTCCGTCAGGCGCAGGCGGCGGGCGCGGCGCTTCAGCGCCTCGGCGTCGAGCTGGAGCTGTGCCTGACCTCCCCGAAGCGGCGCGCCGTGCAGACCGCCGAGCTGGCCTGCGAGGGGCTGGGGCTCGAGCCGACGATCGAACCGGCGCTGTCGGGCCAGCCGTTCGACGCGCTCGCGCTCGGCGCCGGCCTGACCGACGTCCTGCTCGTCGGACACGACCCGTCGTTTTCGCTGACGCTGCACGACCTCACCGGAACCCAGGCGCGGATGCGCAAGGGCGGGCTGGCGGGGATCGAGAAAGGAGAGCTGATCGTGCTGCTACGCCCCGCCGAGCTGTCGGCGATCGCCGACGTCGATCTCACGGAGGCCGCGTCGTGAGCGCCGAACCCGCCCGCGCGCACGCCTCCGAGCCGCCCAGCGCCGACTTCGTGCCCGACGGCCAGCTGGCCACCGCGCCGTCGTTGACCGACTCGAGCCTGTACTTCAACCGCGAGCTGTCATGGCTGGAGTTCAACGATCGCGTCCTGCAGCTGGCCGAGGACGAGACGGTGCCGCTGATCGAGCGGCTGAAGTTCCTTGCCATCTACGTCTCGAACCTCGATGAGTTCTTCATGGTCCGCGTCGCCGGCGTCCACGACCAGATCGACGCGCGGATCGACGCGCGCGGGCCGGACGGGCTGCTCCCGACCGAGCAGCTGGCCCAGATCGCGGCGGTCGTCCGCGGGCAGGAGACGCGGCACGGGCGCCAGTTCAGCGAGGTGATCCGGCCGCAGCTGGCCGAGAACGGCATCCGGATCGTCAGCTATGAAGAGTCCGGCGCGCCGGCCGACACGATCGAGAAGCACTTCCGCGAGCAGATCTTCCCGGTCCTGACGCCGCTGGCCATCGGCCCGGGGCGGCCGTTCCCGTACATCTCGAATCTCTCTCTCAGCCTGATCGTCCGCCTCCACGACCCGGAGACCGACCACGACGCCTACGCGCGCGTGAAGGTGCCAAAAGAAGTGCTGCCGCGCTTCACCGAGATCTCGAAGAACACCTTCATCCCCCTGGAGGAGATCATCGCCAGGCATCTCGGGGCGCTGTTCCCGGGCATGGAGATCGTCAGCTACGACCTCTTCCGCGTCACCCGCGACGCCGACTTCGAGGTCTCCGACGAGGCCGACGATCTGCTGCAAGCGGTCGTGGACGAGCTGCGCCGGCGCCGTTTCGGCGAGGTCGTTCGACTCGAGGTCGGCGCCGGCATGGACCCCGTGCTGCGCACGCGGCTGATCGAATGGCTCGGCGTCGACGAGATCCAGGTCTATGACGTCGATGGCCTGCTCGATTTGTCGGACCTGTGGCAGATCGCCGGGATCGACGCACCCCCCGAGCTGCGCCAGACGGCGTGGACGCCGCTCACCCATCCGGCGTTCGCGATCAATCCCGGCGGCGAGGACGAGCAGCCCGACGTGCTGGCGGCCATGCGGGCCGGCGACGTCCTCGTCCACTACCCGTACCACTCGTTCGCGACGAGCGTCGAGCGGTTCGTGAAGCAGGCCGTCGACGATCCAGGGGTGCTCGCCATCAAGATGACGGTGTACCGCACCTCGGACGACTCGACGCTCGTGCCGCGGCTGATCGAGGCCGCCGAGAAGGGCAAGCAGGCGGTCTGCATGGTGGAGCTGAAGGCCCGGTTCGACGAGCGCCAGAACATCCGCTGGTCGCGCGCCCTGGAGGAGGTCGGCGCGCACGTTGTGCACGGCATCCCAGGGCTCAAGACGCACGCGAAGGCGATCCTGGTGGTCCGGCGCGAGCGCACCGGGATTCGCCACTACGTGATGATCGGCACCGGCAACTTCCACGCGCGCAACGCCCGGCTGTACGAGGACTTCGGGCTGTTCACGACCGACCGCGAGCTCGGCGAGGAGGTCGCGAACCTGTTCAACTCGCTGACCGGGATCGGCCACCCGGCGCGCGAGCGGAAGGTCCTCGTGGCGCCCGGGTCGATGCGCGAGCCGCTGATCGAGGAGATCGATCGGACGATCGAGGCGCACGAGCAGGGGCTGGAGGCGCGGATCATGATGAAGATGAACTCGCTCGTCGATCAGCGGTGCATCGAGGCGCTGTATCGCGCGTCGCAGGCCGGGGTCCCCATCGACCTGAACGTGCGGGGCATCTGCTGCCTGCGACCGGGCGTGCCCGGCGTCAGCGACACGATTCGCGTCGTCTCGGTCGTGGGTCGCTTCCTGGAGCACTCGCGGATCTACTCCTTCCGCTACGGGGACGGGCAGCGCTACTACATCGGCTCCGCCGACCTGATGCCGCGTAACCTCGACACGCGGGTCGAGCTGCTCACCCCGGTCGATGGGCCCGAGCTGCAGGCCGAGCTGCAGGACACGCTCGACCGCAACTTTGCCGACGACACGAATTCGTGGGTGCTGGACACCGACGGCGAATGGGAGCGGCTCACCGGGCGCACGCGCTCGGTGCACCGCGAGCTGATGGAGCGCACGCTGGCCGCCGCTTCGACCGGCGCTACCCCGAGCTGAGCCCGGGATCCTCGTCTCCTCGCACTACGGCTACGCGCTCTCCTCCACCCAGGTGATCTCGGCGGGGTGATCGGCTCCGGCGTGGCCAAGCGCCTGTCCGTGCGCCACGACGGCGGGGAGCTGCGCCCCGAGACATCCGCCTGACCGCACGCGCGGCCAGGCGGGTTTGCCCGATCAGCCGGTCGGCGCGTTCGACGGGCGCGCGCCGAGCGTCAGCGACAGCTGCTTGGTCTGCCCGGCGCGCTTGATCGTCAGCGCGAGCTTCCGGCCGGGTCCGTAGTTGTCGACGGTGGAGATGAACCCCTCGGTGGAGCCGACGGCCTGACCGTCGATCGCCGTGATCGTGTCGCCGGGCTGCAGGCCGGCCAGCGCCGCCGGCGAGCCGGGGACGATCGGGGTGGTGCAGCCCTGGCTTCCGGTCAGCGCGATCTGCGCGCCGCCGGTCGTGCTGGGGTTCAGGCAGACCCCGACGTAGGAGTGCTTGACCGGGTGGCCGGCGATGATCGCGTTCGCGATCTTGATGTCCTCGTTGCCGGGGGTGGCGAAGCCGATTCCGGAGCTGGAGCCCTGGCCGCTGACGGTCGTGTTGTTCGTCTCGATCTGATCGCTCAGCCCGAGCACCTTGCCCGAGGCGTCGAGCAGCGGCCCGCCCGAGTTGCCCGGGTTGATCGCTGCGTCGGTCTGGATCGCACCGGTGATCGTGAAGTTGTTCGGAGCGGTGATGCTCCGCCCGACCGCGCTGACGATGCCCTGGGTGACCGTCTCAGGCAGGCTGAAGGGGCTGCCGATCGCCACCACCGGATCGCCGACCTGGGCCGCCGAGGAGTCGGCGAACGGGATCGGGTGCAGCTGCGAAGTGGGCACATCGACGTGAATCACGGCGACGTCGGTCGACGGATCGGTGTTCAGGACCTTGGCGTTGGCGGTGACCCCGTCCTGGAAGTGCACGGTGATCTTCTGGGCGTTCGTGACGACGTGCTCGTCGGTCAGGATGTCGCCCTTCGTGTCGTACACGACACCGGCGCCCTCGCCTTGGGTCTCCTGCGTGGCGCCGAACGCGTTCGCCGACGACGTGCTGACGACGTCGATGTCGACTACGCCGGGGCTGTCCTGTCGATAGATCTGGTTGATCGACAGCGCCTTGCCGCTGCTGCTGAACGAGGTCGGCAGCGCCGAGCCGGTCGCGCCGGTCTGCTGCACGACCGTCGTCGTGTGCGACGTCGACGAGCCGCCGTTGACGGCGAGCGCGATCAAGCCCCCGACGACGGCGGCGACCACCACCGTCGGTATCACGGTCTTGTATCTACTCATGGCGGTTCATCTCCTGACAACACTCAAGTTCTGTACACAACATTCGACCACCGGTCCGTGAGAACACATTAGGGAGCCGGTGAGAGGGGCGTAAGAAGTCGGGCTACCCGCGGTCCCCGTGCGGGACCGCACCGCGGGACTCCGGGGGATCCCGGGCGTCGGCGTCCTCGACCGTCAGCCGCAGCAGCTTCGGCGTGAGGCGCATGCGCTTGGCCACCACCTTGACGAAGCCGGCCGTGCCCGCGGCGGGGTCCTGGCTCGCCGCGAAGGCCCCGCCCCCGAACGCCGCCGCCGCCAGGGCCGCCAGAGTGACCGCGAAACGCCGCCGCAGCATGATCTTCACGACATTCGACTCCCGACAATCCGCCGGGCCGCCCGTATGCGGGGAGCTCGGAGTTCCAACGCTCGTCACTGGAAGGATAGGAGCTTCAGGGGGCGCGGCGGACGACATATACCTCCAGGTCGCGCGGAGCGCCCTTGGCCCGAAAGCCGCGGCGGCGGCGCCACGACAGCTCGCCCCGCTCGTCATCGGCGACGCCGGCGAGCACCGCCGCCGAGACGAGCACCTCGCCGGCGCCCGCGGCCTCGCCGACCCGCGCGGCGATATTCACGTCGGTGCCGAGGTAGTCGCCGCCGAGCTGTCGTGGCTGACCGCGATGCAGCCCGGCCCGCAGGCGCGGACAGTGGCCGCCGACCTCGATGCCGCCCAGTCCCTCTTGCATGGTGAGCGCCGCCTCGATCCCTGCGCGCGGCTCCGGGAACACGGCCATGTGGCCGTCGCCGAGGCGCTTGACGACCCGTCCGCGCTCGGCCTGGATCGCCGGCTCCACAACCCCGGCCACGGCGCGCAGCAGCTCGAGCGCGAGCTCGTCGCCCGCCTTCAGCACCCAGCTGGAGAACCCGACGAGATCGGTGAACAGGATCGTCGCCTCGACCATGCCGGCGCCGCGTCCCA
>DASZLC010000220.1:0-56242 GCA_035552615.1 Solirubrobacteraceae bacterium
GCGGCGCTCGACCGTCTCCCGGACCGCCCGATCGGCCTCGTGCTCACGGACGTCCGCGAGCAGGAAGAGGGCTACTACGGCTACTACGGCTATGCCCGTGCCGGCGGGGCCGAGGCCTCGCCCGCGCACCGCGCCTGAGCGCCCTCGCCGTCAGAGCTGAGCGACGGCGGCACCGTCAGAGCTGAGCGACGGCGGCACCGTCAGAGCTGAGCGACGGCGGCGCTGTCAGAGCTGAGCGACGCCCGCGCCGACGGGCTCGAGCACTCGCGCCGGTCCAGCACGCGGGACGGCCACATCGATCGACTCCGCCGAGGCAGGAGCTGCGAGCATCGATGTCACCCGGGCGCAGCCGATGAGGATCGCCGGCAGGACGTAGAGATACTTGTCGGCGATCTGCGAGTCGTAATAGCCGTTGACGAGCCAGACGACCAGGCAGATCCCGATCGCGATCGCCTCCTCGCGGACGGGGCCGCGCAGGGAGCGCCGCACGCAGCCGGCCAGGCCGCCGATCAGGACGACGAAGGCGGCCATCGCGATCGCGCCGCCGGCGGCGAGGATCTGGAGATAGATGTTCTGGGCGTCGTTGTCCACGGAGAATCCCACCCCCGCGATCGGACGCGAGCTGATCTGCGCCTCGGCGACGTGCGCGGCGATCGCGCGCTCGTAGTTGCTCCCCGACGTCGACGTCGACGGCCCCCCGAGGCGCAGCTGGCTGACGATCGATCGACCCAAGTGGGTGAAGGCGAGAACCACGACGGCGATCAGCCCGAGTGCGGGAATCAGGTAGCGCAGCATCGGCCGCAGTCGCGGCATGAACACGATGCACAGCAGGAGACCGATGACGGCGGCGACGTCCCCGTCGCGCGAGCCGGTGACGTACTGGCCGCCGATCAGCAGCAGCGTCGTCCCCAGGCCGGCGACGGTGCCGCGGCGTGAGCGCCCGACCCACCGCAGGGCCGTCGGCATGGCGAACAGGACCGTGAGCGACAGGTAGTTCGGATGGATGGTCAGTCCGGCCGAACGGGTCCCGAAGGACGTTGCCGGAGACAGGCTGTGAAAGCCGGCGCGGCTGGCGATACCGTCGAGCGCGTTCAGTGCCGCCCCGATCGTCCAGAGATCCAGCAGGCGGTTGATCCGCCACGGCGTCGTGGCGACGACCGCGTACAGCATCGGGACGATCAGCAGCGCGACCTCCCACTTGACCAGCGCGGGGAGGTTCGGCCGCGCCAGGGCGAATACGTTGATCGGCACGTTGACGACGACGAACTGCTGGTTGAACTGCAGCGCCGTGAGATTCTGGATCGACAGGCTGGGCGGGAAGATCGACTCGACCAGTGCGGCCACGATCATCAATCCAGCGCAGGCGAGCAGCCACGGCGGCATCGTGATCGGCTTCTTGTCGACGAACACGTGCAGGAGGACGGTGATCGCGGCCAGCGCGAGGAAGCCGTCGCCGAAGGCGCCCCCGCCAATCCGGATTCCGTTCCAGGTGACTGTCAGTGTCAGCGCACCAACCGCAAAGAACGCGACCCGGTCGATGGGCACGCGGGTGAGCACCGCCGTTCCCACGGCGAACACCACCCCCAGGCCGATGGCGATCGTGACGATCACGTCGGAAGCGAGAGCATGGAACTGAGGGCATCCGATCCGGTCAGCACTGACGCGCGATTGTACCCTGGCGGGTCCCGGTCAGTCCGCCTTCGGCGGCACAACGCCGTCTCGCCGACAAAGCTCTACTCTGCCCGGCCATGAGCGCCGAGCTGCCCTCTGTGGCGATCCTCTGTGGCGGTCGCGGCACGCGGCTGCGCGAGCACACACAGTCGATTCCCAAGCCGCTGGTGGAGATCGGCGGGCGACCGATCGTGTGGCACGTGATCCAGATCTACCTCGCCCAGGGGTTCAGGCGGTTCGTGCTGCTGACCGGGTACAAGGCGGAGCAGATCGAACAGTTCGTCGCCGGCGCGCAGTGGCCGCAGGACGCGACGATTGAATGCGTCAACACGGGCTTGGAGACACCTACGGGAGGCCGACTGCGGGTGGCGGCCGACGCGATCGGCCAGGGCCGCTTCTGCGCCACATACGCCGACGGCGTGGCGGACATCGACCTGCTCGCCCTGCTGCGCGACCACGATGAACACGGTGCGCGCGCCACCGTGACCGTCGTGCGACCCGAGCTGCCCTTCGGCGTGGCGGAGCTGAACGGCGACGGGCTCGTGTCCGGGTTCGTCGAGAAGCCGCGGAGCGAGCACTGGATCAACGGCGGATTCTTCTGCTTTGAGCCGGCCGTCCTGGAGCTGCTCGACACCACCTCGGTCCTGGAGCGTGAGCCACTGGCGACGCTGGCCGCGGAGGGTGGTCTGCGCGCCTACCGCCACGAGGGATTCTGGGACTGCATGGACACCTACAAGGACGCGGTCCTGCTCAACGATCTGTGGGAGGGCGGAAGCGCACCGTGGAAGATCTGGAACTGAACGGCCACTCGGTCCTCGTGACCGGCGCGTACGGCCTGCTCGGCGCCTGGCTCGTCAAGCGGTTGCTCGAATCCGGCGCGCAGGTGTGCGTCGTGCGACGCGACGCGACGGCGCACTCGGCGCTGTCGTCGATGGGCCTCGAAGACGCGGTCAACGTCGTTCACGGGGACATCTGCGATGACGGGCTGATCGAGCGTGCACTCGCCGAGTACGAGGTCGACAGCGTCTTCCACCTCGCCGCGCAGACGCTCGTGCCGACGGCCAATCGCTCACCGCTGTCGACGTTCGAAGCCAACGTCCGCGGCACGTGGCTGTTGCTCGAGGCGTGCCGGCGTAACGAGGCGCAACGCGTGATCGTGGCGTCGTCGGACAAGGCCTACGGGCCGCACGACGACCTTCCCTATCGCGAGGATCACGCCCTGCAGGCCAAGTACCCATACGACGCCTCCAAGGCCGCCGCGGACCTGATCACGCGCTCCTACTGGCACACCTGGCAGCTACCGGTGGCCGTGACCCGCTTCGCCAATCTGTACGGCGGCGGCGACCTGAACGGATCCCGGCTGATCCCGGAGGCCGTCGCGGCGGCCATCGCCGGCCGTCGGCCCGTCGTGCGCTCCGACGGCTCACCCGAACGCGACTTCCTCTACGTCGAGGATGCCGTCGCGGCGTACCTGTCGATCTGGGACGCACTCGGCCGCGGGCAGGCCGGCGGCGAGGCGTTCAACGCCGGCGGGGGGCGTCCCCGCCGGGTCCTCGACGTGGTCGAGCTCGTGTGCCGGCTGGCGGGAACCGACGTCGAGCCGGACATCCGGGGTCACGGGACTCCGAGCGGGGAGATCGACCGGCAGTGGGTCGACCACTCGAAGCTGACCGAGCTGACCGGGTGGCAACCGCGCGTCGAGCTGGAGGACGGGCTCGCGCGGACGATCGCCTGGTATCGCGAGCACCCCGCCGCGCTGCGCGCGGGCCAGGCCTAGCTGCGCTCGTCGAGCATCGCGAGCAGGGCCGGAATGTCAACCTCGATGTCGCTCACGAGCATCTTCGTCCGGTCGGGCCGGCGCTCGGGCCCGAGCCCACACAGGTACTGGTAACCCAGGCCGGGGACGGTCCCCGCGAGCTTCCAGTAGGCCGGCATGACGTGCGATGCCGGAAACAGCTCGATCACGAGCGCCCCGGGGTTCATGAACACCATGTTGGTCAGCGCGGCGCCGTGCGCCGAGACGACCACGTCCGCCTCGGCGAACGTCCGGATCTCCTCGTCGATGGTGAGCGCGCCGGGGTCGACGGGCACGAACCCGCGGTCCTCCAGGGCGGTGATCACCTCGGCCTCGTTGAGCACCGCCCGATTGTTCTTCGCCGCCCCCCGCGTGACGTAGAGGCACCGTCCGGGGACGCGCTCGTAGTCGGGCGGCAACAGGCGCTCCCTGAGGAACGGGACGACCCACGCCGGGTGCTGCTCGATGCCTGGCAGGCCCGGGACCACGAGGCACTCCGCCCGCACGTGGGGCACCTGCGTGCTGTCGATCCGCCGCTCGGCGGTGATCCCGAGCCGATCGAGCAGCCCGGCGCGATCCTGGGTGGACGCCGGGACGTACCAGCGCTCGGGTGGCTCGCGATCGGCGCACTGCTCCGCGATCGCGATCCGCGGGAGCACGTCGGTGACGAAGTGGTAGTAGTTCACCGCGCCGCCCTGGTAGGCGAGCACGCCGAGACGGCCGCTCACCGACACGGGGTCCGGCGGGAACGGATGGAGGTACAGCGGGTGCTGGCGCGGACGCCAGGTCCCGAAGTAGCGGCTGACCTCTCCGACCAGATCACCGGCGCCGGTGATCACCGCGGCGTGCGGGCCGAGCACCCTGCCGCCGGGGAGCTCCGCCAGCGCGACCCGTCCGATCAGCTCGCGCGCCTCGGCGGCGAAGGTCGCGTGTCCCGGCGGGCGACCGACCGGGACCGTGCGGTCGGTCTCCTCTGGCAGGCGGATCGTCCAGCTGGTGCCGTTCGAGGAGGCGGCGGCCTCCTCCAGCGTCGCCACGAAACCCGTGGGCAGGTAGCCGCGATACGCCCGGCTGGCCAGCAGGCTGAGGGGCGCGACGACCTCGGTGCCCACCGAGTAGGCCGGCTTCAGGTAGGGAAACAGCGGGCGAAGCGGCTCTGCGAGACGAACCACGGTCAACTCGCCCCTGTGCGCCACATGTCGGCGCCATGATCGCACATCGTCCGGGTGTCGCCACGCGGCGACGCCGCGCCGTCGCCGTGTACTCTCGCGCCGGGTTGCCAACCGAGGAACGCGGATGATGAGATTGCTGCCGGCACGGCTGAACGACAAGCCGCACTATGTGTTCCACCCGACGCGGATGGTGCGCCGCGCCATGTATCGGAGCCCGCCCGGCCCGTCCGCCGCCGCTCCACGAGCGATCGCGCAACTGCCGTGGGGGCTCCCGGTGGAGGTCGGACGCGACGAGGCGATGGGCTTCACGATCCTCACCACCGGCGTGTTCGACCCGTGCGTGACCGAGACGATGCAGCGGTTGATCGACCCAGGCGACACCGTCGTCGACGTCGGCGCCAACATCGGCTATCTCACCAGTCTCGCCGCGGTCCGCGCCACCGCCGAGGGGTCTGTGCTGGCCTTCGAGCCGCATCCGGTCGTGTTCGAGCTGCTGTCGGCCAACATCGCCCGCTGGAGCGGTACTCGCGTGGCCGAGGTGCAGGCTCGCCGGATCGCGCTCTCGGATCACGCCGGGACGGCCGAGCTCAGCTCAAACGCGGCGTTCGACGCGAACATGGGACTCTCCAGCCTGTCCCCCACCTCCGGCGAAGCCGCCGGCGAGGTCCGGTTCCCCGTCGATGTCGAGCGGCTCGACGACGTGATCGGCGATCGCTCGATCGGCCTGTTGAAGATCGACGTGGAGGGCCACGAGCCCGGCGTCCTGCGCGGCGCGCCCGAGCTGCTGCGCGGCGGCCGCGTCAGGGACGTGATCTTCGAGGACCACGAGCCGTATCCGAGCGAGGCGACGGCGCTCGTCGAGGGCGCGGGCTACCGCCTGTTCAGTCTCAGCAACGACCTGTTCGGGATCGAACTCGGCGCGCCCGCCGAGCGAGGCGAGGTCTCGGAATGGCCAGGACCGAGCTACCTGGCCACGCGTGACCCCGACCGCGCGATCCGGCGGCTGCGGCCGCGCGGCTGGCAGGTCGCGGGGATCGGCCCGTCGGCGCCGTGGCGCCGCGGGCGGTGATCGGCCTCAGCGACGCGCGATGATCAGGTAGTGGGTGCCGAGGTTGACGGCGTCGCGCCGGGCGATGGCGTCCTCGTAGAGCAGGTACAGCCGCCGCAGTGGCCCCCACATCGAGAAGTACGGCGCACCGCGGTAATGGGTGACGATCTCCACCGAGGACCAGCCGGCGAGCATCGAGCGGATCGCCTTCTCCGTGCAGCGGTCGAAGTGCGTGGGGAACTTCTGCTCCTCCTTGTGGCCGAGGAAGCGCGCCATCGCCCACACTCGCAGCTTGTGCGGCATGACCCTCGCCAGCACGGCGAACGCGGCGTACGAACCCGAGGTCTGCGCCAGCAGCACGCCCCCGGGCCGGAGCGCGCTCCCCAGGTTGGCGAGCGCGGCGGCGAGGTTGGGAACGTGCTCGAGCACCTGCCAGGTGAGGATCAGGTCGAAATCCCGCAGCTCCCCCGGCGAGGCGGAGATGTCCTGCACGACGGTCTGGTCGTACGCCCCGGGCGGCGCGCTGTCGAGCTCCTGCGCCGAGATGTCCGTCCCGACGTAGATACAGCCGGCCGGGCGATCCTCGGGTGGGATCGTGGGACTGCGGCCGGCGCCGACATCGAGGATCCGCACGCCCTCCACGAGCAGCGGCGCCAAGCGCTCCAGCAGCACGTCCTGCATCCGGTAGGCGTAGCGGTCCGGCAGCCGCCCGGCGCGAACGGCGGGCAGCTCCTCCGCCGGCTGGTCGGCGTAGATCGTCGGGCTCATGGGATGATCTTCGCATGAGGCTGGTCGTGGACGCCGTCGGCGTGCGCCCCGGCAGCGCGGAGATCGTCATCGGGAACCTGCTCGTCGGCTGGACGCAGGCGGCGCCCGATGACCGGATCGTCGTGCTGGTCGACCGCGAGCCAGGATTTCCGCTGCCTGCGACGATCACCGTCGAGCGGATTGTGCAGCGGTCGAGCTCGCTCGCGGGACGCCTGTGGGCCCAGTCGGTCGGTGTCCGCCTCGCCTGCCGGCGGCTGGATGCGGACGGCCTGCTCTCCGCGCTGACGGCCGGCTCCCTCCTCGGTGCCCGCTGCCCGCACGCCGTGATCGTGTACGACCTGCGTCACGAGCTGCGCCCGGGGCAGTTCTCGCGGCGCCGCCGCCTGGGTCGCCGTCTGCTGTACGGGTGGTCCTTTCGCAACGCCAACGCCCTGCTCTGCATCTCCGAGCGCACGCGCCGCGACCTGCTCGCCCGTCGGCCGCAGCTGACGGCACGCGCCCACGCCGTCCTGCTCGGCGCCGACCACGCCGCGGGCTGGCGGCCGGCCGACCGGCCCGGCGAGCCCTACGCCCTCGCCTTCGGCCACTTCGCCAACAAGAACGTCGAGCCGGTGCTCCGTGCCTGGAGCGACTACTGCTCAGGACGCGACGGAATCGTCCTGCGCATCTGCGGTCTCGGCGAGCAGGCGCGCGCCGCCGCGGAGCGGCTCGTCGCCGCGCTGGGCATCGGATCGCGCGTGGAGCTGCTGCCGTGGCTGGCCGACGAGGCGTTTCAGACGCTGTTCGCCGGAGCCCGCATCGTGCTCTTCCCGTCGGACTTCGAGGGCTTCGGCCTCCCGGCCGTGGAGGCGATGCTGCTCGGCGTGCCGGTCGTCATCTCTTCTGACCCGGCGCTCGCCGAGGTGACCGGCGGGCATGCCATCGTCGCGGCCGACCAGCGCCCGGAGTCGTTGGCCACCGCGATCGAGCGTGCGCTGGCCCTCACGCCCGAGCAGCTCGCCGCGGGCGTGGCGCACGCGCAGCGCTTCACCTGGGAGCGGTGCGCCCGTCAGGTGCGAGAGATCATCATCGACGCTCGCGTCAGCCGCTGAGGGCAGCGGCCGGGACGGAGAACGCCCCGGGGACCAGCTGGCCGATCGCGGCGGCGGCGGCCGCGTCGTCGGCGCGCCACGCCGCGACGTCCCAGAAGCTGTAGCCGAGCTTCCGTGATCCGAGCGCCAGCGTCCTGGAGGCAGCCGCCGCGTCGCCGATGTCGATCTGTCCGAGCGGCGCGCCCCCGTTATCCCACAGCGCCAGCCGCGCGTATCCGAGTTCCGCCAGCTTGGTCCAGATCAGGTCGGGATCGCGCGCGTCCGCCCGGCGGGTGAGCGCGGGATCCCATTCGAAGAACAGCACCGGGCCGGCGTCGCGCCAGGTTGACGCGATCGCGGGCACGAGAATCGCGTCGAAGCCGTCGGTGTCGGATTTGACGAGACGGAGGTTCTCGAACGCGGGGTTGGCGGCCCGCAGGTCGGCGATCGTGACCGACGGCAACGCCCCGGGCCGACCGGCATCCTGAACGAACGTGGTCGTCCCCCGGGCGCGCACCGGCGCCGAGGCTTCCCAGTCGGCGCGCTCGCCCACCAGCAGCGCCTCGACGATCGTCGCCCGCGGCTCGTCACCGAGGTTCAGCTGGAGGTAGCGCACCCAGTATGGATCGGCTTCGACGCACAGCACCTCGGCGCCGGTACGCGCGATCACCTGGGCGCTGGAGTCGCCGATGTTGGCTCCCACATCCAACATCCGCAAGACGCTCCCCGGCTCGTCATGCGCCGTCAGCGCCGCGGCCAGCTCGACCAGGTTCTGGCCGTAAGCCGGGTCGCTGCGCGCGTAATCCGGAAGCAGGTGCGCCCACGGCATGTACAACTCGACGCCCTGCACGCTGCGGCGGACCGTCCGGTGCGGCATCAGCCGTCGCCACGGCGCGGAGGCTCGGATATAGGTGCGGGCACGCTGCACCCGGGTCGACGGCATGGCGGAAGGCTACCGTCCCGCCCTTAGGGTCCACGTCAGAATTAGTGGCAGGATTTGACGAGTGGCCGGGCGTGGCTGGCGGGTGGCGGCGAACCAAGTCGTACTGGGGGTACGGCGGGTTCGCCGCCGCCCGTCCAGGCGCGTCCAGACGCCGTCAAAGACGTCAGTAATTCTGACGTGGGCCCTCACGCCCACATGCCGTTGTTCTCGACGTAGCGCTTGCGCAGCGAGGTCGTCAACCCCGGAAGGCGGCGCTTCAGCGTGCCGTACTCCTCGGGCACAGCGCAGCGCACCGCCTTGGCCAGGTCGGACAGCATCAAGCGACCGACCAGACCCCGCGCGTCACGCCGCCACCGCTCGTACTCGGTCGCCTCGGCGGCGAGGAACGGCGACGGAACGCCGCCCGGGTCGGCGGCGACCGCGACGCGGTACGCGTGGCGCAGGCGCCGGGGAATCGGCCGGCCGGAGGTGTCGCTGTTGTACCGGTAGGCCGGCGCCGGGCCGAGCAGCTCGCGCTTGCCCAGCACGATCGCGGCGTACTCGTGGCACAGCTGCTTCAGCGCCTCCCCCCCGTCCGCCGCGCTGCCCGTGCCCGAGCCGGTCGCCGGGCGCGTGTACAGCGCCTCGGGCCGCAGCGCGTCGAAGGCGTGGAAGTGGAACAGCCGCAGCCGATCGCGGCTCGGAGTGACGTAGTAGCCGTCATCGTCGCGCTCGATCCGACGCTCGTGGAGATTGCCGACACCGACGTTGTAGCCGTAGTGCCGGAGGCTCGTCGCCCCGAACAGAACGCTCCCGATGTCCATCCACTTCTGGTCGACGAACAGACCGGCGAGCGGATCGTGGAGGCACTCCGAGCTGAGATGGCTCCACCACCACTTCAGCATCTCCTCGGCCTTGCGATCAACGGCGCAGAAGCCGAGGTTGTAGACGCCGACGTTCAGCAGGTGACCTTCCGTGAACGCGTTGCCGGGGGGCGTCGGCTCCAGGTAGTGAGGGGTGAGCACGATCCCCGCGCCGTCGCGGAGCGCCGGGCTCAGCTCGACCATCGGAGAGACCTGGTACGTGTCGGGATCCAGATACGCGACCTGCTCGTACTCCGCCAGCAGCACCTGGAGCAGGAGCGGCTTGATCGCCGTGGCGAACTCGACGAGGTCGTACGACATCGCCAGCTCCAGGACCGTGCGCTCGGGCAGACCAAGCGACCACGGGGTCATCCAGCGCACACCGTCGAGCTCCGGAAGCTCGGTCTCCGGTGTCGCGTCGATCAGGAACACGTGCAGCGGAACCAGTTCCCGGTCACCCGTGTCAAACCGGCGCAGGCTGTCGCTCAGCGCGAGCGCGCTCGGGAGGTAGTTCGTGGCCAGAATCGTGCAGAACGCAGGTGTGGTCATCGTGCTCGGATCCCGTGTGGACCGGTTCCCCTGAAGGCGAGTCGGAGGCCCCGAGCGTCAGATCCCGGCAGCCAAGGCGATTGGTAGCATCGCCGCGTGCCGTCGACCGAAACCCACTCCGATGTGGCGCAGGAACTGTATCTCGATCTGCTGAAGCGGACCCTGACCGGGGCGCTCGCCGAGGACAACGACTCGATCCTCGGAGGGGTGCGGACCGCAGGCTCGCCGGTGTTCTGGAAGACGGCCGCCGATTACCTGGGCAAGACCGTCTCCCGCCTCGGGTTCGAACTCGCCTACAAAAAGCCCTACGACCCGGAGCTGCGCGCCAACGGGCGCGACTGGCCCGCGCGCGCCGACTCGATGATCGGCCTGCGGCGGATGGACAACATCCAGCACTGCGTCACCACTGTGGTCAAGGAGGGCGTGCCGGGCGACCTGATCGAGACGGGCGTGTGGCGCGGTGGCGCGACGATCTTCATGCGAGGCGTCCTGAAGGCGTACGGGGACAGCTCCCGCAAGGTCTGGGTGGCCGACTCGTTCGAGGGCCTGCCGGCGCCGGACACGGCGCGCTTTCCGGCCGATGAGGGCGACCGGTTCCACAAGTGGGGCGGTCTCTCGGTCGGCGTCCAGCAGGTCAAGCACAACTTCGAGCGCTACGGGCTGCTCGACGACCAGGTGGAGTTCCTCGTCGGCTGGTTCAAGGACACGCTGGCCACGGCTCCGATCGACCAGCTCGCGGTGATGCGCCTCGACGGCGATCTCTACGAGTCGACGTGGCAGGCGATCGAGGCGCTCTACCCCAAGCTCTCCCCCGGCGGGTTCTGCATCGTCGACGACTACGGTGCGCTGCCTGAGCAGTGCGCCCGGGCGATCCACGATTACCGGCGCGCGCACGAGATCACCGACGAGATCGTCGACATCGACGGCTTCGGCGCCTACTGGCGCAAAGCCGCCTAGCCGCCTACGCCGCGGGAGGTTCGTAGGCGTGGTGGCCGGGCAGGCCACGCTGGAAGAACTGGATGCGCTCGGGCAGGTCGCGGTACGGCTCGGCCGGATTGCCGCGATAGAAGGTGAGCTCCTTGGTGAGCTTCGTGTTGACCACCGAGCCCGCCGAGACAATCGAGCGCGCCGGTACACGGGTCCCGCTCATCAGGATGCAGCCCGACATCACCGCAGAGCGCGCGCCGATCTCCACTGGCGCCGTCTCGAACTTGTCCCTGACGAGGTTCAGGCTGTGGGTGAGGATCTGCGAGCGGAACCCGGCGACTGCCGCGTACTCGCCAAGCTCGACTCGGTCCGAGCAGTCGATCTCGTGGGCATCGGTGATCATCGCGTACCGGTGCAAGATCAGACACGGGTACCGGTTCGGCGAGCGCGCGAACACCTCGATACCGAGCGGCCATCCGGTGATCCAGTTCCGCGTAGCGATGCTGGCCCCTTCCTCCAGCCGGAGCTCCTCCAGCGTGCGGATCACGTTGCGCGGCCCGATGCTCGCGCCCGGGCCCATCGTCAGCTTCTTCACGACGATGATGCTCGGGCCGATGTACGCCGTCGGGGCGATGTCCCAGCCAAGCACGCGGCGGGCGATCTCGTGCTTCAGGCGCTGGGGGAGCACGATCATGAGCAGGGCGATCGCGAGCCGCACGCGCAGTAGTATGCCCACCGGCCACGACTGGAGCCCGGTCGCCGGCGCCTCCAGCATGAGTGAAGACGCCCCGCCCAGGCACGAGCCGTCGGCTCACTACGATCGCGTCCACGGCGCGTGGCGGCTGATCATGGGCGAGGAGTTCCACTACGGCTACTTCGCGACACCCGACATGCCGCTGGAGCGTGCGACCGCCGCCCTGACCGAGCAGATGCTGGCGCGCGCCGCGATCGCGCCCGGCGATCGCGTTCTCGACGTCGGCTGCGGAACCGGGCGCCAGGCCTGCGATCTCGCCGCGGGGGCGGGCGCCACCGTGCTGGGCATCACCACCAGCGCCGGCGGCCTCGCTGCGGCGAGAGCCCTCGCCGCCGGGCGGGGCGTCGAAGCCGCCCGCTTCGAACGGCGCGATGGCACCGACACCGGCCTCGCCGATGACAGCTTCGACGTCGCCTGGGTGCTGGAGTCCTCGCACCTGATGCGCGACCGCCGCGCCGCGCTCAGCGAGTGCGTGCGCGTCCTCGCGCCGGGTGGGCGGATCGCGCTCTGCGACATCGTCCGCAGGCGTGAGATCCCCTTTGCCGAGGTGCGCGCGCGGCGCCATGAGTTCGCCACGCTCCGCGCGGCGTTCGGCGACGCCCACATGGAGCCCCTGGAGCAGTACGCCTCGACGCTCCGGGACCTCGGGATGACGCTCACCGACAGCACCGACATCACCGACCTCACGCTCCCGACCTTTCCGGCGTGGCGCGCTAACGTCGCGGCGCACTCAGCGGAGCTGCACGATCTGCTTGGCCGTCAAGGCGTCGACGAGTTCGTCTCCTCCACTGAGATCCTCGAGGCGTTCTGGCGCGACGGTACCCTCGGCTACGGAATTCTCGCCGCCGTCAACGCGGCCTGATCCTCCCACGATCACGAACGCGAAAGGACCTCGACTGTGGGCACAGACGGAACGAAGGTGCGGGCCATCATCACGGACCTGCTCGAGCGGCTTCAGAAGAGCTACGACGGCGAACTGACCAACGACACGCCGCTGTACGGCGACGGGCTGGGGCTCGACTCGCTGGAGGCGGCCGAGCTGTCCGCCGTGCTCGAGGACGAATACGGCTCCGATCCGTTCTCAGCCGGCGGTGAGATGCCGGAGACCGTCGGAGACATCGTGGCGTTCTACGAGGCCGCCGCGCGCGCATGATCCAGCTGCTGGAGCGCGCAGCGGCCGCTTCGCCGTATCACCCCGCCGTGATCACATCCGAGGCCTCGGCGTCCTACCAGGAGCTGCTGGCCGACGCGCGGCGGATCGCCGCGGCGCTGCGGCGCCGCCAGATCACGCGCTTTGCCGTCGCCGAGCGCGACGCGGCGTGGATCCTGAAGCTGCTGTGCGGCGCCGCGCTGGCCGGAGCTGAGCCATGCCAGTACCAGGCCGACATCGCGCCCGACGAACTCGCCGCCGAGGCCGGCGCGCTCGGCCATCGCATCGTGGTGACGCGGAGATCGGACCTCACCGGGCTGGAGCTGCTCAGTCCCGACCAGCTGACGGCCGAGCAGCCCGGCCCGCCCGTAGCGGCCTCCGGCACCCAGCCACTGATGATCCGCACGACCGGGACGACCGGCGCGCCGAAGGCCGCCCGGCACGACTGGGAGCGCCTGGGCCACACGGTCGCTGGGGTGATGCCACGCCCCGACCAGCGCTGGCTGCTGGCCTACGGGCCACACCAGTTCGCCGGCATCCAGGTGCTGCTGCACGTGCTCGCCGCGCAGGCGACGCTGATCGCGCCCTTTCCGCGCCAGCCGGCCGACGGCCTCACGGCGCTGCTCTCGGAACGCGTGACGTGCCTCAGCGCGACCCCCACCTACTGGCGCTTCCTGCTGGCCGAGGCTCGCAGCCGGGGCGTCACGCTGCCGCCGCTGGAGCAGATCACCTTGGGCGGCGAGGCGAGTCCCGCCGACTTGCTCGACGAGCTGCGCGCCGCGTTCCCCGACGCCAGGATCTCCCACGTCTATGCCTCGACCGAGTTCGGCTCGATCGTCTCGGTGGGCGACGGACGCCCCGGGTTCCCGATGAGTGCGCTGTTCTCGGAGTCCAATCCGACAGCCAACCTCCGCGCCGTCGACGGCGAGCTGTGGGTGCGGGCGCCCGCCGGCATGCTCGGTTACGCCGGCGAGCCCGAGGATGGGCCGACCGGCGACGCCGATGGCGAGTGGCGCGCGACCGGCGACCTCGTCGAGATCGTCGACGATCGCGTCGTGATCAGCGGTCGTGACTCCGAGGTGATCAACGTCGGCGGCGTGAAGGTGCACCCGCTGCCCGTGGAGGACAGGATCGCCGCGCTGCCGCGGGTGGCGACGGCGCGCGTGTTCGGCCGCCCGAACCCGCTGACCGGCGCGATCGTCGCCGCCGAGGTCGTCCCGGCCACCGGCGTCGCCGCATCGGACCACGATGAGCTCAGGCAGGAGATCCAGACCGCGGTCGCCGACCTGCCGCGGGCATCGCAGCCGCGCGTCGTCAGCTTCGTCGACGCGATCGAGACGCGCGGCGAGAAAACCGTGAGAGGGATCGAGCAGTGACCGAACCCAGGGTGGCGCTCATCACCGGCGGCAGCCGTGGACTCGGCGCCGGGCTCGTCGATGCGTTCCTCGATGCCGGCTATGCCGTCGAGACGTGCGCGCGATCGCCGACCGACAACGTGGAACGCTGGGAGCGGGACTATGCTGGTCGCTTCCATTTCGCCGCCGCCGACCTGTCCAATCGCACCGACGCCGAAGCCTTCGTGAAGGGCGCCGTCGCCCGCCGCGGCCAGATCGACGTGCTCGTCAACAACGCCGGCATCGCCCGCGATGGTGTACTCGCCCTGTTTCGCGACGACGACGTGGACCAGGTCGTCGACCTGAACCTGAAGGGCACGGTGTACGTGACGCGGGCCGCCAGCCGCGTGATGCTGGCCAGGCGTTCGGGCGCGATCGTGAACATCTCGTCGATCATCGGCCTCTCCGGCTACCGGGGCCTGTCGGTGTACGCGGCCACCAAGGCCGCCCTCGACGGCTTCACACGCAGCCTCGCCCGTGAGCTCGGCTCCCGCGGCATCACCGTCAACGGCGTCGCGCCCGGCTACCTGCGCACCGAAATGAGCCATGGCCTCGACGCCCAGCAGCTCGGGCAGATCACACGGCGCACCCCGCTGGGACGGCTCGGCGAGCCCGGCGACGTGGCCAGGGCGATCCTGTTTCTGACCGACCCGGCGAACACGTACATCACCGGCCACGTGCTCGTTGTCGACGGGGGTTTGAGTTGCTGAGGCCGAGCCGATGACGGCACCCGTCGTGCTCGTCGCGTTCAACCGCCCCGAGATCACCCGGCGGACGCTGGACCGGATCCGGGCGGCGCAGCCCTCCCGGCTGTTCCTGCTGGCCGACGGGCCTCGCCCTGGCCGGCCGGAGGACGTCGAGCTGTGCGCCGACGTCCGCCGGGAGCTCGACGCCGTCGACTGGCCATGCGAGGTCCGGCGCCTGTACCGCGAGGTCAACATCGGGGCCGAGGCGTCCGTGGAGCTCGGGCTGGACTGGGTCTTTGACCAGGTCGAGGAGGCCATCATCCTGGAGGACGACTGCCTGCCGGGCGCGGACTTCTTCGCGTTCTGCAGCTCGCTGCTGTCGCACCACCGGGAGACCGCCGAGGTGTGGCAGATCAGCGGTCGGGCCCCGAACGTCGCGCCTGAGGTGCTCGGCGGCGCCAGCTACTCATTCACCGCGGTCGGTGCGATCTGGGGCTGGGCCACGTGGCGCCGAGCGTGGCAGGCCCACCGCCGGCTGTTCCCCCGGGATCATGGCGGCGGGCCGTCACCTCGCCTCGCCGGCCTCGACGATCTCAGCGGGTCCCGGCTGGCGACCCGGGCGGGCCGTCGCTACTTCGCCGATGTCGCTCGCAACCCCGACGGCAACGGGTTCGGTTGGGACAGCTATTGGGCGCTCTCGATCGTCCGCCAGAACGGGCTCGTGGCGACATCACGGTCCAACCTGATCACGAACATCGGCTTTGGCGCCGACGCCACCCACGCTGGCGCCGTGCTGCCCGAGCCCTCGCTGGAGGCGGTGCAGTGGCCGCTGCGCCACCCGCCGGAGCTCGCGGTGAATCCGACGCTGGAGCGCAGCTTCGAACGGATGCTCGTCGCCCACGTCGGCCGCGTGGCCCGGTTCGTGGCCCCCCGCCTGGCCAACAGCCGAGCTCGTGTCGTCGTCCGAGCGATCGTCGGCTTCTGGCGCGACCGCCGGACGCGCGCCGTGGTGCGATAAGGCTCGCGCCGGTCAGCGGCGACGAGAGCGCGCTCACTGGACGTCGCTGCGAACGTAGAGCAGATCGCTCGGCGAGAGCCAGCTGTGTCGTCGGTAGCGCACCCCGAAGATCTCCTCGACCACGGGCTGAGCGACCGCTGGGTCGTTCAGCTCGAGCAGGATGTAGCGTGGCGCGTGGCGATCGAAATCGATGCCGCGGAGCACGTCGGCCTCGTGGCCCTCGACATCCAACGACAGCAGATCGATCTCCGGCGGGCCGAGCTCGGCCAGAATCGAGGACAACGGCCGGACGTCGACGTCGCACGTGTACGAATCGATCCAGCCAAGGCCCTTGGTGATTCGTTCTCCGTAGGTGCCGTCGGGCGCGGTCATCAGATCCGCAAAGCGCATCCGGGTCGATGCCGGACCTCCGAACGACCCGAGCGCGCACTGCACGACGGTGGAGTTGGGTCGCGATTTCACGGCTTCGTCGGCCAGTTCGGCCATCGGTTCGACCAGCAGCCCGCCCCATCCGCGGAAGCGCTCCAGCCAGTACGTGTTCGATTGCCTGAAGCCGTCGTTGGCGCCGGCCTCGATGAAGTAGCCCCCGTCACGGTTGATGATCTCGTCGAGCTGCCGGTCCATGCCGTGCTGCGCCGGCCGCGAGCGTCTGTCGCTGCCAGCCCGTTCTGCGGCGGTCCGGAGCCTCCGGCGCCGGTCGAGCCGCCAGGCGTAGACCCGATCGCGGAGACCGAGGAGTGCCAGCACGCCGACGGTCGCACGGATCACGGCAACCAGGGCCCAATACAGCCCCTCAACAGCGGCCACGCATCGCGCCCGCAGCCAGGCGCGGACGGCGGCGATTCGGTCCAAGCGACGATCGTCGGTCATGTGTCTCGCACCAGGGTCCGCACTATCCTATCCTCGCCCCACGTCATGAAGCCCCCATCGCTCCGCGAGGTCCTGGAAGAGCAGAGCGCGGAGTTCGTCGCCAGTCTCAAGGTGTGGAGGACCGATGTGGCCGCGCGCCGCGAGCTGCGCCGGCGCATCGAGCAGCACCTGGCCACGCGATCCGCCACCACGCCTCCCGCGGCCGCGTCATCGTTCACGGTTGCCGAACGGCCGAACCCGTCGTGGCTGCCTCCCGCGAGCGGCGCTCCCGAGTCCGCGTCCGCGCAGTCATGGGCCTTCCCCGCTCCCGCCGCCGTGCCCTTCACGGCCCCGCAGATCGAACCCGATCTGCAGCTCGCTCCGACGCCGGCGAGTGGGGCGGCAGGCCGGCTGAGCGTGATCACGATCGACCAGGTCATCTCCGGCGCGTCGAACGTCTTGGCCGCCGTGCTCGCGGCGCGCGTGCTCGGTGTCGGTGCCTTCGGCCTGTTCGGGATCATCTTCCTCGTCTACACGATGACGCTCGGAATCACCCGGGCGCTCGTCTCCGACCCGCTGCTGATCCACCCCGAGGACGCCGAGCAGCGCCCGGGCGACGCCGTCGGCACGAGCTCCGTGCTCGCGGTCGGAATCGCCGTGGTGGTGCTCGGCGCCGGTGCGCTCGTCCGCACCTGGGACGTCTCGTTCGGCGACGCGCTGATCGTGTTCGGTGCCTGCTTCCCGCTGCTCGTGTTCCAGGATCTCGGCCGCTACCTCGGCTACGCCACACAGCGGCCGGGATTCGCGCTCGTGCTCGACACCGTGTGGCTCGTGCTCCTGTTCGGTGCCGTCGCCGCTCTGTTCGCCACGCACACACGCACGCTGGCGTGGTACGTCGCCGCCTGGGCCGGTTCCGGCGCGCTGGCCGGGCTGCTGCTGTTCGCGCGCTACTCCGTGCGCTACGTCCGGCCCAGCCTGGCGTGGCTGCGCTACACGTGGACGTTCTCGTGGCAGTTCCTCGTGTCCTACACGGCCACGCAGGGCGCCGCGCTGGCCGGTTCCAGCGGCATCGGCGCGATCGCCGGCCGTCGCGCGCTCAGCGGGGTTCAGGGCGCGGTGCTGTTCGTCCGGCCGTTCACGACCTTCCAGGTCGCAGTGGTCGCCGCCGGCATGGGCGAGGTCACGCGCCTGCCCACCAACCTGCTCGTGCGCCTGCACGTAGCCAAGGCCACGGCGCTCGCGACCGCCGTCGCGGTCGGGAACGTGCTCGTGATGCTGTTCCTCCCCAACAAGCTCGGCGAGGTCGTGCTCGGCGCCTCGTGGCACGCGGCGCAGCCGCTGCTGCTGCCAACGGGCGCCCAGATCATCTGCATCGCCCTGATCACCGGGATGCGAGCCGGATTGCTCGGACAGCGAGCCACGAAGAAGGTGATGGGCCTCGATATCGTCAGCACGATCGCCGTGATGATCGCCGCGTTCGGCGGCGCCGTCGCCGACGGCGCCAAGGGCGCGCTGTGGCTCGTGGCGGCCTGCCAGGGCCTCACGGTCGTCGGCTACCTGGTCGTGTTCCTCCGCCACACCCAAGCCGACCTACCGGTGACGGGCCCCGCCACGACGACTGCTGTTACCGTTGCCACCGCGCCGCCAGAACGAGCAACGCATCGATGATCGAGACCCTCCGCTACGCCTACCACGTTGTCCGCAACGTGCGCGTGGCACTGCGCAACGCGCTGCTGGGGAAGCTGTACGCCGAGTTCCGATACCAGCAGAAGAAGGGCCGCGTGATCTTCGGCCCCGGCTCCTACGGCTTTCCTGAGGTCAAGACGTTCGACCTCGGCACGGAGTGCCTGCGGGTCGGCAACTACAGCTCGCTGAACGGGACCTACTTGCTCGGCGGGATGCACGGCGTCGATCGGGTCACCACCTATCCCCTCCGGATCAACTGGAGGATGGAAGGCGCGGGCGTGATCGACGGCATCCCGATCCCCCAGGGCGACACGATCGTCGGCTCCGATGTGTGGAGCTGCGACCGGTGCCTGATCCTCAGCGGGCTGACGATCGGCGACGGCGCGATCATCGCCGCGGGCGCCGTCGTCACGAAGGACGTCCCGCCGTTCGCGATCGTCGGGGGGAACCCGGCGCGGCTGATCCGCTACCGCTTCAGCGAGGAGCAGATCGCGGCGCTGTTGGAGATCCGCTGGTGGGACTGGCCGGAGGAGCAGATCCGCGCCGCCGTTGACCTACTGGCAGGCGACGACGTCGAGGCCTTCATCGCCTACGCGCGCCGCGGGGCCGCGGCCGGCGCCGGCGCTCCCCCAGGCGGTCGGTCGACCGCTTCCAGCGGCAGCGTGGCGCGTCAGTAGGCCCTCGGAGGTCCGATTTCTGACAATAACGTTGGAAACCGACACGTGGCTCTGCAGATTTTTAGAGCCGGGTCCTGATTGGCGCAAACCCGGCCGTTCGTCGTCCGACGGCGCAAAAACGCCCGCGTTCATTGGTGATTGGCGCCCGCCGGGATGATGAGGGGCTTGAGACCTTGGCCAGCTAGCCAGGAAATCGCCGGCTCCGATGTTGCAGGAAGTTGAACTTTGTCGCTCCATGTTTGTGTCCAGTGGGCGTCCGGCGGTATAAATCCCCCCTGCGGATGATGTAGGTCACTTCGGAGACAGGGGTAATACAGCGATGTCTATAGACGTCACGGTCGTCGCCGGTGGCGGCGGCTTTATTGGCGGGCACCTCGTGCAGCGCCTATTGGCGGACGGGGCGACGGTGCGAGCCGTCGATCATCGGCCGTTGGAGCAATGGCACCAGGTGTTCGGCGCGGCGGACAACGTCGTCGCGGATCTCTCGCACGCCGACGCCTGCGAGCGAGCTCTGCTCGGCGGCACGACGGTCTACAACCTCGCCGCCGACATGGGCGGGATGGGGTTCATCGAGGCCAACAAGGCTCGGTGCATGCTGTCAGTACTGATCAATACGCACCTGTTGCAGTCGGCGCGGGCGGTCGGGATCGAGCGGTTCTTCTTCGCGTCATCGGCGTGCGTGTACGCCGCCGACAAGCAGCTCGCGCCCGACATCGAGCCGCTGCGCGAGTGCGACGCCTATCCGGCCGAGCCCGAGGACGGGTATGGCTGGGAGAAGCTGTTCTCCGAGCGGATGTCCCGGCACTTCACCGAGGACTTCGGGCTCACGACGAGGGTCGCCCGGTACCACAACGTCTACGGGCCGCACGGCACCTGGACGGGCGGCCGGGAAAAGGCGCCGGCGGCGATCTGTCGCAAGGTGGCCGAGGCGAAGCTGTCCGGTCACCATGAGATCGAGATCTGGGGCGACGGCGAGCAGACGCGGAGCTTCATGTACGTCGACGACTGCGTCGAAGGCACGCTGAAGATCATGAACAGCGAGATCGACTACCCGATCAACCTGGGCCGCAGCGAGATGGTCACGATCAACCAGCTCGTGAGCCTGGCTGAGGAGATCGCGGGCATCACGGTGAAGCGCCGCTACAACCTCGACGCGCCGAAGGGCGTGCGCGGGCGCAACAGCGACAACACGCTGATCGTGGAGGAGCTCGGCTGGGAGCCGAGCATCACCCTTCGTGACGGGCTCGAGCAGACCTACCACTGGGTCTCTGACCAAGTGGCGGCACTCGATCTGGTCGACCACGACCAGGTGCTCGACGCCGCAGCCTGAACCGTTTCAAGAGCCGGTCGCCCCGCACCCGGGTCGGCCGGCTCGAAGCGCTACAGGGCCCGCGCGGACGTCGGCGCCGACCGAGCGCCGACGACGGCAGTAAGCGTCCGCTCAAACTGTGCGGCGAACCCGGCCTGAGTGAAATGCTCGGCCGCGTACGCGACGGCTCGCCCGGCCCGCTCGCGCACCTCGGCCCCGTTCTCGGCGAGACGCGCCACGAGCCGCGGGAACGATGCCGGGTCGCTGGAGTCGACCGTCCATCCGGCCCCCGACTCCTCGACGATTCTCGCCACCTCGCCGGCCGGGTTGACGGCGGCCAGGATCGGCAACCCGTAGGCCATGAAGTTCATCATCTTCGACGGGATGTTGAACTCCGAGCCCTCGTAACTCTGGCTGACGAAGCCGATGTCGGCGCCCTGAAGCTCCTGCTCCAGTGAAGCGTCGTCGACGACGCCGAGCATCTGGACCCGCTCGGAGCGGATCTCGGCCCGAGCCTCGTCGGCGGCCACACCGGTGCCGGTAACCACGAGCCGTGCGTCGGGGGCCAGCTCGGGCTCAGCCTCGAACGCCCGCACCAGCGTCGTCAGCCCTTGCGAGTGGCCGATGTTGCCCATCGACAGGATCCGCACCCGCCCGTCCACGGTGGCGGGAGCGGCCAACCGCTCCGGCACGCGCGTGGCCGGGTCGTAGATCAGCTCGATCTTGTCGGCGCCGACGCCCTTCTCCACCAGGTTCTCGGTGAAGGCGCGGCTCAGCACGACGATCCGGTCGGCGGCCCGGTACGCGGAGCGCTCGAGCCGGCGCGCCAGCCTGATCACCGTCCCCCCTTCGTCGACGAGCCCGGTTGCGGCGGCACCGTCGGGTAGCAGGTCGTGCAACCACAGCACCCACGGGATGCCGCGCACCCGGACGTTGCCGATCGCCGGCAGCAGCGCCGGGAACGAGGGCGAGGCGGACACCATCACGTCGGGACGCGGCAGGAACGGCGTAGCCAGCGATTGCGCGGCCATGAACGACAGCTCCTGGCGATACCGCTCCGCCGCGCTGGCGCGGCCGATCCATAGCGGCAGGCGCAGCACCGGTATCCCGTCGCGGGTCTCGCGGTACGGCAGCCGCCGCGCGCCCCAGCGCGGCTCCGGGTAATGCGGATGGGCGGCGACAACGCTGACCTCGTGGCCGCGATCGCGCAGCCCACGGGCCCAGACGGTGCTGACGATCCCGATGCCCGTCGGCTCAGGATCGAAGTTGTAGGACCAGAGCTGAATGCGGAGCGGGCCGGGCCCGGGTCCGCTCACCCCGGGATCAACCCTTCGCCGCTGAACTCGGTCAGCGCCTCTTCCAGCGAGACGTCCGGCGGCGGCAGGATCAGATCGGAGCCGCCCAGATGATCGCCGGCCACAGGTTGGCCCTGCTCGCGCACGAAACTCAGCAGCTTCGCGAAGGCGTCGTGGAACCGGGCCTCGTCGCCCGCCTGACAGGCTGCGACGGCCGCGTTGTCGAGCTCGTTGAGCGCGGCCACGTCGCCCTCGCCCAGCTCGTACTGCCCCTCGGTGGAGATCCGGACGATCATTCAGCGGGTCCCTGGGGACCATCGCCCTCGAAGCTCGGGGCCTTGGCGTCGGCCGGAGATTCGGCGCCAGCCGAATCTCCATGGGAATCGGCTTCAGCCGATTCCCCGGCGCCGAGCTGGCCGGTCGGCGCGGGCGCCATCCCGAGCTCGGCCTTCATCTTGGCCAGGTCGGAATCGACCTCACTGGTGCTCGACAGCTCGCGCAGCTGGCGATCGATGTCATCCTCGCCCGGGCTCAGCGTGGTGAGGTCCTCGAACGTTCCGGCCGACTCCAGCTCCTGCACCGCGTCGGCGCGGGCCTTCATGTTCTCGGTCTTGTCGAGCGCGCGCTGCATGGCGAGCCCGACGTCGGCCATCTCCTCGCCCATGCCCGTGGCCGCCTCGGAGATCCGCACCTGCGCCTCGGCGGCCGAGTACTGCGCCTTCACGACCTCCTTCTTGGAGCGGAACTGCTCGATCTTCGTGCGCAGCTTCTGCTCAGAGGCCGTCATCTGCTCCTGCTGCTGCTCCAGCTGGGCGACCTGTGAGTCGAGCGACTGCAGCTCGGTCTGGGCCACGTTCTTGCGCTCCAACGCGGTCCGGGCGAGCTCCTCCTGGCCCGCCGCCAGCGCCTGGCGCGCCTGCGTGTCGAGCTTCACCACCTGCTGCTGGATCTTCTCCTCCTGCAGCTGTAGGCGCTTCTTGGACGTGACGACGTCGGCGATGCCCTTCTTGACATTCTGCAGCAGCTCGATCTGCTTCTGGTAGCTGTACTCGAGGGTCTCCGCAGGATCCTCGGCTCGGTCCAGCATTTTCGAGATCTTGGCTTTTACGACGGTCGACATGCGACCGGAGAGCCCCGGCATCGCTTCCTCCTTCGCGGATATTCGGACGGGCTTACCAAGCGTACCCCAGGGACGCCACCACGTCGTACCTGGAACCTGCGAGATCCTAGTAGCCGAGCGGGTGCCGCACGGTGAAGCGCGGCGGGTCGGGGTACAACGGCCGCCAGCGCGGGCCGCTGCCCGGCGGTGGGTTGGGATCATCCTCGGTCGAGGTGTCGAAGCGGATCCCGGCGATCTCGATGAAGGCGTGCGCCGGATCGGAGTAGACGGTGATCCACTCGCCCATCCCCGACTGGCCCCAGCTCATCAGCTCGCCGGAGTCCTCGGGCGTCTTCAGCAGCCCGGCGGCGTGCAGGACGTACGACACCGCGCCCGAGCAGTCGTAGCCGTTGGAGTTGAAGCTGCCATGCCCCCCGCCCCACACGTACGGGTCGGTGCGGATCCGATCTCCGGCCCAGATCGCGCGCTGCACCGCGCTCGGCGCGTCGGCCGGGGCATAGGCCAGCCCGTTCACGATCTTGGCCACGAACCCGGGGACGGTCGGATCCTGCGGCGTGCACGGCGTCGGCGTCGGCCCGCCGAGGCCGGCGCCGCCCGATGTGGGGGCCGGGCCGGTCGGGGTGGTCCCCGTGCCGGTCGGCGTCGTCCCGGTGCCCGTCGGCGTGGTCGCCGTCCCGCTCGGCGTCGTCGGTGTCCCGGATGTCCCCGGACACGGCGATGGGCCCGCCGGGCCGGAGGCGGTGCCTGCTCCCCCGGTGGCGGCCGTCTTGGCCGGATGGTTCTTCGCTGAGGCCGCGGGGACGCCCACCACCGCCACAACGGCCACCATCGGCATCAGCGAACGCATGAACCGCAAGTCGATCTCCCTCGTCGGCCTGCGGGGTTAGCTGTCGGGCTGGCGCTGAAAGAGCTCGCGCCTCCCACCACTAAGGGTCGGATTCGCCCCGGTAACTTGGGTCCCCCGCTCCGCGGCTGTCGATTCCGCGAATTCGGCGTCGCCACTATACACCGAAACGGTGGGCATAACGTCGCGCCAGGCGCCGGTCACGGCGCTCGGTGGAGCCCGCCCCGGTAACGTGCCGCGCGTGCTCGTGACACGCAGGCTCCTGGGGCCGTGGGCCGTTCTCGCGGCGCTCGGCGCACTGCTCGCCGGCTGCGGAGGCAGCACGAGCCTGCTGGGGCGCTCCAGCTCGCATCGTCAGCCGTCGACACCGATCCTCGGCGGGGCCCCGACCTCGTCGCCCGGCTCCGAGCAGCTGACGCTCCCATCGCTGTCCACGAAGAACACGACCCGGATCCCCGGCGCCGATCCGATCGCCGACGCGGCCGACGTCGCCCTCGCCGTCTACCCCTCGGCGGTGCCGGGCACGCATCCGACCGCGGTCGTGCTGGCGCCGACGAGCGACTGGCAGGCGGCGCTGGCCGCCTCGGCGCTGATGGCCCCGCCGATCCGCGCGCCGATCCTGTTCTCCGACGGCACCTCGCTTCCGCCCGTCAGCGCCCAGGCGCTGAACCTGCTCGCTCCGACCGGCGCCGGCCGGCTGCAGGGCGCGCAGGTGATCAGGATCGGCGATGTGGCCTCGCCCGCGGGGCGCCGGGCGGCGGTCGTCAACGGCTCCGATCCGTACACGCTGGCCGCCAACATCGACAAGTTCATCGCGACGATCGACGGCCGTCCGAGCATCAACGTCCTGATCGCCTCCGGCACTGACCCGGCCTACGCGATGCCGGCCGCCGGCTGGGCCGCGGAGAGCGGCGAGCCGATGCTGTTCGTCGACGGCGCCACGATCCCCGCGGCCACGCGCCAGGCACTGCTCGCGCACCAGAAGCCGCACATCTACGTGCTCGGACCACCAAGCGTGATCCCCGACAGCGTCGTCACCCAGCTGCAGCGCTACGGCAGCGTGAAGCGCGTCGGCGCCGTCGACCCGGCGGCCAATTCGGTCGCGTTCGCCAGGTACCGCGACCCCCCGTGCGCGTACGCGCAGCCGTGCGCGCACGTGCCCGGAAGCTTTGGCTGGGCGATCGACAGCCCCGGGCACGGGTACGTGCTCCTGAACGCATCGCGCCCGCTCGACGCGGCGGCCGCGGCCCCGCTGTCCGGCAGCGGCGATTACGGTCCCGCGCTGTTGGATGACAATCCGACTACGCTTCCGTCCTCGGTGCTGAACTATTTCCTGAACTACGCGACGCCCGGATACAACGCGGAGGGCCCAACCGCCGCGAGCTTTAACCACGGCTGGGTGATCGGCGGCGTCGGCGCGATCTCAGCGAAGGTGCAGGCGGAGATGGACCAGCTGCTCGAAGTCGTACCGGTGCAGAAATGAGCGAATTCGAGAACCCCGAGCGCCTCCGCGAGAGCCACCAGGTCACAATCGACGACGTCCGTCAACTGATGGGCGCCTCGACCCCGCACTTCGCGCTCCAGCTCCGCCAGCGGATCCGCCGGCTGATCGCCCCGCTCCCCGCCGATCACCCGGCGCGCATCGAGGGCGAGCGGGAGATCGCCCGGCTCGATCAGATCGCCTTCGACGGCGAAATCCGCGGGCACGCCGCCGAGCCCGGGCTGACCCCGCTGCCGAGCGTCGCCGAGGACCATTAGCGCAACCCGCGGCGCGCCTGAACCGTCATAACGGGAAGGTGGCTCACAATTACCGCTGATCCCGTGTCCAGTTCATCGTCCTACGAGCGATCCGTTTCGGTCATCGGCCTCGGCCGTGTCGGGCTGCCGCTCGCCCTGAGCTTCGCCGACCGTGGCCTCGACGTGATCGGCGTCGACCACGACCCGGCGATCCTCGACGCGATCGCCTCGGGGCAGATGCCATTCGCCGAGGCCGGCACCCAGCCGCTGCTGGAGCGCGTCCTGGCCGGCGGTCGGCTGCGGCTGGCCGAGCGGGCCGCCGATGCGGCCGAGGCCGACGACATCGTGCTCACGCTGGGGACGCCGTCGTTCTCGCACATCGAGTCAGACCTCAGCCAGATCCGCGCCGCGGTCGACGACCTCCTGCCCCTGCTGCGCCCCGGCCATGCCCTGATTCTGCGCTCGACGATCGCGCCGGGCACCACGGACTTCGTCGCCGGCTACGTCGAGAAGCGACGCAACCTGAAGGTCGGCGTCGATGTGTTCGTGGCCCACGCGCCCGAGCGAATCGCGGCCGGCCGCTTCCTCGATGAGATCACCACGCTGCCCTGCATCATCGGCGGCGTGGGCGATGCTTCGACGGCGCGCACGGCGGAGCTGTTCGGCGTGTTCGGAGCTCCGATCGAGACGACCACGCCCGTCCACGCCGAGCTGGCCAAGATCTGGACGAACATCCTGCGCTACGCGACGTTCGCGCTGCCGAACCTGCTGATGATGGACTGCGAGCGCTACGACGCCAACGTCTTCGACGTGATCGAACTGATCAACCGCGATTACCCGCGCGGCGGCATCGCGATGCCTGGGATGACGGCGGGAACCTGTTTGCGCAAGGACTTCGCGTTTTCCGAGGAGCGCTCAAATTCCCCCGGCATGCTGCTGGCCGTCTCACGCGTGCACGAGTCGGTCCCGCTGTTCCTCGTCGAGGGCATCCAGCGCCGGCTCGGACGCCTGGCCTCCCGCAAGGTGGCGGTGCTCGGGCTCACCTTCAAGCGCAACACCGATGACGAGCGCGACTCCCTGTCGCCGAAGCTGATCCGGCTGCTGGAGCGGGAGCTGGCCGAGGTGGCCGTGTCCGACCCCCACGCCTCCACCCCGACGCAGTCGCTCCGCGGGGCCGTCGCCGACGCCGACGTCGTGATCGTCGCCACCAACCACTCCGAGTTCTCCGGTCCCGAGGCGTTGCGGACGATTCTCGCCACCGCGGGCGATGACTGCCTGCTTGTCGACCCCTGGAACGCCCTCGGCACCTCACAGGTGTTCGTCTTCGCCGCGGAGTGCGGGGCGCTGCTGGGTGCCAGTGCTGCCTCCGATGGCGCCGGGGACTCGCCGAGCGGCTCGTCCCTTGGGGGCATCGCCCAGGGGGCGATTCCCCCGGGCTACCCGGTCCGAGACACGTGAACCGGGTGCTGGTGACGGGTGGAGCCGGGACGATCGGCTCCGCGGTGGTTCGGCGGCTGTTGCCTGACCCGAGATGGGAGATCCGGGTGAGCGACCACCGTCCCGCGCCGGACTGGATGCGCGAGGGCTGCGAGACCCACGAGGGCGACCTGCGCGACGAGGCGGTGGCCCTCGAGGCGATCGAGGGTTGCTCGCACGTCATTCACCTGGCCGCGATCGTTGGCGGCATCGCCAACTTCCACCAGCTCCCGTTCACGCTCACCCAGGTGAACAACGCGCTGGTGAGTGCCGTGACGGGCGCGGCCGTGCAGGCGGAGGTCGAGCGCTTCGTGTACGTCTCCTCCTCGATGGTGTTCGAGCGCGCGACTGAGTACCCGACGACCGAGGATCACGTGCTGGAATGCCCGATGCCCCGCTCGGCGTACGGCTTCTCGAAGCTGTCCGGAGAGGTCTACACCCGCGCCGCCGCCGACCAGCACGGCCTGCGCTACACGATCTGCCGGCCGTTCAACGCCTACGGTCCGGGCGAGCTCCCGGATCCTGACGAGCCCGGGATCGCCCACGCCGTACCCGATCTGATCCGCAAAGCGCTCCCGGGCCGTCCGCCGCTGGAGATCTTCGGCACGGGCCGGCAGACGCGAACCCTGACGCACGTCGACGACATCGCCGACGGTATCGTCACCGCCATGGCGTCGGCCGCGGGGGAAAACGAGGACTTCAACATCTCCGCCTCCGCGGAGCTGACCGTCGCCGACATCGCCGGCACCATCTGGCGGGCCTGCGGGCACGCCGATGAGGACTTCGAGCTGGCCCACCTGCCGAGCTTCGCCGTCGACGTCCAGCGCCGCTGGCCGTCGGTGGACAAGGCGCGCACGATGCTCGGATGGGAGGCGCAGGTGACGCTGGAGGACGGGATCGCCGAAACGGTGCGGTGGCTGGCCGCGCAACCCGTCGCCGAATCGACATAGAGGGGACCACTGATGACCACGCGCAAAGCCCTGATCACGGGCATCACCGGCCAGGACGGCTCCTACCTCGCGGAGCTGCTGCTGCAGGAAGGCTACGAGGTACACGGCATGGTCCGCCGCTCCTCGACCGAGAAGTTCGACCGGATCGACCACCTCCGTCACCTGATCACCCTGCACCAGGGCGACCTGCTCGACCAGCGCTCGCTGGTGGACACGTTGCGCGCCTGCCAGCCTCATGAGATCTACAACCTGGCAGCGATGTCGTACGTCGCCGCCTCCTGGGTTCAACCGACGCTGACGGCCGAGTTCACCGGGACCGGAGTGACCCGCATCCTCGAGGCGATGCGCGAGGTCTCCCCGGAGGCTCGCTTCTACCAGGCGTCGTCGAGCGAGATGTTCGGCAAGGTGCTGGAGATCCCGCAGACGGAGTCGACCCCGTTCTATCCGCGCTCGCCGTACGGGGTGGCGAAGGTGTACGGGCACTTCATTACCGTCAACTACCGCGAGTCGTACGACCTGCACGCGACCAGCGGAATACTCTTCAATCATGAGTGTTTATCTACTAAAACACCGTTAATCGTTCGGGAACAGGGGATCGTGTCGGTCAAGACGCCGGCCGATCTCGTGCCGCTGCGGGAAAAGGGGACGAGCGTTCAGAGCTTCGTCCCCGATCGGCTGCTGGAGGTGTGGGATGGGGAGACCTTCACCCACGTCACGGCGATCACGGCGACGCGACGTCGCGCCACCGATCCCGACCATCGCCTGCTGTCGATCGAGGCGCGCGGCGGTCAGGTCACCACCACCGCCCATCACACGATGCTTGACGGCGACCGTGAGTCGCTCCGCGCCGATCAGGTGGACGTCGGCGACCACCTCGCGCTGGCCGGCGACTTCCCCGTTCTGCCAGCCTGGTCGGTGCTGACCGAGGAGATGGCGGAGCTCCTCGGCCTGCTGTGCGCGGACGGATGGGTCCAGCGCGACGGTCACAAGATCTGCTTCACCAACAACGACGGCGCGCTCCGAGCGCGGGTCGCCCAGCTGTGGTCCCGCTGCTTCCTGAAGGGATCACACGAATGGACCGGCCGCTCCGGCTTCTCCGCGGATGCTGAGGTCGGAAAGCTGAACCTGCACGCATCGGCCGGCTCAGGGCAATGGCTGCGCGAGCAGCTCTACACGCCGTCGAGTTGCAAGCAGGTCCCGCCGCTCGTCCTCAACGCCGACGCCAGCATGCAGTGGGCGTTCCTCCAGGGCTACTACGCCGGCGACGGTCTCAAGCACGGCAACGGCAAGGCATTCAAGACCAACAGCGCCGTCCTCGCGCAAGGCCTGTGCTGGCTGTACCACCTGGAGAATCAGCCGGCGTCGGTGTACGTCGAGCGCCGTGGCGGAGCGACCTACTACCAGGTGAACCTCGGCTCAGCGGTGCGCGTTGGGATGAAGGGACAGCACCTGCGGAAGGATCCGGCCGAGGTGATGAAGGTCGTCGAGGTCGATCCGACCGAGAGCGAGTGGGTGTTCGACCTGGAGACCGAGAGCGGCGTGTTCTGCGCCGGCGTCGGTCGCCTCGTCGTCCACAACTCCCCGCGCCGGGGACTGGAGTTCGTCACCCGCAAGATCACCTGGCATGCCGCCGCGATCAAGTACGGGCTGACCGACGAGCTGCGGCTGGGGAACCTGGAGGCCAAGCGCGACTGGGGCTTCGCCGGCGACTACGTGCGCGCCATGTGGCTGATGCTCCAGCAGGACACGCCCGAGGACTTCGTGATCGCGACAGGCGAGACCCACTCGGTCCGCGAGTGTCTGGAGATCGCCTTCGACCATGCCGGGGTCTCGATCGACGATCACGTGACGATCGACCCGGCGCTGCACCGGCCGGCCGAGGTCGAGCACTTGATCGGCGACCCGACGAAGGCCAAGACGAAGCTCGGCTGGGAGCCGAAGGTGGGGTTCGAGGAGCTGATCCGGATGATGGTCGACGCCGACCTGGAGCTCCTCAGCAAGGACCGCACCGACCTCGGGCACGACCTGCGCTAGCCACCCGACCTCAGAGCGCCCGCGTGCTGAAGGCGCAGCCGCGGGTCTGTAGCTCGGCGAACATCGCCGCCGAGTCGAGGCATGCCTCGGGCCCGAGCGCCCCGGTGTCGGTCACGAGGCCCCGAGCCATCAGCCGCGTGGCCGCGGCGATCGGAGCCGCAGTCGACACGATCGAGCCGCCGAGACCGAAATGCGGCGAGGTCTCCGCCCGGACCTGCACGGCGGTGCCGTCGCCGGCATAGGCGTTGACCAGGTGCACGGAGACGGTCTGCGTCGACGGGGAGGCGGCCTGGCGGGCGGCGGCGGCGAGCTCATCGGGCGTCGCGGTGGCGAGCGCGGTCAGGCGCTCCAGCAGCGCCGGAGCGAGGGACAGGCGGAAGCTCACCTCCGAGGCGCCGAAGCTGGAGCCGAAGGTGACCAGCTCGGAGTGCAGCGTGTAGATCGTCTCCCCCACGCCGATCGGGTCGCCGAAGTCGACTGCGCCGCCCGGCGTCAGGGCGTCGATCTCGACGGGCTCGCCGCCCCGGAGCAGGACGGGGCGAAGCGTCAGCTCGTCGACGAGCGTCTGCACCGCGTAGGGCGGGCGCAGCCGCCCGTCGTCGGGGGCGGCGGGATCGCGACCGCCGGCCACGACCTCGATCGTCCGCGCCGGCACGCCGAGCTGGTCGACGGCGCGGCGGGCCATCAAGTTGGTCTTCCCCGGACTCGAGCCGATCCCCAGCACAGCCAGCAGCCCGGCCCGGCGGAATTCCGGATCGAGCTCCAGCTGCTCGCGCGTGACCCAGTACAGGCCGCCGAGATCGAGGTAATGGCAGCCGGCGGACAGGCAGGCGCTCATCGCGTCGAGATTCACCCGGTAGGAGGCGGTGTTGATCAGCACGTCGGCGCCGGCCAGCGCCGTGCTCAGCGCGTCGTGGTCGCGGGCGTCGACGGCGGCGCCGCGTGCTTTGGCGCTGCCGTGTTCGGTGGCCGCGGCGGCGGCGCGGTCGCCGTCGAGGTCGAGCAGTGTCATCGCCGCGATCTCGTCCGAGGCGGCCAGGTCGCGAATGATGGCCGGCGCGATCGTCCCGGCCGCGCCGAGCACCGCCACCGACAGCGAGCGTGAGGTCATGGCGGGCCACCGTACCGTTGCTTGGCCGTCGGGTTCGTTAGCCAGGTGGTACAAAGCGAGCGCGGCACTTCGGCCATCAGCATCTTGCGGTTCGGCCGGTGCGGCCACACAATCCCGCGGATCGTCGCGCCTCAATCACCACAACTCGCCGGACGCGGGCGGCGGCGCCGGAACATCGATCCTTCGAATCCAAGGAAGGGGCCGCCATGGAAAGCGCCTCGCTAACCCCGCCGAGCAGCACCGCGGGTGGGCCCGTCTCCGCCGAACCGACGCTGAAGGCCGGCGCGATCTCGTTCCTGTCGAACATCGTGATCAGCGTCGCCTCGGTGGCGCCGGCCTACAGCCTGGCGGCGACGCTCGGCTTCATCGCGGCCGTCTCGGGGCTCGGCTTCCAGGCGCCGGCGGTGATCCTCGTCGCGTTCTTCCCGATGGCCTTCATCGCGGCCGCCTACTACTACATGAACCGCGCCGACCCGGACTGCGGCACCACATTCGCCTGGGTAACGAAGGCGATGGGCCCGTACCTCGGCTGGCAGGGCGGCTGGGCGATCGTCGTCGCCGACGTGCTGGTGATGCCGAGCCTCGCCGATGTCGCCGGCAACTACACCTTCCAGCTGTTCGGCGTGACGCCGACGACGGCCGAGGTGGTGGCCGTCGGCATCGCCTGGATCATCATCATGACCGCGATCTGCTACGTCGGGATCGAGCTGTCGGCGCGCATCCAGCAGGGGCTCCTGACGATGGAGTTCCTCACCCTGACCGTGTTCGCGATCGTCGCGCTCGTCAAGGTGTACGCCAACCACCCGGCGCACTCGGTCGAGCCGTCGGCTTCCTGGTTCAACCCGTTCGACATCAGCAGCCTGAGCGCGCTCACCGGCGGGCTCCTGCTGACCGTGTTCATCTACTGGGGCTGGGACTCAGGGGTGTCGGTCAACGAAGAGACCGAGGACACCGGCACCGCCCCCGGCAGGTCCGCGATCATCTCGAACTTCGTCCTGGTCGCCATCTACCTGCTCGTCGCGACCGCCGTGCAGGCGTACGGCGGGCTGGGCAATCTGGTGAACAACTCGGCCGACGTGTTCGCGCCGCTCGGCAAGGGCGTGCTCGGCTCGGGCCTCGACAAGATCCTGATCATCGCCGTGCTCAGCTCCGCGTCGGCCTCGACGCAGACGACGATCCTGCCGACCGCCCGGACGACGCTGTCGATGGGGCGCTCCGGGGCGATTCCGAAGAAGTTCGGCTCGGTCAGTCCCCGGTTTCTCTCACCGGGCTTCTCGACGATCTGGATGGGCAGCGCCTCGATGCTCGTCTATGTCCTGCTGTCGGTCACCAGTCACGACAACCTGATCGCGGACGCGTTCACGTCGCTGGCGCTGACGATCGCCTTCTACTACGGCATCACCGGCTACGCATGTGCGATCTACTACCGCAGACACATCTTCAAGAGCCTGAAGAACTTCGTGATGCTCGGCTTGCTCCCGGTGGCCGGTGCGGGGATCCTCACCTTCATTCTGATCAAGGCGGTGATCGACTATTCCGCGCCGCATTCGGGGTACGCCAAGCCGTTCCTGGGAATCGGCTCGCCGATCGCCATCGCGCTGCTGACGATCATCCTCGGGCTGATCGCGATGGCGATCCAGCGGGTGACGATGCCGGAGTTCTTCAAGCGTAAGCCCGAGGTCGTCGATCCGGCCATCGTGGCCGGTGCACCGGCGGGGCGGCCATCATGAGCAGCGGCGTGATCGTGGGTTACGACGGCTCGGAATGCGCCAAGGCGGCGCTGCGCACCGCGCTGGATGTGGGCCGCGCGTACGGCGAGAAGGTCACGATCGCCTTCGCCTATGAGCTCTCGCCGGTGGGCGGCGAGCTCCACGACTACCACGCCGCGCTGAAGGACCTAGCCACGAAACGCCTCGCCGAGGGGATGGCCCTCGCCAGCCAGGCCGGCGTCACTGTCGAAACGGCGATCGTGGAGCGTTCGCCGGCCGCGGGGTTGGTGGAGCTGGCGACACGCCAGGACGCGCGGGTGATCGTCGTCGGCACGGGCGGCGAGAGCCCGATCCGCGGGGCGCTGCTCGGCTCCACGCCGCACAAGCTGCTCCAGCTGGCCGATCGGCCGGTGCTGGTCGTGCCCGGCGAGGCGCGGTGAGCGGCGCGGGCCGCCCGGCTACTTCCAGGCCCGCACGTACTCGACCGACGTCGTCGCCGGCAGCGGCGTCGTCCCGGGCAGGAACGCGTCGCTGCCGTATCCCAGCGCCTGAGTGAGCGCGATCATGAACGGCCGGTTGAACGGCTCGGGGCTGTACAGCCCGTTGTCCGGGACGTAGTAATCAATCAAACAGGTGAGGCCGTTGACCTGGACGAGGAAGGCGCCCGGTGCCCACGTCACGGCGTAGGTGTTGTACACCGCCGGCAAGATCGGGCAATACCCCGTCGTCTCGTTCTCGTACGTCAAAATGCTGGTCGTAGCTGGGTTGTAGTTGTAGTGAAAGTAGGGCACGTCGAGCAAGGGATACTCGCTGTAGAACTCAGAGAAGTCGACCTCCCCCGAGGCCGGCCACGCGCCGTAGGCGTCGGTGACGGGCGCCATCCACAACGTCTCCTGAAGTCCTTGCACCGCCGTCTGGGGCAGGAGCGCCCGCACCTCGAACCGCCCGTATGTCTGGCTGAAGTGAGAGTACGTCGTGACCATCCCGCCCGTGTACTGGGTCGTAAACAAGCCGCCGCAGTTGAGTGGGGCCGATTCCTTGCGAACGGTGAGATGCAGCGCCCCGTTCGACACCGAGATGTTGTTGGGCGAGTTGACGTAACACACTTCGGAGCCCGGCGAACCGGTCGTGTACGCCGAATTCGCGGTGACCTGTGGCGTCCACCACGAGGTGTTCAGCGAGTTCGCGTCACCGGTGGTCGAGTTGAACTCGTCGTCGAAGGTGCACGTCCAGGGGGGATTGCCGGGTATCGGGGCCAGGTATTCATTTCCGCACGTCGGGGCCGCAGCGACGTGCGCGGACACCGCTGAGGACTTGGCGGTCGGCGCGCCCCCGGCGGCCACTGCGCTAGCCGGGATCATCAGCGTCACCAACAGGCCGCTGGCGACGGCGATTCGTGTGAGAAGGGCGCGAGCACCCTGATGTGTTCCCATAGGCCCGAAGTTGACGCTCGGCCGCTGCTCTCGCGGCCATTTGAATCCAACGTTGTCCTGGAAACTGCTCGCGGCCGGTCGTCCCTGCGTCTCCGAAGTACCGCACCTCCGGATGCAGCCCAGCTATCGGCGCGCGTATCTTACACCAGCCACTTCTTGGGTACAGGGGCGGCGTCTGCCGCCGGCTCCTCGGTCAGCGGCTCCTCGGTGGGCGAGGCATCGGTGGTCGCCGTCGTGTCGACGGCGGACGGCTCGACCGCAGCGGACGGCTCGAGGACCGGAGGCTGCAGCGCTGGTGGTGGCGCAACGGGCCGTGTCGGTGTGCTGCCGGTGGTGCCGGGAAGCCAGCGGGCCAGCTCCCCCGACAGCGCCGCCGCCGGGTCAGCGGCCGCCGCTTCCCGGGCGTCCGGTGCCGGGGCCGTCGACCGGGGGGCACGCGCCCCAACGATCCACCGGGACCCCGAGCCTTCCGGTTGGGGCTCAGGCGCAGCGGGCTCGGGCTCAGGCGTAGCGGGCTCGGGCTCAGGCGCAGCGGGCTCGGGCTTGGGCTCAGGCGCAGCGGGCTCGGGCTCGGGCTCGGGTGCCGCAAGCTTGGGCTCGGCCTCCGGCACCACCGGTGGCGGCGCTGCAGGGGCGGGAGCAGGGGAAAGCGGCCGCGTCGGGACGGCGAGCGCGTCGATGCCCGGCAACCCACCGACGTCACCAGCCTGCCGGAGCTGGTCGGGCGGGAGCGTGTCGAGGTACTGCTCGATCCGGCGCCGCGTCGCCCGGCGCTCCGTCACGCTCCGGCGCCAGGTCAGGATCCCGGCGACAAATGCCGCGCTCTGGTCCTCCAGCACGTCGCGCAGGGTGATCGGCGGTGGTGGTGGCGGCGGCGGCGGAGCAAGCCGGTTCGCGACGACCGGGGGCGGCGCGGGCGGCTTCGCGCCCGAGGATGGTCTCCCGCCGACCAGCCACTCGTTCGACGCGGCGCCCGGCGCGACCGGAGGCGGCGGCGCCGTCTCATATCTCGGTGGCGGCGACGCGCCCTGGGCGCGCCGCTGAAGAATCTCCTGCTGCTTACGCAGCACCTGTTCGCGGAAGCGCGAGCGTTGCGTCATGGCTCAGTGCACCGTTCTCAAAATCTCTTTGCGATCTGACGGCGTCTGGACGCGCCTGGCCCGCGCCCGTTGACTCCCATGTACCCCCAGTACTACGGAGTCAACGGTCGCGCCCAGCCACGCCCAGCCACTCGCCAGAATCATCAAAGATCTTTTGGAACGCCGCACCAGCCCGCAGGATAGACGAGCCACGGGGCGCCGCCGGGTTGCCGCCAGGGCGGCCGATACGCTCGGGGATAGCGATGCCACCAGCTGCCACCTCCCTCCTCTCTGAAGTCGTCGCCGAGAGCCACCTCCCGGGTCCGTTCCCGGTCGGCGCCTATGCCGCGCGGCTGAAGCGGGAGCTGCAACGGTTCGCGCGGGTGCAGCTGGTCGGCGAGGTGTGGGGCGTGCGGACGAGCCGAGCGCGGATCTACTTTGAGCTCCGCGACGGCCGCGGTGCGCTGCCGTGCTCGATGTGGTGCAGCGACTACGAGCCGCTTGGAATCGCGCTGGCCGACGGCATGCGCGTGGTCATCGGCGGCGGCTGCGACTACTACCCGGGCACCGCGACCTCCTCGCCATCGTTCAGCTTCGCCGTCACCGAGCTCCGCCTGGAGGGCGAGGGCGATCTGCTCATGCAGCTCCAGCGGCTGCGTCGCCAGCTCGCCGCCGATGGCCTGTTCGAACCACAGAAGCGGCTGGAGCGGCGATCGCTCCCGCGCGTCATCGGCGTCGTCACCGGCGAGTCGGGCAAGGCGCGGGACGACATCCTCGCCGGGCTGCATCGCCGCGGCTGGGCCGGCCGCCTCGTGTGGGCATTCGCTCCCGTGCAGGACCGTCATGCCGCACCGCGGATCACGGCGGCGCTGCGCGCGCTGGCGGCCGCATCCGAGGTGGACGTCGTGATCGTCGCGCGCGGCGGCGGGTCGCTGGCCGATCTGTTCGCGTTCTGCGACGAGACGCTGTGCCGGACCGTGGCGCTGCTGCGGGTGCCGGTGATCGCGTCGATCGGGCATCACACCGACCGCACGCTGATCGACGACGTCGCCGCGGTCTCGTGCTCGACGCCGACCCATGCCGCCCAGGAGGCCGTGCCCGTCGACGTGCGCGCCGCCTCGGTCGAGCTGCGCCGCCAGGCCGAGCGGCTGCGCCGTCACGGACGCACGACTACGCACCAGCGCCAGGAGCTGCTGGTCCGCGCCGTCCGGCTGCAGCGCCACGGGCGCTCGGCGGTCCTGACTCGGGCCCGCGCGCTCGCACAGCTCTCGCGCGCCCCCGCGGAGCATGTCGCCCGTCACCGCCGGCAGCTGCACCAGCTGCTGCGCGAGATGCGCGCCGGCGCCCGCCGCAGCCTCGCCGCCGGCGCCGAGCGCTCCCGCATCCACGGCCTCGTGCTCGCCCGCGGCGTCGAGCGAGCCCGCCAGGCCGACGCCACCCGGCGGCGCGGTGAGCTCGAGCGGTTGCGCCTCGCGCTCGCCGCCCACGATCCCCAGCGCACGCTCGCGCGCGGCTACGCGATGGTCACCGACCACGGCGGCGATCCGCTGGTCTCCGCCGACGCCGCCCGCGCCGCCGGCGAGCTGGAGCTCCGCTTCGCCGACGGCACCGTCCCCGCCAGCATCACTGAGGCGCCGTGAGCACCGAGAGCTATGAGACCGCCGTCGCCCGGGTGGAGGAGATCATCCGCCGGCTCGACTCCGGTGACGCTGGCCTGCGCGAAACGCTGGAGCTGGTGAAGGAGGGGCGAACGCTCGTCGAGTACTGCGCCGGTGAGCTCGAGTCGGTCAGCCAGGGCCTGGAGGAGCTCAAACTCGACGAGCTGGTCGCGCGACTGCAGCGCGATACCGTGGGCCCGTGACCACGTTCGAGCGGCTGGCCGATCTCCCGCTGCACGTCGACGGGTACGCGCTTGACGGACTGCGGGCCAACGTCTCGAGCGGCTTCGAACGGCTCTCGACCGTCGTGCGCCTCCACGGCGCCGGCCACGAGGGTATCGGCGAGGACGTCGTCTACGACGCAGTCGACCAGGAGGCGATGCAGCAGGCGGGAGCCGTCCAGCCGCTCGCCGGCCGCTACGCGCTGGGGGAATTCTGCGAGCTGATCGACTCGCTCGACCTGTTCCCGGTCGCCCCCGAGCGCGATGTCTCCCGGCTCTACCGGATCTGGACCTTTCACAGCGCGGCGCTGGACCTCGCGCTGCGCCAGTCCGGGCAGTCGCTGGCGGACGCGCTCGGGCGGCCCGCCCGCCCGGTCACCTTCGTCGTCTCGCTGCGCCTCGGCGAGCCGCCCACGATGCAGCCGCTCCGGGATCGCCTGAGCCGCTATCCGACGCTGCGCTTCAAGCTCGACCCGACCAGCTCGTGGACCCCGGAGCTGATCGCCGAACTCGTCGCCACCGCGGCCGTCGACTCCGTCGACTTCAAGAGCCTCTATCGCGGGACGGTCGTCGACCAGCCACCCGATCCGGTGCTCTACCAGCGAGTCGTCACGGCCTTCCCCGAGGCGTGGCTGGAGGATCCCGACGTCGTCACCCCGGAGACGGCGGCCGTGCTCCGCGGCGAGCACGACCGGATCACCTGGGATGCGCCGATCCACTCGATCGACGACATCGAGGCGCTGCCCTTCCCGCCCCGGATGGTGAACCTGAAGCCGTCGCGCATCGGCGGGCTGAAGAAGCTGTGCGACACCTACGACTACTGCGCGGAGCACGACATCGGCGCCTACGGCGGCGGCCAGTTCGAACTCGGTCCGGGCCGCGGCCAGGCGCAGTACCTGGCCTCGCTGTTTCACCCCGACACGCCCAACGACCTGGCGCCGGTCGGCTACAACGAGAACGACCCGCCCGGCGGGCTGCCCACGAGCCCGCTGCCCGTCGCCGCCTCGCCGACCGGCTTCACCTGGGGGCTCGGCGGATAACCCGTCACCAGAGGTTGTCGCACACCAAACCGACGGCGATGCGGGTTGGGCGATAGTGGTCGGTATGCGAGAACAATCGCCCGGGTCGCGGCGGCAGATCATGTGCGTTGTCGAACGGGCGTAACGCCACACGGCAGCCGCATGCGGCCAACGGTTCTGGGTTATGCATCGCCACCACGGCGGTAATCGGCCACGCCGTTACTGACGCAGGTCGAGCAGCAGGTTGCCGCTCACCTGGCGGCGCTCGATCCGCGCGAATGCCTCGTTGACCTGCGCCAGCGGGAGGGCCTCGTCGATCTCAACGCGCAGGAGGCCGTCGGCCAGCGCGCGGAGCGCCTGCTCCAGGCCCGTGCGCCGTTCGGCGCGCCCCAGCTGCATCCCGCCGTAGCCGCTAATCGAGGCGGACTTCCGGTACAGCGTCTGCAGGTTGAACGCCACCTCGGCCCCGGCGGAGGTTCCGAACGAGACGATCCGCGCCCGCACAGCAGCCGCCTCGACGACGGGGCGGATGAACTCGCCGCCGAGCGGGTCGAACACCACCGTTGGCTGCAGCTCGGCGAGCTGCGCGCCGAGCTGCGTGGCGTCGGCCACGATCGCCCGCGCCGCTCCTACCCGCTCGATCAACCCGGTCTTCGACGGAGAGCCCGTCTGCCCCCAGACCGTCGCGCCGCTCGAGGCAACCAGCGAGACGATCATGCTCCCGACCCCGCCCGCGGCGCCAAGCACGAGCACGCGGTCGCCCGGTTGCACGCCGGCGACCTCGTGAACGCAGTTCCACGCCGTCAGCCCGGCCACGCCCATCGCCGCCGCCTCGCGCGTGTGGACGCCGTCGGGCAGCTCGATCACCGCCCCCCGCGGCACCGACGCGACGCTGCTCCAGACCCCGTCGCGCATCGAGCCGAGGCCCTCACCACAGATCAGCACGGCGCGCCCGTCGATCCGCCCGGCCCCCTCGCCGCCGAGCGTGCGGGGCAGCGGCGAGTCCGGCGCGACGCGCCCGAGCGCTAGGTAGCGGTCGATCGGGTTGACGCCGCCGTACTCGAGCTCGACGAGCACCTCGTCGGCGCCCGGTTCCAGCTCGACCTGCTCGACGACGAGCGGCTCTCCGTGGACGTGCAGGCGAGCGGCTGCGGCGGTGACGGTGGCCATTGACCTCAAACGATAATGATCTGCATGACCCAGACCACAGAACTGCAGGGAACCGTGGCGCTCGTGACGGGCGCGTCCAGTGGGATCGGCGAGGCGACGGCGGTCGCGCTCGCGGCCCGCGGAGCGTCGGTGGCGCTCGTCGCCCGGCGCCGTGACCGCCTGGAGGCGCTAGCCGCCCGACTCGACGGCGCGCTCGTAATCGAGGCCGACATCACCGACCGCGAGCAGGCGCAGTCCGCGGTGGCGCGGACCGTCTCCGAGCTCGGCCGGCTCGACACGCTGATCAACAACGCCGGCGTGATGTTGCTCGGCCCGATCGAGAACGCCCCGCTCCAGGAGTGGGAGGAGCTGGTCCACGTCAACGTCCTCGGCCTCCTGTACACGAGCCACGCGGCGCTGCCGCACCTGCTGGCCGCCGCCGACGGCGCGCCACGACACCTCAGCGACCTCGTGAACATCAGCTCTGTGGCCGGCCGCGTCGCCCGCAACGGCAGCGGCGTCTACAACCTCACCAAGCACGGCGTCGGCGCGTTCAGCGAGTCGCTGCGCCAGGAAGTCACGGGCCGCCACGTCCGCGTCTCGCTGATCGAGCCCGGCGCCGTCTCCACCGAGCTCGTGTCCCACAACCGTCCCGAGATCCAGGAGGCGATCGGTCAGCGCTTCGGACAGATCGAGCGGTTGGAGGCCGAGGACATCGCCGAGACGATCGCCTTCGTCGTCACCCGCCCCCGGCACGTGGCGATCAACGAGGTGTTGATCCGCCCGACCGAGCAGGAGGGGTGATCCGCGCGCATTCGCTAGCCTGCGCCATCGTGTAACCGGTGGTACTTCAAGTGAGTACTGCCTCATGTTCTGCCCGTCACGAACGCCGTCATCGAGGCCGGACACACCGTTAGCGACGAGGAGTTGGTCTACAGATGAACGCATCCGTACAACTGGCTGATGCCAGTTCTGACACAGGAGCCCCCGGCATGCAGGAGACATTGGGAGTCGCCGGCTCGGGCACGATCGCCTGCGGTCTGGCCGCGATCGGGGCCCGCAGCGGCGAAGTACTGCTGTGGGCACGGTCCGACGCGTCGGCCGCGCGCGCCCGCGCGGCGGTCGACAAGCATCTCTCCAAGCTCGGCGAGATCGACCCTGATCGGGTCCGCATCGTCACCGACCTCGACGAGCTGCGGGCGGCCAGCTACATCGTGGAGGCAGTCGTCGAGGAGCATGGACCCAAGGCCGAGCTCCTCTCAGAGCTGGCCAAGCACGAGAACGAGAACGCGGTGCTGGCGACGACCACTTCGTCGCTGTCGATCGAGCAGCTCGCCCGGGCGATGGGCCAGCCCGAGCGGTTCGTCGGCCTGCACGTCTTCAATCCGGTACCGCGGATGGAGCTCGTAGAGCTCGTGTTCCCGGTGCAAGCCACGCCCGAGACCCGTGAGCGCTCGCACGCGCTGTGCCGCGCACTCGGCAAGACCGCCGTCGAGGTTCCGGACGTTCCCGGCTTCGTCGTCAACAGCCTGCTATTCCCGTATCTGTTCCACGCCGTGGAGCTGATGAGCGCTCACGAGATGGCCCCGGAGGACGTCGACAAGTGCATGACGCTCGGGGCCGGCCTGCCGATGGGGCCGATCGCGCTGCTCGACTTCGTCGGCCTCGACGTCGCCGCCGCGATCGGGGAGTCGATCGGCGCCACGATCCCCGCGCGCGTGCAGGCGCTGATCGACGACGGCGCCCTGGGACGCAAGGTCGGACGCGGCTTCTACAGCTACGCCTAACAAACCTTTAAGGATGGTTGAGGTCGCGGGCCAATACTCCGACGTGCGACGTACCTCATAGCAGCACCTCCTCCCCAGAAGCACTAGACCGGCCCGTCCCCAGCGGGCCGGTCTTTTTTAACGGCCTGCGGGCTGGCGTTAACTGGCGAAGCCGGCCCCCGAGGGGCCGGCTTCATCTCTCCTCTCAACCACCGGGCATTCGATTCGCGTTGCATCAGCGTTCACCCGGCTGTTGCGCGCGTGAGAAACGTAACAAACCTGGGGCCGCTGTGTGCCAGTCGTCACTCTCGCTTAGCCCGGCGCTAATCAAAACGCGCGCGTCACGCGTTGCGACGCTGGCGGATCCGCACCGCCTCGATCCGGTTCTGCCGGACCGACTCAACGCGGATCGAGTAACCGTTGGCGGCGATCTGGTCGCCGCGCTTGGGAAGCCGCCCGAGCTCGGCGAACACAAACCCGCCGACCGAGTTGTAGGCGTCGGTGTCCATCGGCAAGGAGAGGCCGTAATCCTCCAGGTCGGTCACGGCGACGTGCCCGCGCACGAACCAGTCGCCGTTGGCCAGCCGCCGCACCGCGCCCCCGGCCGGATCGGTTTCGTCGGCGATCTCCCCCACCACCTCCTCGATGATGTCCTCGATCGTGACGATCCCGGCCGTTCGGCCGTATTCATCGATCACGATCGCGAGCTCGGTGCGCTCGCGCTGCAGGTCGGCCAGGAGATCGTCGAGCGGCTTGGTCTCGGGCACGATCGGCGCCTCGCGGACGAGCCCGTGCAGCGTCGACGTCATTCCCTGGTTCAGCATCTTCTTCACGAGCTGGTTGACGTGGACGATGCCCTTCACGTGGTCCTGGTTGTCGTCCTCGGTCACGACGAGCCGGGAATGGCCGGTCTCCACACAACGACGCATCGCATCCTCGACGCTCTGCGTGACGTCGACGGTGACCACGGCCGGGATCGGGGTCATCACCTGCCTGGCCTCCTGCTCGTGCAGGTGAAAGACGCCGGTCAGCATGTTCGCCTCCCCGACATCGAGCTGACCGCCGGTCCGGGATTCGACGATGATCCGCTTGATCTCGTCCGGCGTCCCCCCCTCGGGCTCGGCGTTGGGGTCCGTGCCGAGCATCCGCAGCATCCCGTCGGAGGACCAGTTCAGCACCGCAATGAACGGGGTGAACACGACCCGAAAGAACTGAAGCGGGCGCGAGATCCGCCGGGCCAGTCCCTCCGCATGCTGGATCGTGTACAGCTTGGGGACGATCTCCCCCACGGTGCTCTGGACGAAGGTGATCAGCACGTAGGAGATGACGACCGCGATCACGGTGGCGACCCCGTGGCTGATCGGGTGTCCGAACAGCGGCTTGAGCACCTTCTCGATCGCCGGCTCGCCGAGCGCGCCGATGCCGATCGAGGCCATCGTGATCCCGACCTGGCACGCGGCGATGTAGTCGGCGATGTCGTCGACCTGCGCCAGCGCCAGCCGCGCGCCGCGCGCGCCCTCCTCAGCCAGAGCCTCAAGACGTCCCCGTCGTGACCTGACCAGCGCGTACTCGGCGATCACGAAGAAGGCGTTGACGAACACGAGCAACGCGGTCAGGACGATGAGCACTGCTCTCATCGCGCCGCCCAGCGTTCCTTGTCCCGGCGGACGGGCGAGGTGCTCAGATGGTCGCGTTGCGCGGCGAAGCCCTCCGTCCGCGCGCGGCTACTTCGGGGTGGATCGTCGTTCATTGAACCGACGGCGCCAACGGTAGCAGCCGGGTCCGTCGCCTATCCGAGCTCGTCGAACCGCGCCGCCATCGTGAAGTCGGGCTCGGTGAGTCCGCCGGCCGAGTGGTTGGTCAGCGACAGCCGGACCTTGTTCCAGCCGTGGATCAGGATGTCGGGGTGATGGTTGGCTTCCTCGGCCGCCTCAGCGACGCGATTCACGAACACCATCGCCTCGGCGAAGTTCTCAAATGTCCGGTCGCGGACGATCTCGTCGCCCTCGCGCGTCCACGGTGACCCCTGCAACCGTGCCGCGATCTGGTCCTCTGCCAGCAGCTGTGCCATATCGTCTCCTCGATGCGAATCGTGAGCCTCGTGCCGTCGGCGACCGAGATGCTGTTCGCGTTGGGCCTCGGTTCCGACCTTATCGCCGTCACCCACGAATGCGACTACCCCGAAGCGGCCCTTCAGCTTCCGCGAATTACCCGCGACGTGCTCCCGGCCGGCCTCAGCGCCGCCGAAATCGACGCTGCCGTGCAGGAGCGCACGCTGGCCGGCGAGTCGATCTACGAGCTTGACACCGAGCTGTTGCAGGAGCTCCGGCCCGACCTGATCGTCACCCAGGCGCTGTGCTCGGTGTGCGCCGTCTCCTTCGACGACGTCCGCGCGATCGCCGACGAGCTGGCCTCCCGCCCACGCGTCGTCTCGCTCGATCCCCGCACAGTCGGCGAGGTGCTCGGCGACGCCCGCACACTGGCCCAGGCGACCGACCGCAAGGACGCCGCGGTGTCGCTGATCGGCGAAGCGGCCGCCCGGATCGACCGGATCAAGCTGGCCGTGCGCGGAGTCCGGCGTCCACGCCTCGTCGCGCTGGAGTGGCTCGACCCCCCGTACGCCGCCGGGCACTGGATCCCTCAGCTGATCGAGTACGCCGGCGGCGAGGACGCGCTCGGCTTCGCCGGCGAGCGCTCCGAGAGGACGACCTGGGACACGGCGGCGGCGGCCGAGCCGGACATCGTGGTGGTGATGCCGTGCGGTTACGGCGCGGAGATCGCCCACCGCGAGGCCGAGATGCACCGCGACGAGTTGTCCGCCCTTGGCGCCGGCGAGGTGATCGCCGTGAACGCCGCAGCGTACTTCTCGCGGCCCGGCCCACGGATCGTCGACGGGCTGGAGCTGCTCGCCCATCTGATCCACCCCGAGCTCGTCGCCTACCCGGCCGGGACGGTCCCGCCCGATCAAGCGCTAACGGTCGAGCTCTGAGCGCTCGGACGATCCTCCTCGTCCACTCCAGCAGTGGACGCTACGGTGCCGATCGCCAACTGGCGCTGATCGCCGCCGGACTCGACCACGACCGGTTCGCGCCGCTCGTCGTGCTGCCCACCCACGGGCCGCTGAGCGACGACTTGGCGCGCGCCGGCGTCGAGGTCGTGGTGCGGCCGGTGAGCGTGCTGCGGCGCGGGCTCCTGCGCCCCGCGGGCCTGGCTGGGCTCGCCGCCGGGGCGGCGCGCGACGCCGTCGCGCTGCGTGCGCTGATCCGGGCCCGGGACGTGGCACTCGTGCACTCGAACACGTCGGTCGTGCTCGGCGGGGCGGCGGGCGCGGCGAGCGCCCGGGTCCCCCACGTGTGGCACGTCCGCGAGATCTACTCCCGCTTTGGCCGCGTCTGGCCGCCGTATCGGCGGCTGCTGCAGACCGCGGCGGCGCTGCCGTGCGTCTCGGCCGCCACCGCCGACCAGTTCCCGAGCGATCCTCGCACCCGTGTGATCCACGACGGTCTCGGCGTCGACGCGCGTCGCGCCCCGCGCGCGCAGGCTCGCGCGGCGCTTGGACTGCCGGCGGACGTGCCGGCGATCGCGGTGCTCGGGCGGATCACCGACTGGAAGGGTCAGGACGTGCTGATCCGTGCGCTGGCCGAGCCCCCGCTGCGCGACCGCGGGGCGCTCGGGCTGATCGCCGGTGAGGTGTGGCCGGGGGCCGAGGCGCGCCGTGCCGGCATCGACGGCCTGGCGAGGCAGCTCGGCGTCAGCGACCGGCTGCGGTTCGTCGGCTTCCGCGACGACGTTGAGACCGTGTACGGCGCGGCCGATCTGATCGCCGTCCCGTCGACGCAGCCCGACCCATTGCCGAACTCGGCACTCGAGGCGGCCGCGGCCGGGTGCGCCGTTATCGCCGCCGCCCACGGCGGGCTGCCCGACATCATCCGCGACGGCGAGACCGGCCGGCTCGTCGCCCCCGGAGACGGCGCCGCGCTGGCCGCGGTCGCCGCCGAGCTGCTCGACGACCCGGATCAGCGCGAGCGACTTGGCGCCGCCGCGCGGGCCGACGTGCGCGCGCGGTTCTCCGCCGAGCGCCTGCTCGGCGCGATTCACGCGCTCTACGACGAGCTGCTCAGATCGTGAAGCCGTTCGGCGTGAGGCCGTGGTAGCCGGCGCCCGCGATGATGATCGCGCCGATCACGCTGGCCACCGCCACGGCGGCGCACCCGGCCAGCGCCAGCCCCTGTTGACGGCGCCGCTCGGCGACCTCGGTGACGAGCCAGCCGCACACGAATCCGGAGGCGAGACCACCGAGATGACCGCCGATCGAGATGTCCGACACGCTGAGCGTGAACACGAGGTTGATGATCAGCACCGGCGCGAGCCCGCTCTGCCACAGCGGGATTCCGCGCGCGCGGGCGACGACGATCAACGCGCCGAAGATGCCGAAAATCGCCGTCGAGGCGCCGAGCGTCGGCGCGTTGGGCTGGAACAGGATCGACCCGAACGAGCCCGCCAGCAGCGAGGCGAAGTAGATCGCGACGAAGTTCACACGGCCGATCCCGGGCTCCAGCACGCGCCCGACGAAGTACAGCGAGAGCATGTTCAGCGCGATGTGGATCAGGCTGGCGTGCAGAAATCCAGCGGTGAGCAGGCGCCAGTACTGGTGGTCGCCGTTGAACGGCGGCCCGTACGGGTTGTGGCCGGTCAGCGCCGGCGCGAACAGCGACCCATGCCAATACACCCAGCCGGTGTCGGTGCCGCCGCCGGTCACGCCGGTGGCGAGCTCGGCGACGAACACGGCGACGTTCAGCGCGATCAGGATCTGCCACGCCGAGTACCGGGTGCTGGCCGGCGTGCGCAGCGTCTTCACCTTCGTCCGCTCGCGCGAGCACTCGGGGCACCGCATCCCGACCGGCGTCGGGGTCATGCAGTCGGGGCAGATCGGCCGCCCGCACGAGGAGCACGAGACGCCCGTCTCGCGCGAGGGGTGTCGGTAGCAGACGGCCACGCGCGCTGACGCTAGCAGTCGACCTGAGATCCAGAATAAGAGGTTACGCGGCTCAAGTCGGTTGTTGCGCCGGCCGATGCGCTGATCGTGGGTGTCACCGCTCTACCGAGGCCGGTCATCGGGCTTCCCCGAGTGCTGCCGCTGCGAACATTGTCCGACGAGCGCCTCGCCACGCTGGTTCATCGCGGCGACGACAGCGCCTTCTCCACGCTGTATGAGCGCTATCGCGAGCCGCTCTCACGCTACTGCCGCTCGATCATCCACGACGGCGAGGACGCGCGCGACGCCCAGCAGAGCACGATGGTCAGCGCTCTGCGCGCGCTGCGAAGCCGTCCGCTGGACGGACGCGTGAAGCCGTGGCTGTACCGGATCGCGCACAACGAGTCGATCAACGTGCTGCGGCGGCGCCGCAGCTACGAGCCGCTCGACGATCAGACGCCAGCGCCGGGCATCGCCCAGGATCGCCTGGAGAACTGGGAGTCGCTAGTCGCCGACCTGCGTTCGCTGCCCGAGCGCCAACGCGCCGCGCTGCTGATGCACGAGCTCAGTGGCTTGAAGTACGACGAGATCGGCCTGGCGCTGTCGGTGACGCCGGTGGCCGCGCGCAAGTCAGTGTTCGAGGCGCGCGCCGCGCTGGCCGAGACCGCCGCGGGGCGCGACACCGACTGCGAGGAGATCCGGATCAAGATCTCCGACCGCGACGGCCGTGTCCTGCGCGCCCGGCGGGTGCGCGGGCACCTCGACTCGTGTGCGTCGTGTTCGGCGTTCCAGCGCAGCATGACGGAGCGTCGCCGCGTGCTTGGCATGGTTCCGGCCCTGCCGGGCTCCGCCGCGGGCCTCGCCGGCGCAGGTCTCGGGGTGGCCGGCTACGGGTCTGGCGCCGGCGCCTCCGGCGCGGGTCTGGCCAGCGGCGTGACCGGCGTCGCGATCAGCGGCGGCGCCACGTCGGCGGCCGCCATCAAGGGCATCGCGATGTGCGCGCTGTGCGCGATGACCGGCGCCGGAGTGATGATCTCCCGCGCCCAGGAGCACTCGGCGGGCAAGCACCCGCGCTCCGTGACACTCGTGCAGCGACCGCACCACACCGCGACCGGTCGTGCGCCGGCCGCAGAGCGCGGCGCCGCCGTCGTCCACGCTCCGTCCGTCCACCGGGTGCTCCGCCACTCTGCCGTGCCCAGCACCCCGCGCCGGCAGGCGGCTCATCGCGCCACCGGCGCGCCCACCCTCCTGCACCGGCGCGGTCACGCCAGCGGCGTCGTTCAACCGGCCTCCTCCACGCCCGGTCCGGGAACGACCGCCGGCTCCGTGGGGGCGGGCTCCGCCACCTCCGCCGGCACCGGGGCGCCCACGGCGGGCGCCGGTCCCGGCGCCGCCAGCTCCGGCTCGGCCGGGGCGACCGCGCCCCCAAGCGCCACCACAACGCCAGCCACCCCGACCGCGACGGCGGCCGCCGCCACACCGGCCATGATGCTGTCGAGCGCCGAGCGCAATCTGATCACGACGCTGCTCGATCGGGTCGGGAGCGTCGCCAGCGCGGGCGTCAGCGCCGCCGAGAGCCAGCTGCAGACGGCGCTGGCCGCCGGAACCGCGTTGACCAATGCCGAGCGCTCCGCGCTGCAACTGCTGCTCGGTCAGCCCGGCTCCTCCACCACCTCGACGCCGGCGCCCAGCACCAACCCGATCGCCGGATTGATCCAGAAAATTCTCGCCGGTTTGAAATAGAACCGGACAAACGCGGGGCTGGACCGTGTTAGGGAGTAGAGAGGCACCGGACCTGAGTTCACGTACCGGCCGCCACGACAAAGGCAAACCCGTCGCGAGGCGGGGACGCAAAACCAGGGACCTCGACCGAGGCCGCCCAGTTGCCCAAGGAGGCATCACGATGAAGTCGATTCTGCGCGCCGGCGCCCCTGCCCTGGCCGCCACCGCCCTAGCCGCCGCCCTGGCCGCGGCACCCGCCGGCGCCACCACGGCGAAACCGTCGCTGAAGTCCGTCACCCAGCACGTGAAGGCGGCCGATGTGGCGCTGGTGAAGCTGTACCGCAACTCGCATGGCCACGCCGCGACAGCACGCCTGGCTCTGACCACCACCAAGGCCGAGGTGTCCGCTGCGCAGGCCGGGGCGAAGTACCTGCGCAAGCATTCCAGCGCCTCGACCGCCGCGACGGCGGCCAGTGAGGTCGCGGTCCAGTATGACTGGGACCTGCGCACCTACAGCGGCCTGCTGAACAACACCAGCGGCACGCTCCAGACAGATCTGGCGCAGTCGCTGAAGCCGGCACTGTCCGGCCGCACGACCACGCTCGGGCTGTTCAGCGGCCTGCTGGGCTCGCTGACCGGCTCTACGGCCAGCGATGTGACGAGCACGCTGACCGGCCTGCTCGGCATCACCCCGACCGAGCTGTCCGGCCTCACCGGGCTGCTCGACGGCGGCACGCTGCCCCCCTCGATCCAGGGTCTGCTGAGCCAGGCGCTTGGTCTCGCCAGCAGTGCCTTGAACGCCGGAGTCAGCGAGCTGAGCTCGCTGGTGCCGATGCTGCCCGCCGGTGAGCAGGCGACCGTCTCCGGTCTCCTGTCGCAGCTGAGCTCGGTGTTCGACCAGCTGGAGTCGACGCTGGCCGGGGCGACCGGCACGGGCACGACGGGGACTCCCACCGGCACGACCGGTACCGGGACCACCGGCCCGACGTCGATCATCTCCAGCGTGTTCTCGCTGTTGCAGAACCTGCTGGGTGACCTCACCGGGCTTGCCGGCGGCACGAGCGGCACCGGCTCGACGGGCACCGGCACGACCGGCACCGGCACGACGGGCCTGAGCGGACTGGGCGGCCTCGGCAGCCTGTTCGGTGGCCTGTTCGGCGGCGGCACGAGCGGCACGAGCGGCCTGGGCGGCCTGAGCGGCCTGTTCGGCAGCGGCGGCATCACCTCGCTCCTGCAGGGTCTGCTGGGCGGCGGGTCGGGGTTCAGCCTGCCGATGGGTCTCTAGACCAAGAGCACTTCCCGCGGGCGGCCGCTGCTGCGGCCGCCCGCGGCGCTCGTTGCTCAGCGGTCGGGCATGATCCGGCGCGCCTCCTCGGCAATGTCCTGCAGCGTGCGCTCGGCCAGCTCGCGCAGATTGGAGGATTGCTCGGCGCGCGAGCGGTGACGGGTGCGGACACGCAGGGCCACGAGCGCCGAGCCGGCGGTGGCGCTGATCACCACGGCCGCCGCGGGGCGGACCCAGTTGCGCGGGTCGCGCATCGCCGACAGCTCCCAGGTCTCCAGCTCGTCCTGCGCCAGCTCGTGGAGGTTGACCAGCGTCAGCTCCAACCGCTGCGCCAGATCGGCCGGCGGGTCGACCGGGGCGAGCGCCTCGCGCAGCAGCTGCTCGAAGTCGGTGGCGCCCGAGCTCACGCGGGTCCTCCATTGGTCCCGTCGGAGTTCGCGTCGGCCACGATCCCCTCCAACTGGCGGATCGCGCGGTGCAGCAGCACCTTCGTCGCGCCGTCGGTGCGACCGAGCGAGCGGGCGATCTCGCGGTTGTCCATGCCCAGCGCGAACCGCATGATCAACGCCTCGCGACGGTCGTCGGGCAGTTGCTGAACGCCGTCGAGGATCGACTTCAGCTCCTCGCGGCCTTCGACGAGCGACTCGGTGGTGTGGGGCGCCGAGATCATCCCGGCATCCTCGATCGCCGACTCAGGCTTGCGCGACCGGTCGCGGTAGAAGTTCGCCGCCAGATTGTGGGCGATGCGGATGAGCCACGGTCGGAGCGGGCGGCCGTGCGACTCACGCAGCGCCCGCTCGTAATGCCGGTAGGCCTGCAGGAAGGTCTGCTCGGTGAGGTCCTCGGCGTCGTGATGGTTGCCGACGCGGTAGTAGCTGTACGAGTAGACGTCGCGCAGATGCGCGCGGTACAGCTCGCTGAATCGAGCGTCCAGCTCGGACTTGCTGAGTGTGGTTTCTTCCACCGCACCGGGAATCTACCTTTGCTCACGCCGCGCGAATAGAGCGCGACTCACCGCGCTGCACCGGGCTCGTCACCCTGGCGGTCCACTGCTCCGGTTCAATCCGCCCATCCACGAGCGCCGCGAGGCCGTCCAGTGCCGGCGTCTGGAGGCCGGCCTCACGCGCGACCGAGGTGAGCAATGGAACGGCATCGACGGCTTCGACGGCGTGCCCGAGCAGCGGTCCGATCTGCTCGGTCGGGACGCCCTGGGCCAGCAGCTCGCCGGCGCGGCGGTTGCGCGACCCGCGGGCCACCACGGTGGCGACAAGATCGCCGACGCCGGCCAGCCCGACGAAGGTCTCGGGCTTGCCGCCACGCATCCGGGCGATCTGCTCGATCTCGGCGAACACCTTGCCCGCGGCCGCGCCGCCGACGTTCGGCCCGGCCGCGCCGGTCGCCGCGGCCGCCAGCGTGGCCACGTTCTTGGCGCAGCCGGCGAGCTCGACCCCGGTCACGTCCGTCGTCGTGGCAACGTCGAGCCCGGCCGCGCCGAGTACGTCGGAGAGCTGGCGCGAGAACGCCTCATCGATTGACGCGAGCATCACCGAGGCGCCGTGGTCGAGCGCTTCGGCGGCATGCGAGGGGCCACCGAGGACGGCGATCGCCCTGGCGCGGCAGCGCTCGGCGACGAACGCCGACGGCAACGTGCCGAGCGGTGGCACGAGGCCCTTGGAGAGGACGAGGATGCCGGCGCGACGAGGTATCCGCTCGCCGTGGGCGGCGAGCACGTTCGGGAGCGCCCGGGCCGGGACGGCCAGGCACACGAGGTCGTGACCGCCAAGCTCCAGCTCCGAGGTGCGCAGGACGCTGACGGCGTCGGGCAGCGTCACGCCGGGGAGGTACGCGGGGTTCTCGCGCGACTCGCCGATCTCCGCGGCCTGCTCGCCCGTACGGCAGCCGAGCTCGACCTCGTATCCGGCGCGGGCGAGCGCCACGGCGAGGCTGGTGCCCCAGCTGCCGGCGCCCACGATCGCGGCGCGACGGATCGGCGGCAGGCCGCCGAGCCACTCCCACTGGAGCATCACGCACGGCCAGATCCGCTCGGTCACGGCGGCGGCGAGCGCCGGCGAGGGGTTCTCCACGACCGGGAAGCGAAGCGGCCGGCCGGCGCGCATCCTCACCTTGTGGGGGCGGATCCGCCAGCCGCGCCGCACCGACTCGGTGCCGATGATGGCCAGCGGCACGACCGGGGCGCCGGTCTCCAGCGCGAGCCGTCCGACGCCGCGCTTGGGCTGGCCGAGCGCGCCCGGACGGGTTCGCGTGCCTTCCGGGAAAATCAGGACGATGTCGCCACGGGCGAGAATCGTGCGCGCCGTCTCGAGCATGTCGGTGTCGGCCTCGCCCCGCTTGACCGGGAAGGCGCCGAGCGCGTTCAGGAGCCACGCCACCCACGGTTTCATGAACAGCTCCTGCTTGGCGACGTAGTACATCGGCCGCCGCGCCATGATCGCGATCACGAACGGGTCGAGGAAGCTGCGGTGGTTGGCGGCGATGATCACCGGCCCTTTGGCCGGGATGTGCTCGCGGCCGATCCGGGTCGTGCGGAGGTAGATGTGGAAGAACGGCTGCAGGATCGCCCGCACGATCCAGTAGGCGATCGGGTTGGCCCCTTGCTCGCGGGCCCGCTGATGCAATGCTGAGTGATCCATCCCACATTGGCGTACCCGCGCCGGCTGGGAGCGTTACAGTTTCGGGTGTTGAGCCCCGGAATAGACCGTACCCGCACGCTGAGGGGAGCCGTCTGCGGCGCGGTGGCGGCCGCCGTCTGGGCGCTGCAACAACCGGTCGACAAGCTCGTGTTCGGCTCTGATTACGACGACGTCGAACTGCTCGGCAAGGCTCTGACGCGCAGCGACGGCTGGTTCCCGATCGGCTTCGCCACCCATATGGGCAACGGCGCCGTGTTCGGCGGGGTCTACGCCAATCTCGCGCCGTCGCTGCCGCTGCCGCCGGCGCTCCGCGGGCCCGCCGCCGCCGTGTCCGAGCATCTTGTGCTGTGGCCGCTGGTAGCGGTGACCGACCGCCTCCACCCCGCCCGCAAGGAGCTGCCGAAGCTGCAGGGCAATCGGCGCGCGTTCGCACAGTCGACGTGGCGCCACTTCCTGTTCGGTCTCCTCCTGGGAGAGCTCGAACGCCGGCTGAACGCCGAGCCCGAGCCGACGCCGCCGGAGCCCGAAGCCGACTACTCGTCAAACGGCCATGGCCGGATCGAGCACGCCGTCACGGTGACCGGCTCGCCCGACGCCTGAGCCCCCGGAGCGTCCGGTCAGTGCGCGTCCTGATTACGGGAGCCTCCGGACTGGCCGGGGGCCATCTCGCCCGTGCCTGCGCCGACGCCGGCGACGAGGTGATCGGAATCTCGCGCCGCGGCACCGTCGGCGACGGGGTGGGCCCGGTGGACGGCGTCGAGACGCGGGCTCTCGACCTGCTCGATGCGTCGGCGACCGCAGCGCTGCTGCGCGCGCTGCAGCCCGACGTCGTCTACCACCTCGCCGCCCTGAGCTCGGTTGGGCGCTCATGGGAGGACCCGGCGACGACCGTCGAGGACAACGTGGCGGGGTCGGTGAACCTGCTGGAGGCGCTCCGCCATGAGTCGCCGCCCGCGCGGACGGTCTGGGCCAGCACCTGCGAGGTGTACGGCGCGGCCGAGCGGCTCCCGATCGCGGAGACCGCGCCACTGCGGCCCGCCAACCCGTACGCCGTCTCGAAGGTCACCGGCGACCTGCTCGCCGCCGTCTACGCCGACGCCCACGGCCTCCAGATCGTGCGCGCGCGGCCCTTCAACCATGCCGGCCCGGGCCAGCGCCCGGACTTCCTCCTCTCCTCGCTCGCCCAGCAAGGCGCGGCGGCCCGCCTCGGCGGCGCCCGGCGGATCGAGATCGTCACCGGCAACCCGGACACGCGGCGAGACTTCACCGACGTCCGCGACGTCGCCCGCGCCTACCGTCTGCTGGCCGAGCTCACCCAGCCCGACGTCTTTAACATCTGCTCGGGCGTGTCGGTGTCGGCCGCCGACCAGGTCCAGCTGCTCGCCGACCTGATCGCCCCGATCGAGGTCGACCACGTCGTCGACCCCGCCCGCGTCCGCGCCCACGAGGTAATGGAGCTCCGTGGCTCCCCGGCCAAGATCCACGCCGCCGTGGGCTGGGAGCGCCAGCTCAGCCTCCGCCAGACGATGGGCGACACCCTCGCCTGGTGGGAGCGGCAGCTCACGGCGCGCCGGGACTGAGCAGTTCCAGCGTCAGAGATGAAGGCGCGCTGGCGGACCGGCCAATCGTGTAGATGCCGCCGGCCAGCTGCAGGAGCTGCGCCGGGAGCGGGGTGAGGTGCGGTGTATCGGTGCTCGACACGGTGAGGCGTAACCGGTCTCCGGCGCCGATCGTCGCGAGCGTCGGGAAGATCTGGATCTGGTATTCGGTCATCTGCCCCGGCTCGACGGGCTGGGCAGAGGCCTCGGTGTACGGGTGGTAGGGCAGCAATGTCATGCCGTCCGCCGTCCACGACCGGCTGTTATCGACAGCGCGCAGCGATCCCAGCAGGGCGCCCTCGGTCAACGGGTAGGACGTGCCGTTCTCGGTGACGTCCTCCAGCTCGGCGACCAGCTCCGTCTGTCGGGTCGTCGAGCGTGCGTAGATGGTGGCCGTGATCGGGCCGGCCAGCGCAGTGGGATGCGTGAACGCCGCCGTGGTGTAGCTGGTCGTCCACGGACCGATCAGCGAGAGGTTGTTCGCATCGGCGCACGGAGCCAGCAGGCCCAAGGTGTGGACGGGGATCGAAACGGCGCCCATCGACCACTGGTCGATCGACCGCGAGCAGGGAGCGCCGATCGGACTCCAGATGATCGAGTCGCTGGTGGCGGTGGCTGGCGGCGTGCTGCGGGACAGCGTTCCGCCGGCGCCGAAGTAGAGCCGCGTCGGCGTGGCGCCGGTGAACGGATACGTCGCCGTTTCGTCGAACTGGCCAGTGCCGAGGTCGTAGTAGTGCAGCGGGGTCGGGGTCCGCGCCATTCCGGTCCGCTCGTGCTTGAGCCAGGTGTCGAACCACTCCAGCTCGAGCTCATCGACGTCGACACTTGACCCGTTCAGATGCTCCCACGGGCCGTCGATGAGCTGATAGCGGCCCGTGGTCTTCTGGCCCGGCCGCATCGGCGCGGTGGCGCTGCGCCCTGCCCAGGCGTTCTGCAGCTCCGCATAATTAAGCGGCTCGCCGTTCTGGAAGATGTCGAACTCGCCGCCGACCAGGTAGGCGGGAATCCCGTTGGCCACCACCCGGTTGATCACGTTCTGCGGGTTGCGCGCCTGCCAGTAGTTCCCGTCGTAGGCCTCATCGCCGCCCGCCAAGATGTTCGCCGTGGTGGCGGCGTGGTAGGTGGCCAGACCGGCTACGTGGTCGCCCACGATCCCGGCCAGCTGCGCCAGCAGCCCTGGATCGCTCAGCGTGTCCTCCAGCGGACTCACCGTGTTCAGAGCGCCGGTCAGGCCGAGATAGGTCTCGCTGAACTCGAGATCGAGCAGGCCGCCCATGAACGATGTGTCCCGGTACAGGTCGTTGGCCGTGACCATCGGGAAGATTGCCTTCAGGGGTGAGTGCTTGCCCTCGGCGCCGGCCAGCAGCATCTGGTCGATCCCCAGGTACGACGGTCCGAACGTGCCGACCCGCCCGTCAGAGTGCGGCAGGTGTGCCGCCCAGTTGACCACCTTGATCGCATCCTGCTGCTGGATCGGGTCGAACAGGCCCCAGCTGCCGTTCGAGTCCCCGCTGCCCCGCACGTCCTCAACGATTTCGATGTAACCCCGCTGGGCCAGATAGTTGTTGGCACCACCGGTCACTGCGCCGGCCGCTGGCGTCGCCGCCGTACCGGGTTTGCTGGCGCCGCCATGGCCCTTTCCGTACGGGGTCATGGTCAGCAGGACCGGAAAGCGACCGGGCGCCGGCTGGCCGGATGCCGTCGTTGGATAGATCTCGTTGACTCGAATGGTTGTTCCGTCCGCCCCGGTGAGCGGGATGTCGTTGATCGACGCGGTGCCATAGATCGCCTTCTCCGGCTGCCATCTGCTGCGCGGCGACGAACTGGCCGCGATGACGTTGGAGGGCAGCGCGGGCGAGAGCCCGACGAGGCTGATCGGGGCCGACTCCACCGCCGGCGCGCCGGCCGGCGGCGAGGGGAGATAGGCCGCGGCGGGTCCGGCACCCAGGCCGGCGCCCCACACGCCGACGCTGCACACGCTGACGATGGCGAACCCGCCACGCAACAGGCGCGATGAGCGCCGTGTCCGGCCACCCAGGCGTGAACGGTGCTTCAACGTCTCCCGCATGCTCTCTCCTTGCCTCGCCTGCCTGCGGTTGTCCCCAGGCCGCCGACGTCTTGAACAACCGCCGGCGGAGTCTAGGTCAACCGGCGCGCCGTTCGCGCAGATTCCGGTGAGTCGCCGCCAGGCGACGAGTGACATCACCGGCGAGCGTGCGAAACTGGGCCCACGCCCGCCTAGCTCAATTGGTAGAGCACTTGATTTGTAATCAAGGGGTTGGGGGTTCAAGTCCCCCGGCGGGCTCTGTCTGTCTGAGAACTCCCTGTAAACCGGCCAGATCGGGCATCGCGACCAGACTGACGCCCGCGAATATGTCTTACGCTCGCTGCCTGTCGCGTCCCAGCCGGTCACGATCAGCCACGTCGTCGGATCGAGCGTCTGCTCGATCACGCCGTCGGTGCGGCCGATCAACCGCCGCCTCGAGCCCGACTGCGTCTCGTCTCTGGGGTTTCGCACCGTCACATTCACATGCTCGTTTCGCAGCCTATTGCCGGGCTCGCTTCCCAGCCCGCGTGGCAGCAGGCGCGAGCCGATGGGCCGCGTGGCGCCTGCTCGTCGATCATTGCGGCAGCGTGTCGGATCGCTCGCGTCGTGGATGTCGTCGACTGCAGATGCGCACGACGCACAGCTCGGGACATTGAGTCGCCGAGTTGCGGGCGCCACGACGATGACTGCTGCAATCGTGAGGAGCGCGTGTTCAACCTCGCGCGGGCCGTAGCTGGGTCCTGCTCAGCAGCGAAACAGATTCCGTCGACGCCGACTTCCGCTTCTGTCAGGAGGTCACCAGAGCGGTGTCGGCTGAAGGCCCGCCGCCGCCGAGCTCGGCGAACCGGGCAAGCATCGCCTCGCGGTCCTCGGCCTCGTAGAACTCGACGCGCACCCACTGCCCGTCCTCGAACACGTAGATCGCGCCGACCGCGACCTCGAAGGGGCCGGCCTTGAGCCCCTCGCCTCGCATCGCGACTCGCGTGACCACGATGCGATCGTCGCAGGCGAGCACCTCGTCGATTTCGAAGCCGACATTCGGCGATGCGTCGAAC
>DASZLC010000221.1:0-20729 GCA_035552615.1 Solirubrobacteraceae bacterium
TGTGCGAGGGCGACCCCTTCCTGTACGGCTCCTACATGTACCTCCACGACCGGCTGGCCGGCCGGTTCCCGACAGAGGTCATCCCCGGTGTCACCTCGTTCAGCGCCGCCGCGGCGGCCGCCGGGACGCCGCTGGTGCGGCGCGACGACGTGCTCACGATTCTCCCGGGCACGCTGCCCGGCGACGAGCTCGCCGCGCGCCTGCGGGCCAGCGACGCGGCCGTCGTGATGAAGCTGGGCCGGACGTTCGCGAAGGTGCGGAGCGCCGCCGAGCGCGGCGGCGTGCTGGGGCGCGGGGTCTACGTCGAGCGGGCCAGCTCGGAGCGCGAGCGCGTCGCCCCGCTCAGCGAGATCACCGACGAGGTGCCGTACATGTCGCTGATCCTCGTCCCCGCCGAGACGTTCCCGCGGGAACGTCTCGGGTCACATGGATGCGTTTCGGTCGTCGGCCTTGGCCCCGCCGGACCGGACTGGCTGACGCCGGAGGCCCGCGCCGAGCTGGCCGCCGCCGACGAGCTGATCGGCTACGACACCTACCTGGCGCGCGTTCCGCAACGCCGCGGGCAGCGCCGCCACGCCACCGACAACCGCGTCGAGCTGGAGCGGGCCGGGCACGCCTTGGAGCTGGCCGCCGGGGGCGCGCGGGTGGCCGTCGTCTCCTCGGGCGACCCGGGGATCTTCGCGATGGCGGCCGCCGTGCTGGAGGCGGCCGAGGCGCACCCGGATCCGCCGGCGGTGCGGGTGATCCCGGGCATCTCGGCGATGCAGGCGGCGGCGGCGCGGGTCGGCGCGCCGCTCGGGCACGACTTCTGCGTGCTATCGCTGTCGGATCAGCTGAAGCCGTGGGCGGTGATCGAACGGCGGCTGGAGGCGGCCGGCGCCGGGGATCTCGTGCTGGCGCTGTACAACCCGGCTTCGCGGACGCGTCGCGAGCAGTTGGTCCGCGCCGTCGAGGTTCTGCGCCGGCACCGCGCGCCCGACACGCCGGTCGTGGTGGCGCGCGCCGTGGGCTCGGGTGACGACGAGCGGATCACGGTCAGCACGCTCGAGACGCTCGATCTCGACCTGGTCGACATGCGCACACTGCTGATCGTGGGCTCCTCGCAGACGCGGGTGATCGACGGGAACGGCAGCGGCCCGCAGGTCTACACGCCGCGGAGCTATCCGTCGTGAGGACGCTGCGGGTGATCGGGATCGGCGCGGGCGACCCCGAGCACATCACCATTCAGGGAATCCGCGCGTTGAACGAGACCGACGTGTTCTTCGTGATCGAGAAGGGTGCGCAGGACCTGGTCGCGCTGCGGCGCGAGATCACCGCACGCTACGTCGAGCCCGGGCGCCCCCACCGCATCGTCGAGATCCCCGACCCGCGCCGGGACCGGACGGCGCAGGCGTACACCGAGGCGGTGGAGGAATGGCGCGCGCGGCGAGCCGACCTGTGGGCGGCCGCCCTGATGACCGAGCTGGCGGAGGGGGAGAGCGGCGCGTTTCTCGTGTGGGGCGACCCGTCGCTGTACGACTCGACGATCGCGGTGGTGGAGGACATCGTGGCCCGGGGCGGCGTCGAGCTCCGCTATGAGGTGATCCCCGGCATCAGCGCCATCCACGCGCTCACCGCGCGCCATCGCGTGCCGCTGAACCGGGTCGGCGGCGCCGTGCAGATCACCACCGGCCGCCGGCTTGCTGAGGGATTCCCGGCCGAGGCCGACGACGTCGTCGTGATGCTGGACGCCCATTGCTCGTTCAAGCGCGTGGTCGACGAGGACCTCGACATCTACTGGGGCGCCTACCTCGGCACGCCGGACGAGATCCTCGTCTCCGGGCCGCTGCGCGAGGTCGCCGAGGAGATCGAATTGCAACGCGCCGAGGCCCGCAAGCAAAAGGGATGGATCATGGACACCTACCTGCTGAGGCGGCGTTGATCGGGCACGGCCACGTGGACGGCGGCTCAGGCCGCGGGGGGATTGGTTCGCCGCTTCGTGTTGAGGTTCGCGCGCGGGCTCCCGCGTAGGCGAGCCCCGAGCGGTCGTCGCAGAACCTTCGGCCGTTGGTGTCTGGGTACCAACTGGGTTTCGGACGGTGAACGGCTGCTGGGGAAGGGGTGGCTGGGGCGGCTGCCGTCGCGTTGCCCGCAGTCAAAGTCGGATGGAGTGGTGTAACGCCTCTCGCTCGTCGACGAGGTGCGCGGGCCGGGTCGTGTCGGCGCGAGAGATCATCGGGCTGTTCGGTGGATCGACCTCACTCTGGGAGCCCTTTCTACCCAGCGGGTAGAAACGGCTCCCAGAGTAGTTCGGGCCGGGGGACGTGCGGGCGTCGTGAAAATGTTGGAGGATGTGGCGCGTCGTTCCCGTGTTGACGCCGACGCGACATTGGTGCCCGTGAGGGCCCGTCCAGAGTATGGCGCGAGGTCCTTGCCGGGCTGCCGGACTGTGCTTTGAGCACGTTTACCAGATTCGTTCGTTGTTGCTGGACCTCCTCGGGACGACGTGAGCACGGGTGATCACGACGAAGGCTGGAGGTGTCGGGTTGGATCTGGTGGTTGAGCGTCCGGCGGCGCTGGACGTGCACAAGGCGCAGGTCACGGCGTGCGTACGCACGCCGGGTGGGGGCGCGCGTCGCGTCCAGGATGTCCGCGAGTTCAAGACGACGGTGCGTGAGCTGCTCGCGTTGCGCGATTGGCTGACGGGGTTGGGGGTCACGCATATCGCGATGGAAGCGACCGGCGTGTACTGGAAGCCGGTATGGGCGGTGCTCGAGGACGAGTTCGAGCTGATGTTGTGCAACGCCGCGCACGTGAAGAACGTTCCCGGTCGTAAGACCGATGTCGGGGACGCGCAATGGTTGTGCCGGCTGCTGGAGCACGGGCTGCTGCGCGGCAGCTTCGTCGCACCGAAACCAGTCCGTGAACTCAGAGAGCTGACGCGGCGGCGCAAGACGTTGATCCGAGAGCGCTCCCGGGAAGCGAACTGAACACGCACGGCCGGCAGCCAGACCCGCGGGTCAGTCATCCCGTCGCAAAGCCCTTCCCCGACACGCGGCCGCGTCGATGGACACGAAGACTCGTCAGGGTCAGCCCGAGGCGGGTTGGAGCGGGTGGCGGGCGGGGTCTGTGGCAGTTGCGGGGTCGGTGGCGGGCTCGGTCTCGACCTGCTGGCGGCGCAGGTAGAGCGTCACGCCGATGACCACGCCGGCCAGCGTCCACAGCCCCCAGGCGATGCCCTGGCCGAGCTGTGTGGCGATCGGGCCCGGGCAGGCGTCCGCGACCCCCCAGCCGAGCCCGAAGATCAGCGCGCCGACGACGTGGCGGCGCTCCGGACGGTCGCGCACCCAGCTGACCGGTTGACCGGTGAAGAGTGCGCGGGCGCCGGCGCGACGCACGAGCCACGAGCCGGCGGTGGCGACGAGCATCGAGGACGCCATGAACAGGAACAGGTAGCCGTGCTCGAACAGCAGCGCGCCGCGGATCACGTCCGGCGCGGTCATACCGCTCCACGACAGCATCACGCCGAACACGACGCCGATCAGGAGGCCTGCACCACGGGTCCGCATCAGACGAGCGCCTTGATGATGAAGCTGACGGCGATCGCGGTGAGAAAGAACGTCGCAGTAGCGACCATGCTCGCCGGCGAGAGGGTGGCGTTGCCACTCAGTCCGTTGCCGGACGTGCACCCGCCTGAGAGCTTGGCGCCGTAGCCGATCGCCACACCGGCGACGACGAGGATCGGAGCGATCAGGGCGGTGTCGGAGATGTGCCGGGTCAGCCAGCCGTAGCCGTGGAAGTCAGGACCGCCGGCCGCCAGCGCGAACACGGTGCCCCCGAGGACAACGCCGATCAGGAACCAGCCGCGCCAATCGAAGTTCAGCGAGCGGGCCATCACCTTGCCGATGATCTCGCTGAACCCGCCGGTGACACCGAGGCGGGCGTTGAACAGCAGGCGGCAGGCGACGACACAGAGGCCCATGACCGGGCCGGCGATGTACCAGGCGAGTTGGGTGTGGAGCACAGCGGCCTCCCGAGCCGATGAGTTAAGTAGACAAACTTGGTGGGGAAAGCGACTGGCACCAATGTAGCGCTCCGCCGACGTCTTCCACCATGGGCGCTTCGGGGCGCGGCGGGCGGCGCACGACGAGCACCGGCAACCCGCGCCGGCGGGCGGCGTCGAGCTTCGCCTCGGTCAGCGCGCCGCCGCTGTCCTTCGTGATGAGTACGTCGATCCGGTGCTGGTCGATCAGGGCAAGCTCGCCGGAAACCGTGTACGGGCCGCGGTCGAGCAGCAGCTCGCACCGCGGCGGCAGCGGCGGCGCGGGCGGCTCGACGCAGCGGACGAGGAACCAGGCCGCCGAGATCGACGCGAACGATGCGAGGCCCTGACGTCCCGTGGTCAGGAACACGCGCGACCCGAGCCCGCCGATGCTCGCCGCCGCCTCGTCGAGGTCCGCCACCCATGTCCAGCGATCGCCCGGACGCGCGCTCCAGCCGGGCCGCTCCAGCCGCAGCAGCGGCACGCCGGCGGCGCCGCACGCTGCGACGGCCGAGGCCGAGATCCGCTCCGCGAAGGGGTGCGTGGCGTCGAGGACCGCCGTGATGTGGTATTCGGTCAGCCAGCGCGCCAGCGCCTCGGGCCCACCGAAGCCGCCGATCCGCACCTCGCCCGCGGGCAGGCGCGGGTGCGACACCCGGCCGGCCAGCGAGGTGATGACCGGGTGCTCCCCGGCGGCGAGCGCGGCGGCGAGCTGGCGCGCCTCCGCGGTGCCGCCGAGGACGAGGATCACCCGGCCGCCGTCACGACGAGCCGCGCCTGAAGTCGCCGGCCAGCTTCGTCAGGTCCGGGATGCCGAGGCCCGTCGCCGGGTTGTAGTCGGTGCCGGGGCTTCCCGAGTAGTAGAGGTTGTCGTTGCTCGTGCCCGCGGTGTTCAGCGGGATGAACGGCGATCCGCCGCCGGTGGCGAAGCCGTAGATCAGCGGGTTCCAGAACCCGACCCGGTGCCCGAGGTAGGAGTCGATCACGGCCGTCGAGCCGTTCAGCTGCGGCGCGACGAAGCTCGTGCCGCCCCAGCCGCCCTGGAGCTCGGCCTGGTTCACGCCGGCGAACGACGGCTCGTACAGGAGATAGCCGCTGAACGGGTCGGCGTCGGTCGACACGTCGGGCAGCGCGCGAGTCGACCCCGAGCCGGTGATCGTGGCCGGGGTCGGGTTGAACGTCCACGCCGTCGGTACGACGATGCCACCGACGGTCTGGTCGTCCGTCGGCGTCAGGTACGGGACGGCGCTGAACCTCGTCGTCCCGGCGACGTGGTGCTGATACGGGGGCTCGGGATAGAAGGAGCTGTAGCCGCCGCCTCCGCCGACGACGTTGGACTCGGCCGTCGCCTCCAGCGTCGCCCCGTTCACCGTGGCCATCGGCTGCCACAGGTAGTCCCAGCCCCAGGCCCGCTGGGCGCCGACGCTGACGGGCGCCGTCGTTCCGGTTGGGCCGGTCAGCGTCCCTGACCACGGCAGCGTCGTCCCGCCGGCGGCGGTGATGTACGGGCTGTCGGCGGGGGTGTCAATCGACAAATTGGTGCTGCCGAGGTCGGCGCTGGCGTCGTAGGCGCCCGCGTCACCGGCCGAGGTGAACGCCGACTGGCCCTGCGCGGCGAGCTCCAGGAACGCCTCGTCGAAGGCAGCGGTGTACTCGGGCGTCTCGGCCCCCGACGCGACCGCCGCCGAGACGACCGTCTCGGACTCACCCCAGCTGGTGGAGACGCTGGCCGCCTTGTCGCTGCTGGCGGCGGAGAAGAACGAGTCGGCGAAGCCGGGGTCGGTGTTCGGCGCCTGATAGTCGATCACGTCCGCGCCGGGCGCGATCGAGCCCGACTGCTCCAGGTCGAGGTCGGTCTCGCCGGTGCCGCTGGCGTCGCTCGGCACGCCCGGCCCGCCGTCGATGTTCTCCACGCTCAGGGTGCGCCCGCTCGGCGTCAGCCCCGCGATGTTCTTCCAGAAGTACTGTGGCGCGCCCGGATCCACCGCCGCCAGAGTGACGATCGCCAGCGTCTGGCCCTGGCCGCTCGCGCCGGCCTTGTACAGGCCGTTCAGGTTGTAGTTCTGGGCGAAGTCGGCGGGCGTGTTACAGGCGTCGGGAAGGCCGGTCAGGAGCTGGCAGTTGCTGGGAGAGCTGGAGGGGCCCGAGCTTGGAGCGGAGGCCGGCGCGGGCGGGCTGCCCACGTCGGCGTGCACGGCCTGCGAGGTGAACGGCCCGTAGTTGCTCAGGCCGAGGACGGCCAGCACGTAGGAGGCGATCTGCGGCGGGAGTTTCGGCGCGCCGGTGGCGTCGTGCACGGTCTGCGCCGGCACCGGCATCGTGTGCGGCGCGCCGTGCAGCTGCGGCACCGAGTACTGCTCCTGGCTGGTGCCGAGCGCCCTGTTGAACTCACCGGCGGTCCCGGTGGCGACGACGTCGAGACGGTCGGCGTAGGCGTCGGTGCTGATCTTGTAACCGGCCAGGTAGCTCTGCAGCGCCTGTACGTTGGCGTCCGTCTGCCCGTAGGTGGCGGCAAACTGGCGCACCGAGAGATCGCTCTGGACTCCCTGCTCGGTGTTCGACTGCAGCTGCGCCAGGTTCTGGGCCCGGAGGATGAACGAGACCGTCTCGGGCGTCGAGGCGGGAGTCGTTCCGTGCGGGGCGGCCCCCGGGAGCGCGGCGACACTAGGATCGCCCTGAACGGCGGTGTTGGCGGCGGCGACCGCGCTGGAGGTACCGAAGGCCGCGGCGGTTGCGGCCAGGGCGAGAACGAGCCGTCGGGCCCGCCGTTGGGTCGTAGACGTACGCATTACTTCCCCTCTTTGCGCGGTGTTCAGTTGTACCGGCCCAGCTGGCGGGCGAGTCTAATCACGGCGACCGGTCCTGTCACGTCGGGTGTCAGATGCTCGCTCGCTCGAGTACAGGTGGCTGTCGCGGAAGTCCTCGGCGGCGAGCGCGGGACCCACGACGATCGTGGCGGTGCGGCGGATGCCGGCCTGCACCACCATGCCCGCGACCGTGCCGAGCGTGCCGCGGACGATCAGCTCGTCGGGCAGCGACGCGCGCGCCACGACGGCCGCCGGACAGTCCTCGCCGTACGCCGCCGCCAGCGTCGTCGCGATCGACTCGATCGCCTGCGCCCCGAGGTGGATCACCAGCGTCGCCCGGTGGGCCGCCAGCCCGGCCAGCTCCTCGCCGGCCGGCAGCTTCGACGCGCGGGCGCTGTGGCGGGTGAGGATCACCGTCTGGGCCACCTCGGGGACGGTCAGCTCGCGGCGCAGGGCGGCCGCGACGGCGGCGAAGGCCGGGACGCCCGGCGTCATGTCCCACGGGATACCGAGCGCGTCGAGACGGCGGACCTGCTCGGCGGTGGCGCTGTAGATCGAGAGGTCGCCAGACTGCAGCCGCGCGACGTCCTCGCCCCGGGCGTGGGCGGCGGCCATCTCGGCCACGATCTCGTCGAGGTTCAACCCCTGCGTGTCGATCAGCCGCGCATCCCGCCGCGTGTGCTCCAGCACCTCGTCGGGCACCAGCGCGCCCGCGTACAGGCACACGGGACATCGGTTCAGCAGGCGCGCGGCGCGCAGCGTCAGCAGGTCGGCGGCGCCTGGGCCGGCGCCGATGAAGTGGACGGTCACTTGCGCGCCGTCCATTGCACGACCGGCATCTGCGCGCGCCAGCCGGTGAAGCCGCCGATCGGCGCGGCGTGGGCCAGCTCGATGCGCAGAAGCTCGCCGCCGAAGCGCCAGCGCGCCTCGACGATCCGCGCCTCGCCCTCCAGCGTGACGGCGTTGGCCACGATCCGACCGCCGTAGGCGAGCGCCTCCCAGCACCGCTCCAGCGTGTCGCCGGTCGTGACTCCGCCGCCGATGAAGACTGCGTCGGGGGTATCGAGCCCGGCCAGCGCGTCCGGGGCGACCCCGCGGAGGACCGCCAGCTCGGGGACGCCGAGCGCGGTGGCGTTGGCGGCGATTCGCTGTGCCCGCTCGGGATCCTGTTCGATCGCCAGGGCCCGCGCGCGGGGCTCGACCCGGAGCCACTCGATCGAGATCGAGCCGGTGCCCGCGCCGACGTCCCACAGCAGCTCCCCGGGCAGGGGCGCCAGCGCCGCGATCGTCAGCGCGCGCACGTGGCGCTTGGTTAGCTGCCCGTCGTGCGCGTAGGCCTCGTCGGGAAGCCCGGGGGTGAGGGGCAGGGCGGTCGCGCCCGGATCGGCGGCGCACTCGATCGCGATCGCGTGCAGCGGGTCGGCCTCGCGTTCGCCCCAGCTGGTGGCGGTCTCCTCCAGCACCCGTTCGCGCTCGCCGCCGAGCTGCTCCAGCACGATGAAGCGGCTGGCGCCGAACCCGCGGTCGCGAACCACGCCGGCGACGCGCGCCGCGCCGTCGGCGCCGGTGGCGAACACGATCAGCCGGCGACCGGGCTGCAACAGCCGGGCGACGCGCGCCGGGTCGACGGCGACGGTGCTGACGAGCTCCACCTCGGCGGCCGGCCAGCCGAGCCGGGCGCAGGCGAGCGAGAACGCCGACGGATGGCCGATCACCTGCAGGCGCTCGGGTCCGACGCGCCGGGCGAGCGTCGCGCCGATTCCGTGCAGCATCGGATCCCCGCTGGCCAGCACGCAGACGTTCCCGCGGGAACGCGCGGAGAGCTCGTCGAGCAGCGGGCCCAGCGGGGAGGGGAGCGGGCGAGCGCGGGGCGCGGCCGCCGGGAGCATGGCCAGCTGGCGCTCTGAGCCGATCACCTCCTCGGCCCCGAGGATCGCCGCGCGGGCGGACTCGCCGAGCCCGTCCCAGCCGTCGGCGCCGATCCCGACCACGGTGATCCGGGCGCCGCTCAAGCTCGCGCCCCCACTGCGGCCGGCATCGCTTCGGCCAGCGCGGCCGCCAGGCGCGCGTTGGCGGCCGGGTCCCGGGCGGTGAGGCGGATGTGGTCCTGGCCGAGACCGGGAAACGACGCCGCGGAACGCACGGCGATCCGCCGCGCGCGCAGCGCGGCGAGCACGGCCGGGCCGTCGGGCACCTCGACGAGGCAGAAGTTTGTCACCGACGGCCACGTGCGCACGCCCGGCAGGCCCGCGAGCCGCTGCGCCAGGTCGGCGCGTTCGGCGTCGGCGCGCGCCGCGGCGGCGGCCAGCTCGCCCGGGTGTGCGGCCGCGGCGCGCAGCGCGGCGAGGGCGAGCGCGTTGGCCGACCACGGGGGCTTCACCATCCGCAACGCGGCGGCGAGCGGCGGCGGGGCGAGGGCGTACCCGGCGCGCAGCCCGGGGATCGAGACGAGCTTGGTGAGGCTCCGCACCACGATCACATCCGGTAGCGGCTCGGCCGCCAGCGATCCGGGCTCGCCGGGGACCATCCCCATGAACGCCTCGTCGACGACGACGGTTCGGCCGGGGCGCCGCAGCGCGAGGATCGCCGCGGCCGGGTGCAGGGTGCCGCACGGCGAGGCCGGGTTGCCGACGACGACGAGGTCGGCCGCGTCCGGGACGGCCTCCGGGTCCAGCGCGAAGCCGGCGCCGGGATCGCGAAGCACGCGGGCGACGGGGATGTCGTGAGCGCGAAGGGCCGCCTCCGTCTCGGTGAAGGCCGGATGCGCGACCGCGGCCAGCCCCGGCCGCAGCGCAGGCCCGAGCAGCCACAGGGCCTCGGCGGCGCCGTTCGTGATCACGATCTCGTTCTCGGAGCGGCCGTGGAGGTCGGCGAGCGCTCGCGCGGCGCTCCGCTCGTCCGGGTAGCGCTCGGCGTCGTGGCGGAGCGCGTGCTGCAACGCGTCGGTCAGCCAGGCGGGCGGGCCGCCGGCGAGCACGTTAACGGCGTGGTCGATGTCTCCTGGCTGGACGTCACGGTCGCCGTGACGGCGGAGCGCCGGGTCGCGGGCCGACGGCGTCGCGTGCAGTACGAGCGGGCGGCCGGCGACGACGAGCTCCACGCGCGAGGCCGCCGCTGACAGCCGCTGCACCATTTCGCCGAGCTGATCGAGCCACGCGCGCGAGACGGCGTCGAGCGGCAGCAGCCCGTGGCCGGCGTCCTCGGCGACGAGGATCACCTCGTCGGTGCGTGCGGCGTCGACCAGCGCGCTCGCGTCGGCGGCCGCACCGGCTCCGGCCAGCCACACGCCGAGGCCGTCGATCAGCGTGCAGGCGCCGGGTCGCACGGCGCCGGCGAGATCCGAGCCGGCGATCACCGTCTCCCACTCGGCCGGGCGCCGGGCGACGTGCGCGGCGATCCGCGCGGCCATCGACGCGTCGCCCGGATCGGCGGTGGCGACGTAGCGGACGGGCAGGCCGGAGGCCAGCGCGAGCTGCTCGCCGCGCGCGCTCTTGCCCGAGCGCGTGCCGCCGATCACCAGCGTCAAGCTCATGCCGCGGCCGCCCGCACGAAACCGGCCGCGAACTCCGGGTGCGCCGCCCAGTGCGTGTGCAGGTAGCTCGCCTGGACCGAGCCGTGCACGAGGCCCTCGTGGCGCCCGGCGAACTCCCATGCCGGCGCCGGGGTGTCGGCCGGCTCGACCGCCGAGTAGTGGAACTCGTGCCCGCGGACCCGCTCGCCGAGCTTCAGCCACGGCGTCGGTGTGGCGGCGACCGCCTCGCGGTAGCCGAGCGTCAACCGCCCGGCCATCCGGCCCGTGACGGGGAGCACGCCGCACATCGGGCGGCCGTCGAGCTCCTGCGCCAGGTACAGCAGCCCCCCGCACTCGGCCAGGATCGGGCGCCCGGCGGCGGCGAAGGCGGCGATCTCGGCGCGCAGCGGGGTGTTGGCCTCCAGCTCGGCCACGTACACCTCGGGAAAGCCGCCGGCCAGGACGAGCGCGCCACAGTCGTGCGGCAGCGCCTCGTCGGCCATCGGGTCGAAGTCGCACAGATGCCCGCCGGCGGCCTGCAGCAGCTCCAGGTTCTCCTCGTAGTGGAACGAGAAGGCGGGGCCGCGGGCGATGGCGATCCGCGCCCGGGGGGCGACGGGGTCGCCGGCGCTCCACGGCGTGGCAGTCAATGGCGGCGCGCTGCGGGCGAGCCGCTGCACCGCGTCGAGGTCGACGTAGCGTGCCATCGCCTCGGCCAGCGCATCGAGCGCCTTGCGGGCCTGCTGTCGCTGCTCTCCGGCGGGGACGAGCCCGAGGTGTCGCTCGGGAGTCACGATTGTCGCGTCGCGACGAAGCGCGCCGAGCACGGGCAGTGCGAGCGGCTCGATCGCCTCGCGCAGCAGCTGCTCGTGGCCGTCGGAGCCGACGCGGTTGAAGATCACGCCGGCGAGGGCGACGTCGGGGTCGAAGCTGGCGAAGCCGTGGACGATGGCGGCGGCCGAGCGCGCCATCGCGGCGGCGTCGACGACGAGCACGACGGGGGCGTCCAGCAGCTTGGCCACGTGGGCGGTGGAGGCGAGCTCGCCACGCCCCGAGGCGCCGTCGAACATCCCCATCACCCCTTCGATCACGGCGATGCCGGCGCCGGCGGCGCCATGAGCGGCGAGCGGCGCGATCAGCTCCGGGCGGCTCAGGAACGCGTCGAGGTTGCGAGGCGGACGGCCGCTTGCCAGCGCGTGGTAGGAGGGATCGATGTAGTCGGGACCGACCTTGAACCCCTGAACAGTCAGCCCGCGAGCCCGCAGCGCGCCGATCAGACCGCAGGCGATGGTCGTCTTGCCGGCGCCCGAGTGCGTGCCGGCCACCACGATTCGTGGAATCACCATTCGATCCCCTGCTGGGCGCGGATCCCGGCGTCCATCGGGTGCTTCACCTTCGTCACCTCCGAGACGAGGTCGGCCAGCTCGACCAGTTTCGGGTCGGCGTCGCGGCCGGTGATGACGACGTGCTGGAACCCGGGCCGGTCGCGCAGCGTGGCGACGACGTCGTCGACGTCGATCCAGCCCCACTTCACGGGGTAGGTGATCTCGTCGAGCAGCAGGAACTGGTAGCGCTCCTCGGCGATCATCCGCTTCACGCCGGCCCAGCCCTCGCGGGCCAGCTCGGCCGACTCGCCGAGGTCCTTCGACAGCCACGACCAGCCGTCGCCCATCTTCTCCCACTCGATCCCGCCGAGCGCGGCGGCCGCCTTCGCCTCGCCGACCTTCCACTTGCCTGACTTCACGAACTGGAACACGCCGCAGCGGTAGCCGCGCGCCCACGAGCGCAGCAGCATCCCGAACGCCGCTGTGCTCTTGCCCTTGCCGTGGCCGGTGATCACGATCACGAGCGGGCGGTCGCGCGGCTTGCGACGCTGCGGATCGGCGCTACCGACGTCCTCGCTCACGCGGCCTTCCTTACGAGCTGGTGGACGCGCCCGCCGGCGGCGGCGGCGATCACGCTGGCCAGCCCGATGCGTACGGGGCCGTCCTCGGTATCGATCACCTCGACGAGCTCGGCGGTCCGCCCGAGCGCCGCGGCGGCGCGCGTGATCCGCCCGTCCGGGTCCGAGACGCGGCCGTCGGTGATCAGCGCGGCGATGGCGCGGCGGCGCGGGTCGCGCACTCGCTCGCGGCGGATCACGCGCACTGCCGCCTCCAGCCCGTCGGCCAGCGGTGTGCGCCCCCCGGTGGGGAGCTCCCGGATCAGCGCGGCGGCTCGCTCCAGCGGCATTCCCGGCGCGACGAGCAGCTCGGCCCGCGCGTCGCGGAAGGCGATCACGGCGATCCGGTCGCGCCGGGCGTAGGCGTCGCGCAGCAGCTCCAGCAGCGCGCCCTTCACGCGGGCGGCGCGGCGGCGGGCCCCCATCGAGCCGCTGGCGTCCAGCACGAGGCACAGCAGGGCACCCTCGCTGCCGGCGCGCACGTGCTCACGGAGCTGGTCGGTGCCGAGCAGGCGCGCGTGCAGGGAGGCGACGATCGCCACGTCATCACTGTCTCGTGCGGCGGCGCGCGAGTCGATCGATCCGGCGGCGGCACCGTGGCTGCGGGCGCGCCGGCCGCCCGGACCCTCGCCGACCGACCGGAGCGTCAGCGTCCCCGGCGGCAACGTGGCGCCCAGCGGGCTGTCGATGCGTTCGGGTGCCAATCCTGGTGGCGGAGCTGGTGAGCCGTCCTGGGGTGGATCGCCGGCCGGGGGCGGAGGCGCGGACGGCGGCGGGTCCTCGGGACCGTCCGAATCGAGCGCGTCCTGGAGCTGCTGGTCATCGGGGGCGTGGCCGTCGAGCGGATCGCGGCGACGCCGATGCGCGAGCGCGAGGGCCGCGGCGCGGCGGACGTGGTCCTCGCCGACTTCGGTGACGCCGGCGAGTGCCGCCAGGGCGCGGGCGGCGCGGGCGGTGACGATGTCGCCGCGGACGCCGTCGACGCCGAGCTTGGCGCAGGCGCCGGTGATCCGCTGGAGCTCGCGCTCGGGGAGGAGGACCCGGGGCAGCACGGAGCGGGCTTCGGTCAGCCGCTGCTTCAGCGCGGCGTCGGCGGGGGCCCACCGGGCGGCGAAGCGGTCAGGATCGGCCTCGAAGGCGAGCCGGCGCCGGACGATCTCGGCGCGCTCGGCGGGATCGGAGGGCGTGCGCACCTCGACGCCGAGCCCGAAGCGGTCGAGCAGCTGCGGGCGCAGCTCGCCCTCCTCGGGGTTCATCGTCCCGACGAGCAGGAAGCGCGCCTCGCGCGTGACCGAGACGGCCTCGCGCTCGACGCGCGCGACGCCGGTGGCGGCGGCGTCGAGCAGCGCGTCGACGAGATGGTCGGCGAGCAGGTTCACCTCGTCGACGTACAGGATGCCCTGGTGCGCCTTGACGATCAGACCGGCCTCGTAGCGGTGCTCGCCGTCGAGCGCGCGGGCCAGGTCAAGCGAGCCGACGAGCCGGTCGAGCGTTGCCCCCAGCGGCAGCTCGACGAGCGGGGCGGGCCCCGGGAGCAGCGGCGCCAGCCCGCGCACGGCCGTCGTCTTCGCCGTGCCGCGCTCGCCGCGGACGAGCACGCCCCCGACCTCGGGAGCGACGGCGTTGATCAGCAGCGCGTCGATCAGCTCCTGCTGACCGACGATCGCGCTGAGCGGAAAGACATCGCTCACGACGGCATCGACTCCAACTCGCCCTCCAGCGACAGGTACCGCTCCCGGATCGCCGCCAGCGTGTCGTCGCCGGGCGCCTCCCACATGCCGCGGTCGGCCGCCTCCAGCAGCCGCTCGGCGATGCCGCGCGCCGCCCACGGATTCGAGCGCGTCATGAACGCGGCGACGTCGTCGTCGAGCAGATAGCGCTCGGCCACCTGCTCGTACATCCAGTCCTCGGCGACACCGACGGTGGCGTCGTAGCCGAACAGGTAGTCGACGGTCGCCGCCAGCTCGGCCGCGCCCTTGTAGCCATGGCGAATCATCGAGGCGATCCACCGCGGGTTGGCCACCCTGGCGCGGAACACGCGGCGCGTCTCCTCGCTCAGCGTCCGCGTCCGGATCCGCGCCGGGTTCGAGCTGTCGCCGAGATACGCGGCGGGATCGCTGCCGGTCAGCGCCCGCACGGTCGCGACCATCCCGCCGTGGTACTGGTAGTAGTCGTCGGAGTCGAGGATGTCGTGCTCGGCCGAGTCGACGTTCTTCACCGCCAGCTCGATCCGCGCGTAGCAATCGCGCATCGACGCCTGGGCGGGGGCGCCGGCCAGACCGCGGCCATAGGCGAAGCCGCCCCACGCCTCGTACACGGCGGCGAGGTCGGCCGTCCCGCGCCAGTCCTGGGTGTCGAGCAGCTGCACCAGCCCGGCGCCGTACGTGCCCGGCTTCGATCCGTACACGCGCGTCGTGGCCCGCCGCCAAGCCGTTTGATCGCCCAGCTCCGCGGCCAGCCGCGCGGCGTCGGCGCGGGCGTGGGCGGCGACGAAGTTCTGCTCGTCGGGCTCGTCCAGCGCGGCCACGGTCGCCACGGCGTCGTCGAGCAGCGTGACGAGGTGGGGGAAGGCGTCGCGGAAGAAGCCGGAGATTCTGACCGTGACGTCGATCCGGGGGCGGCCCAGCTCGGCCAGCGGGACCACCTCCAGACCGGTCACGCGCTTGGACTCGGGCTGCCAGGTCGGGCACACGCCAAGCAGGGCCAGGATCTCGGAGACGTCGTCGCCCTGCGTGCGCATCGCGGCGGTGCCCCAGGCGACCAGCCCGATCATCTTCGGGAGCGCGCCGGTGTCATTTTGATACTTCTCCAGCAGCGCGTCGGCGAGCTTGACGCCGACCTCGTAGCTCAACTCCGAGGGCAGCGCCCGCGGGTCGACGGAGAAGAAGTTGCGCCCCGTGGGCAGGACGTCGACGCGCCCGCGCGTCGGGGCGCCCGACGGGCCCGACGGGATGTGGCGCCCGTGCAGCGCCGCCACGACGTTGATCAACTCGTCGGGCGTGCGGAGGATCCGCGGGACGACCTCGGTGCAGGCGAAGCGCAGCGCGCGGGCCACGCCGGGATCGGGGTGCGTCACCGCCGCGGGGTCCCAATCGGCGGCGGCCAGCGCTGTCAGCAGCGCGCGTTGCTCGGCCTCGATCCGGTCGAGCTCATGGCGCCCCGAGGATTCCGTCGCCCCGAGCGCGGCGGGAAGGCCGGGCACGTCGCCGGTCCCGAGCCGCAGGATCGCGCTCGTCAGCCCGAGCAGCTGGGGAGCGTCCGGGACGCGGCCCAACACATGCAGGCCGTCCTTGATCTGGATGTCCTTCACCTCGCACAGGTAACCGTCGATGTGGTTCACGAGCGCTGACAAATCGTCCGGTCGTTCCTCGATCTCCAGGTCGGCCTGCAGGTTCGCCGCCTGCACGGCGGCCCAGATCCGCGACGCCAACGCCGGCAGCTTCGCCGGGTCGAGCACCTCCAGGCGCGCGTACTCGTCGAGCAGCGTCTCCAGCTCGGCCAGCTCGTCGTAGGTCTCGGCGCGCATCATCGGCGGCACGAGATGGTCGACGATCAGCGCGTGGGCGCGGCGCTTGGCCTGCACGCCCTCGCCCGGATCGTTCACCACGAACGGGTAGATCAACGGGATGTCGCCGATCGCCGCGTCGGGCGCGCACGCCGGCGACAGCGCCAGCATCTTCCCGGGCAGCCACTCCAGCGTGCCGTGCTTGCCGAGGTGGACGATCGCGTCGGCGCCCCACGCGGCGTCGAGCCAGCGGTAGCAGGCCAGGTAGTGGTGTGTGGGGGGGAGCTCGGGATCGTGATAGAGGCCGACCGGATCCTCGCCGTACCCGCGTGGCGGCTGGATCGCGATCACGACGTTGCCGAGCTCCAGCCCGGCCACCACGAACGTCCCGTCGGAGACGTACTGATCCCCGGGCGGCGGCCCCCACTGTGCCTCGATCGACTCCCGCAGCGCGGCCGGGAGGGTCGCGTACCACTCCAGGTAGGCCGCGACGGGCAGGCGCAGCGGCGCGGCGGCCAGCTGCTCGTCGGTGAGGAACTCCGGGTCGTGGCCGCCGGTGGCGATCAGCGCGCGCATCAGCTCGTCGCCGTGGGCGAAGTCGTGCTCGACGCGCATCCCGTCGCGCGACAGCGCGTCGAGCAGGCGCAGCGCGCTGGCCGGCGTGTCGAGCCCGACCGCCATCCCGATCCGCGCGTGCTTGGTGGGGAACGCGGTCAGCAGCATCGCCACGCGCCGCTGCGCGGGCGGTGTCGTGCGCAGGCGGGCGTGGCGGACGGCCAGCCGCGCCACGCGGGCGCAGCGCTCGCGGTCGGCCACGTACCGGGGGACCGGAGCGCCGATCGGCGAGTCGACGCCGTCGCGCTCCTTGAACGAGATCACCCCGGCCAGCAGCCGCCCGTCGAACTCGGGGATCGCCACCTGGGTGGCGGCGTCGAGCGGGGACAGGCCCGAGTCCGAGGCTTCCCAATTCGCCCGCGAGCCGGTGGCACAGGCGGCCTGCAGCACCGGCACGTCGAGCGCGGCCAGCGCGGTGGCGTCCCACTCCTGCCAGCCCTCGTGCTCGGCCGAGGTGTAGTCGCCGGCCCCCGATCCGCCGGTGGCAAGCATCGTCGTGATCAGCGCGTCGACGTGGCCGTCGAGCAGGGCGAGCGCCGGGACGTGGCCGGTTTGATCGCGGCGCAGCGTGTAGCTCCAGACGGCCAGGGCGTTCGCGCCCGCCGCCTCGATCGACTCGCACAGCACGTCGATGAACGCGGTGTTGCCGGTCAGCCGATGCGAGCGGTAGAAGCAGACGCCAACGGTTGGCCGGGCGGGGTCGAACGATGCGATCGCCTCGTCGAGCGGCGCGTCGCCGCGGCCGGGCACGTACACGCCGAGGTCGGGGACCTCGTGCGGCGGCTCGAAGCCGTGCCCGGTGAGCAGCACCGTGTCGGCCAGGAACCGCAGCAGTTGCCCGACGTTGTCGACGTCGCCGTGGCGCAGGTACTCGCCGGCCTGGGCGACGGCTCCTGCCGGTGCGGTCGACAGCGCGGTCATCTCGGCGTCGGGCTCGGCCTCGCCGCCGAGGGCGATGAGCACGACCCCGCCGGCCCGGCAGCGCTCGGCCAGGAGATCGATGCCGTCGGGCCAGCCGCGGCGGCCGCCGAGGATCCGGCACAGCACGACACGCGCCCCGTCCAGGATCTCGTCGATCAATTTGGCCGGCTCGGGATGGCCGCCCGGGTTCGCACACACCACGGCCGGGAAATCCGCGGGGAGGCGTTCGACGGCCGCCGCGGTGGCGAGCAGCTCGGTGTCGGCGGTGGTCAGGAAGCGCAGCACGCGCGAACCTCCGTGGCGATCGTGGGCAGGTTGGCGGGCACACCGTGCTCGATCAGCGCCGTCAGCCGCGCGGTGTCGAGATGACCGGCGATCAGGTCACCGAGCGTGTCAAGTCGTCGCTCGCGGACGTCGGCGAACGCGGCGGTGCCCGGCGTGAACGAACGCCCGCGGGCGACGGCCACCCAGCGCAGCAGCGTGCGGCGGAACGCGTCGTGCTCCAGCACGCCGTGCCAGGAGGTGCCGAGCACGGAACCGGCCAGGCAGCCCTCGGGCTCGCCGTCGTCCGACACGAGCGGCGCCTCGCCGCCCTCCGAGATGACGCGGCCGTGGCGGATCTCGTAGCCGCTGGCCTCGGTGCCGAGCCAGGGAGACCGCCCGGCGCGGCGTCGGAGCAGCTTGTCGGGCGCAAAGCGGGTGGTCACCGGCAGCAGGTGGAGCCCGTCGACCGTGCCCCGGCCCGACTCCACGTCGTCGTCGATCGTGCGGCCGAGCAGCTGGTAGCCGCCGCACACGCCGAGGATCGGGTCGCCCGCGTGCGCCCGGTCGATCAGCGCGCGGTCGAGTCCGTCGGCCCGCAGCCGCTCCAGGTCCTCGACCGTCGCCTTCGTCCCGGGCACGATCACCAGGTCGGCGCGGGCGACGTCGGCGGGAGAACGGGTGAAGCGGACCCGCACCCCGGGCTCGGAGCTGAGCGCGTCGGCGTCGGTGAAGTTGCTGATCCAGCGCAGGCGGAGCACCGCCACCTCGAGCGTCTCGATGCCGTCCCCGCCCGCCCAGCCGTCGAGCTCGGGGCGCCGGGACTCCAGCGCCAGCGAGTCCTCGACGTCGAGCCACAGGTCGTCGCGGAACGGGAGCACGCCAAGCGTGTCGCGCCCGGTGAGCGCTTTCAGCTGGTCCAGGCCAGGGGCCAGGATCGAATCGTCACCCCGGAACTTGTTGATCACGAACCCCGCCACCTGCGCCTGGTCGTCACTGGAGAGCACGGCCAGCGTCCCGAACAGCGATGCGAACACCCCGCCGCGGTCGATGTCGCCGACGAGCAGCGTCGGCAGCGCCGCCTGGCGCGCGAGCCACATGTTCGTGAGGTCGTCGTCGCGGAGGTTGATCTCGGCGGGGCTGCCCGCGCCCTCGCACACGACGACGTCGTAGCGGGTGCGCAGATCGGCCAGCGCGCCCGCCACCACCGGCCGCAGCTGCGCCTTCAGCGGTCGGTAGGAGCGCGCGTCGACGTCGGCGTACGGCCGTCCCATCACGATCACCTGGCTGTGACGCTCGCCCGAGGGCTTCAGCAGGATCGGGTTCATGGCCGCCTCGGGCTCGACGCCGGCGGCCGCCGCCTGGGCGGCCTGGGCGCGGCCAATCTCGGCGCCGCCGGCCGTGACGACCGAGTTCAGCGACATGTTCTGCGCCTTGAACGGGGCGACGCGCACGCCCTGGCGGTGAAGCCAGCGGCAGATGCCGGCGGTCAGCACGGACTTGCCGGCGTCGGAGTGGGTGCCGCAGACGAGCAGAGCGCCTCTCATCGCAGCCCCTCCCGCAGCGCGGCGCACAGAGCCGCGCCGGCCAGGCCAACGGCGAGCGACAGCCGCGCCGCGCGGGGCACATCGGACAGCGAGGGGGCGCGGCCGTCGCCGAGCAGCGGCCGGTGCTCCACGACGCCGGCATAGGTGAGCGGGCCGCCCAGCCGCAGCCCCAGCGCCCCGGCGAAGGCGGCCTCGGCGACGCCGGCGTTCGGGCTCGGGTGCGCGCTGCTGTCGCGCCGGATCGCGGTCACGGTCGCGCGCGGTGAGCCGCCGACAAGCGGTGCCAGCACGGCCGTGAGTGCCGCCGACAGCCGCGCCACCGGCCAGTTGACGACGTCGTCGAGCCGGGCCGCGGCCCAGCCGAACTGCCGGTAGCGCTCGTCACGGTGACCGAACATCGCATCGAGCGTATTGGCGGCGCGATAGCCGGCGATCCCCGCCGGACCCGCGAGCGCCCCCCACAGCAGCCCGCCGATGACCGCGTCGCTCGTGTTCTCGGCCAGCGACTCAACGATCGCACGGGCGAGGCCGGCCTCGTCGAGCTCGGCGGCGTCGCGGCCGCACAGCGCGCGCAGCGCACCGCGGGCGGCCGGTAGGTCGTCCTTGGCCGCCAGCTCGCTGACCCGCGCCGCCTCGCGTCGCAGCGAGGCGCCGCCGAGCGCGGCCCACGTCAGCGCCACCATCGCGACGTCGCGCCGGACGCCGCGCGCCAGGAGCTCGCCCGTCAGCGCCGCCCCGGTCACCAGTGCGGTGGTGACGGCTGCCCCGCGGGCCCGCGACGGCGCGTAGGAGGTGCGCTCCGCGGCGGCGGCCAGCGCGCCGAAGCCGGCCACCGGATGCCAGCGCTCGGGGTCGGCGGCGATCAGATCGAGGGCGAAGCCGCCCAGCAGCGGCGCGCCGGCGCTCACTCGGCCATCGCCTCCGCCGGGCTGTTCACACAGGCGACCGACCAGCCCTCGTCGTACCGGCGCAGCTCGGTGATCGCCAACGGCGCATGGTGGATGCGCCAGTAGGCGACCGGCGGGCCGCCGAGCACGTGAACGACGGCGGCCTTGATCACGCCGGCGTGGGTGAAGGCGACGGTGCAGCCCGGCCGGTGCGCGCCGGCGTCCTGCAGCCACGACGTGACGCGCTCGCCGAACGCGGCGAGGCTCTCCCCGCCGTGGTGGCGCACGGTCCGGTCGGCCAGCCACTCGGCGACGACGTCGGGCTCGATCTCGGCCAGCGTCCGGCCGGTCCAGTCGCCGAAGTCACATTCGGCCAGGCGCGGATCGAGCTCCGGCTCCAGTCCGGCCGCGGCCGCCGTCTCGCGGCACCGGCGGGCGGGGCTGCTCAGCACGCGGTCCGCCTTGGGGAGGATGTCGCGCAGCGCTGCCGCCGCGGCCCGGCCGTCGGGCTCCAGCGGCTCGTCGCCCGGAAACGCCCCGCGGAGCGTGGCGGCGGTCGGGGCGTGCCGCACCAGCAGCACACGGACCATCTGGGACACCGGAAGGGACCTCCTCGGGATCGTGCGTCCCGTCGCTGGAAGGGGTCGTGGCAGGCGAGTTCCTGGCTCCCGGAACGGCGTTCCGGTCACAGTGGCGCGACCGCCCCGGGCTC
>DASZLC010000222.1:0-1918 GCA_035552615.1 Solirubrobacteraceae bacterium
GCGGATGCACGGACCGCTCGCGCTGGCGGTGGGCCGGCGGCTGCGCGAACGCTACAACATCGACGAGAAGCCGACCGCCTCCGACGACGGCATCGTGGTGCGATTGCCCGACACCCTGGAGGAAATCCCTTCGGCGGCGGATTTGTTCGTCTTCGACGCCGACGAGATCGACCCGATCGTCACGGCCGAAGTGGGTGGTTCGGCTCTGTTCGCGTCCCGGTTCCGGGAAGCCGCGGCCCGCGCCCTGCTGCTCCCCCGCCGTCACCCCGGCCGCCGCTCGCCGCTGTGGCACCAGCGCCAGCGCGCGGCCCAGTTGCTCGAAGTGGCGCGCAAATACCCCGATTTCCCGATCGTGCTGGAGACCATCCGCGAATGCCTGCAGGACGTCTACGACGTGCCGGCCCTCGTCGAGCTGATGGCCGGCATCGCCCAGCGCAAGGTGCGGGTGCTCGAGACGGAAACCGCGAGACCGTCCCCGTTCGCCGCGTCCCTGTTGTTCGGTTACGCCGGCGCGTTCATGTACGAGGGCGATTCCCCGCTGGCCGAGCGCCGGGCCGCGGCGCTCTCGCTGGACAGCACGTTGCTGGCCGAGCTGCTCGGCCGGGTGGAGCTGCGCGAGTTGCTCGATCCGGACGTCATCGCCGCGACCGGCCGCCAGTTGCAGCACCTATCGGACGACCGGGCCGCCCGCGACGCCGAAGGGGTCGCGGACCTGCTACGACTGCTCGGCCCTTTGACAGAAGACGAAGTCGCCGCCCGGGCCGGCGGCGCCGATGTCGGCGGCTGGCTGGAGGGCTTGGGCGCCGCCCGGCGCGCGCTGACGGTGTCGTTCGCCGGCCGCAGCTGGTGGGTGGCCGTCGAGGACATCGGCAGGCTGCGCGACGGGGTCGGGGCGGCGGTGCCGCTGGGCGTCCCGGCCACCTTCACCGAGGCGGTGGCCGACCCGCTGGGCGAGCTGCTGGGCCGCTACGCGCGCACGCACACCCCGTTCACCACCGCCGAGGCCGCCGGCAGGTTCGGCCTGGGACTGCGGGTGACGGCCGACGTGCTCGGTCGCCTGGCGGCCGACGGCCGGCTGGTGCGCGGCGACTTCGTCGCCGCGCCCGAGACATCGGGAGCGGCGAACGGGTCGGTGGCCGCGGGCGGCGAGCAGTGGTGCGACGCGGACGTGTTGCGCATTCTGCGGCGGCGTTCGCTCGCGGCGCTGCGCGCGCAGGTGGAGCCGGTGAGCACCGCCGCATATGGGCGGTTCCTGCCGGCCTGGCACCGGACGTCGTCCGGCCACTCGGGAACCGACGGACTGATGTCGGTGATCGATCAGCTGGCCGGCGTTCGGATTCCGGCCTCGGCGATCGAACCGCTGGTGCTGGCTCCGCGGCTCCGTGACTACTCGCCCGCGATGCTCGACGAGCTGCTCGCGGCCGGCGACGCCACCTGGTCGGGTGCCGGGTCGATCTCGGGTAGCGACGGTTGGATCGCGCTGCACCCGGGCGATTCCGCGCCGTTGACGCTGGCCGGGCCCGCGGCGATCGACCTCGCCGACGCCCATCGCGCGATCCTGGACACGCTGGCCGGGGGTGGCGCGTATTTCTTCCGCCAGCTCGCCCGGGACGAAATCGGCGAGACGGCGCTGAAAGCCGCACTGTGGGAACTGGTTTGGGCCGGTTGGGTCACCGGCGACACGTTCGCACCGATACGCGCCATGCTCGGCGGTGCGGGAGCCCGCAAGCGTTCCGCGCCCGCGCATCGGACCCACCGCCCGCCGCGGCTGAGCCGCTACCGCGTCGCGCACCCCCAGTTCCGCAGCACCGACCCGACCGTGGCCGGACGATGGTCGGCCCTGCCCGCTCCCGAGCCGGACTCCACGCTGCGGGCCCACCACCAGGCCGAGCTGCTGTTGAACCGCCATGGCGTGTTG
>DASZLC010000223.1:0-23308 GCA_035552615.1 Solirubrobacteraceae bacterium
TCCTGGTGATGATCGCGCTGCTGTTCGCGATCTCGGTGATCACCTTCGCGCTGTTCACCCAGGTCCTGCCGAACGGCAACCCCGCGGCGCTGATCGCCGGGCGGCTGGCCACCCCCGCCGAGGTCCACCTGGTCAGCGTTCACTACGGCTTCGACAAGCCGGTCTACGTCCAGTACATCAAGACGATGGCAAACGTGTTCGACGGATCGGCGTACTCGTATCAGTCGGGCTTCAACGTGCTCGACGAGATTCGCGCCGGCTTCCCGGCGACGGCGTCGCTGGCCATCGGCGCGGGCCTGATCTGGCTCCTGACGTCGATCGTGTTCGGCACGCTCGCGGCCATCAAAGCCGGCAAGTACACCGATCGTGTGCTGACCGTGCTGTCGATGGTCGGCGTCTCAATGCCGCCGTTCTTCCTCGGTGCGGTGCTGATCTACTACGTCGGCTACAAGCTGAACATCATCCCGCTGAGTGGCTACGTGCCGTTTACGCAGAATCCGTGGCAGTGGTTCCATCATCTAATCGCGCCCTGGTTCACGCTCTCGGTCCTGTTCATCGGGATCTACTCGCGGATCCTGCGCTCCACCATTCTCGACACGATCAACGACGACTTCGTGCGAACCGCCCGAGCCAAGGGCCTGTCCGAGCGCCAGGTGCTGCTCCGCCACATCCTTCGCAACAGCCTGATCCCGATCTTCTCTCTGTGGGGGCTCGACCTCGCCCAGGTGATCGGCGGCGGGGCGATCCTCACCGAGTCGGTGTTCAGCCTGCACGGCATCGGCTACCTCGCCTACCAGGCGGTCGGCCGCTTCGACACGGTGACGCTGATGTCGATCGTGATGCTGACCGCGCTGGCCGTCGTCGTGATCAGCGCGCTGACCGAGATCCTGTACGCCTACCTCGATCCCCGGATCCGCCTCCAATGACCGACCAACCGCTGCTGTCCGTGGAGGACATGAAGGTCTCCTTCGCCACCGAGGATGGGCTGGTGCGCGCCGTCGACGGCGTGTCGTTCACCGTTGCGCCGGGCGAGGTCGTGGCGATCGTCGGCGAGTCGGGCTCCGGGAAGTCGGTGTCGGCGATGACGCTGATGGGCTTGACGCGGGGGCCGAACGCACGGATCGAGGGGAGGGCGACGCTCGACGGGACCGAACTGCTGAGCGCGTCGAATGCGGAGCTGCAGACGATCCGCGGCGGGTCGATCGCGATGGTCTTCCAGGACCCGATGAGCTCGCTGAACCCCGTGTACCGGATCGGCAACCAGATCGTCGAGCAGATCCGCGCCCACGATCACACCATCAACAAGGCGCAGGCGATGGACCGCGCAGTCGAGCTGATGGAGCGGGTCGGGATCCCGCGCGCGACTGACCGGCTGCGCTCCTACCCGCACGAGTTCTCCGGCGGCATGCGCCAGCGCGTGATGATCGCGATGGCGCTGTCGTGCTCACCGAAGCTGCTGATCGCCGACGAGCCGACGACCGCTCTCGACGTCACCATTCAAGCCCAGATCCTCGACGAGCTGCGCAAGCTGCGCCAGGAGACCCAGGCGGGGATCATCCTCGTCACCCACGACCTCGCCGTCGTGGCCGACATCGCCGACCGCGTGATCGTGATGTACTCCGGTCGGGTGGTCGAGCAGGGCACGCTCGACGATATCTTCTACGACCCGCAGCATCCGTACACGTGGGGACTGCTCGGGTCGATCACCCGGGTCGATCGCGACCGCTCCAAGGTGCTCCCGGCGATCCCGGGGATGCCGCCCTCGCTGCTGCGCACGCCGCAGGGCTGCCACTTCCGGCCGCGGTGCCCCCACGCGTTCGGCAAGTGCACCGATGACCCGCCGTTCAAAGCCGGCGTGCCGGGCGAGCCCGAGCATCTCGACCGCTGCTGGCTGGAGCTGGAGCAGAAGCGCAAGCTGCGGGTGGTTGGCGACCAGATCGGCCTGTCCAGCCCGGAGCCGGTCATCTCGTGAGCACGGGCAACGGCCAGGCGCTGATGGAGGTCGAGCACCTCCGGATGCTGTTCCCGCTGAAGCAGGGTCTGGTCATCGACCGCACCGTCGGCCACGTCCACGCCGTCGACGACGTCTCCTTCGCTCTGCGCGAGGGCGAGACGCTCGGGATCGTCGGCGAGTCCGGGTGCGGCAAGACCACGCTGATCCGGACGCTCGTGCGTCTGCTGGAGCCGACCGCCGGCACGATCCTCTTCCGCGGCACCGATATCACGAAGGCCGGCCGCAGACAGCTCGAGCCGATCCGCAAAGAGATGCAGATGGTCTTCCAGGATCCACAGGCATCGCTGAACCCGCGCAAGCGGGTGAACCAGATCATCGCCACGCCGCTGCGCCTCCGTGGCGTCCCGAAAGACGACACGGCCGGCGAGATCCGACAGCTGCTGACCAAGGTCGGCTTGCAGCCCGAGCATCTGAACCGCTTCCCGCACGAGTTCTCCGGCGGGCAGCGCCAGCGGATCGGGATCGCGCGGGCGCTGGCCGTCGACCCGAAGCTGATCCTGCTCGACGAGCCCGTCTCCGCGCTCGATGTCTCGATCCAAGCCCAGGTGATCAACCTGCTGGAGGAGCTGCAGGACGAGTTCCACCTGAGCTACATCTTCGTCGCGCACGATCTCAGCGTCGTCCGCCACGTGTCGGACCGGATCATCGTGATGTACCTGGGCAAGTTGATGGAGGTCTCTCCCTCCGAGGAGCTGTACGACAAGCCGATCCACCCGTACACCCAGGCGCTGCTCGGGGCGATCCCGATCCCGGACCCGGCGGAGAACCGCGCGCGCGAGCGGATCACCGTCTCCGGCGAGCCGCCGAACCCGATCAACCCGCCCAGCGGGTGCCGCTTTCACACGCGGTGCCCGCACGCCACCGAGATCTGCAGCGAGGTCGAGCCGCAGCTGAGCGAGTACCCCGGCGGGCATCTGGCCGCCTGCCATCACCCGCAGAACGTGACCGCCGAGGAGATCGCGGCGGCCACGCGGTCCGACACCAGCCCGCTCAGCTCCGGCGACGCCGCGCCTGCTCGCTGATCGTGTGGCCGAGCAGCCGCGCTCGGGCGGTCGCCGGGTGGGGTGGCAGCTCCAGCACCGAGACGCCCACCATCGGCGCCGGCGCGTCGCCCCGCCGGTAGAGCGCCACCGTCGCACGTGGCGGGGCGGCCGTCATCCACTGCGCGGTCAGCTCGTGGCCGTGGCCGCGGCCGGCGATCATCACGACCGCCGCCCGCGTCAGCGCCGCGGTGGCCATACGGTCGGTCAGGCTTGTCACCGGGACCGTGCGGACCGTCACGCCGGCGGCCGCACACAGCGCTTCCAGCGCGCGGATGTAGGCGGCGTCGGGATCGCGCCTGTCGGCTGACAAGTCGACGACGACGATCGGCCCCCCCGAGGCCGGCGCGGGGGAGCGCGGGCTCGCTTCGCGCAGCCAGCACGTCATACGATCGGCGGCGAAGGACCAGTGCTTGGACTCCTGCCCGTAGGTCCGCGCGACGCGCTCCAGGGCGCCGACGAGTACCTCCTCGATCGCCCGCTCCAGTCCGAGAAACCCCACGGCGTCGTCCAACGTGGCGCGGCACGCGTCGGCGTTGAAGGTCACGACGGCCATATGCAGGCGCTCCAGGCTGCCCGTGGCGAGCGTCGCGCGCGCCACGTCGACCGCCGCCGTGACCGAGTGGCCGGTCTGGAGCGCGTCACGCAGGGCGGCGAGCGCCTCGTATGAGAACCGCTGCGCTCCGTCCCCCGCCGTGCGACTCGGCGGATACGCGAGCAAACGCGACCACGTGTGCAGCGTGCCGCGGGTGACGCCCAACAGGCGCGCCGCATCGCCGGCCGAATAGCCGCTCAGAAGTCGTACATCTTGCCCCACGGTCTAAAGCTAACGGTTCGTTCGAGCGTTAACTTGTGCGATTTGTCGCCCCGTCAGGGACGGTGGGTCGTAAGGGGTGTCGTGGGCCAAGTAAGGGGTCGGGTGAGAGATCTGACTCCATTCGGCTGATGTGCGTTCGCTCGGCTTAGTCGAGTCTGATGTCACGTGCACCACCAGGACAGGAGCCACCATGCACCCCGAATTGACGAAGGCCCTTTACACCAGCCGAGTACAGGAGATGGACCGCAAGGCCAGCCGTGCCGGCGTCGACGACCGCTTGGATTTCATCCACACACGCCCTTCACCGACGCGCCGGTTTCTCTCGCGATACTTCGTACATGCGCCCGCTGACATCAAGCCAACTCGTCGGGCGAGTCGGCGAGCTCGCCGAGCTGGAGCTGGCCTGTCGTGAGGCGGCGGCCGGGCGGCCGTCGATCGTGCTGTTGCGGGGAGAATCTGGCGTCGGCAAGACGCGGCTGATCGCCGAACTGGAGCACCGCCTGTCTGGCAGCCACCCGGCGCCGTTGCTGCTCCGCGGTGAGGCGGTCGAGCACGGCGAGACGGAGCTTCCCTACACCGCCCTGCTCGGCGCGCTGCGCCCGCTGGTGCGCGAGCGCGACCCGGTGTTCGACCGGCTCAGCAGCGGCAGCCGCGGCCAGCTGGCGGCGCTGCTCCCGACGCTCGACGATGGGCGCGGCGCGGGCGACAGCGACGACGGCTCCGGCCAACTGCGGCTGTTCGAGGCGCTGCTGGAGCTGCTGGAAGAGCTGAGCGAGATCCGGCCCGTCGTCCTCTGTCTGGAGGACATCCACTGGGCCGATCAGTCGACCCGGACGTTCATCGCCTACCTGTCCCGGAGCCTCCGGCAGGAGCGGATCGTGCTGCTGCTCAGCTACCGCAGCGACGAGCTGCATCGCCGGCATCCGCTGCGGCCGCTGATCTCCGAGCTGGAGCGGCTGGAGCGCGCGCGGCGGGTCGACCTACAACCGTTCGACCGCGCCGAGCTCACCGAAGTCCTGCGCGACATCCTCGGCGACGCCCCCGACGACGCGCTCGTCGGCCGGCTGCTCGTCCGCAGCGAGGGCAACCCGCTGTACATCGAGGAGCTGCTGGCCGCCGGGCTTGACGGGCGCGGCGCCGCGCCCCAGAGCCTGCAGGATGCGTTCCTGCTGCGGATCGAGCGGCTCAGCCCCGACGCGCAACGGGCGGCGCGGGCGATCGCCGTCGGGCGCGAGCTGAACGAGCGGGTCGTCGGGGAGCTCACCGACATCGATCCCGGGCCGCTGGCCCTGGCGCTGCGCGAGGCGCTGGCCGAGCAGGTCCTGCGCGCCGGCGACGACGGGTTCAGCTTCCGCCACGAGCTCCTCCGCGAAGCGCTGTACGACGACCTGCTGCCCGGCGAGCGCGGCGAGCTGCACCTGGCGCTGGCGCGTGAGCTGGAGCGCACCGACTGCGCCCCCGAGGACGGCGGCGTCGAGCATTCGGCCACGATCGCGCGCCACTACGAGGCGGCGGGCGATCAGCCGGCCGCGCTGCGCGCGACGGTCGTCGCGGCGCTTTCGGCCATACAGGTCCACGCCTACGGTGAGGCGGCCGACCTCGCCGAGCGCGCGCTGGAGCTGTGGCCGCGGGTGCTCGGCGAGAACGTGCAGCTCGATCTCCCGCGGGGCGACACGCTCGACCACGTCGCCCTGCTGCAGCTGGCCGCCCGCGCCCACTCGATCGGCAGCGACCGCGCCCGCGGCGAGGTGCTGCTGCAGAGCGCGCTGCGCGAGCTCGACCCGGAGACCGATGCGCGGCGCTACGCGACCGTGCTCGCGCGCCAGGCGCGGATGCAGTGGGCGCTGAACCGTGGCCCCCAGGGGATCGAGACGGCGCAGCGAGCGCTGGCGATGCTGGGCGAGGAGGACGGCGGTCGCGAGCGCGCGGCGCTGCTGGGCTGGCTGGCCCGGACGCGCGTCCTGCGCGGCCGCTTCCGTGACGCCGTCGACGACGGCGAGCGCGCGCTGGCGGCGGCGGTGGCGGCCGGTGACAGCTACGTGCAGGGCGAGGTGCTGAACACGCTCGGGATGGCGCAGATGGCGCTCGGCGACGTCGAGCGCGGCGCCGCCCAGCTGCGCCGCGCCCAGGCGATCGCGCGCGGCAACGACGACATCGACAGTCTCGCCACCGCGTATTCCAACCTCGCCGACTTCCTGCTGCTGTGTGGCCGCACGCGCGAGGCGCTGGCCGTGGCCGACGAGGGGCTGGCGGCGATCCCCGCGCGCCTCGGCCGCAGCCACGACTGGCTGAAGCTGACCGCGTCGCAGGCGGCGCTGGAGGCCGGCGACTTGGCCGCCGCCCGCGCCCATCTCGGCCCGACCTCGACTCGCGCCGTCGGCATCCAGCTGATGTTCCGGTTGCTGCGACTGGCCGACCTGGCGCTCGCCGTCGGCGACGACGAGGGCGCGGAGCAGGCGCTGCGCGACGCTCAGCCGCTCGTCGCCGATTCCTCCGAGCCACAGTGGATCGGCCTGCTCGGCTCGATGCTGGCTGAGTGGCACCGCCGCCATCGCCGTCTGCCCGAGGCGCGGGCCGCAGTCGCCGCCGCGCTCGACCGCCTGGAGGTGTGCACCGACGACGTGATGCGGATCGCGCGCGTGAGCGCGATCGGCGCGCGCGTCGAGGCCGACTTCGCCCAGCGCGGGCGCGATTTGCGTGAGAAGGCGATGGTGCGAGAGGCGGTCACCCGCGCCCGGCTCCACGCCCAGCGGCTGCGCGCCGCCGCCCAGGACGGTGGCCCCGTCGAGCAGGCGTGGAACGTTACCGGCGCCGCCGAGCTGGCCCGGGCCCGGGGCCGCCAGGATCCGAAGGCGTGGGCCAAGACGGCCGAGGTGTGGCAGGCGATCGAGCGGCCCTACCAGGTCATTCTGGCGCGCTGGCGCGAGGCCGAGGCCGAGGTGGAGCGTGGCGAGCGCGCCGACGCCGCGCGGGTCGCGCAGCAGGCGCTGGCCCAGGCCCGGGAGCTGGAGGCTGGCTGGCCGATCCGCGAGATCGAGGCGCTGCAGGAGCGCGCTCGGCTGGAGCCGGCCCGCGTCGCGGCAGCGGGACCGGCGGTCGACGGCAACGGGCGCGCTCCCGACGCGCCAGTCGAACCGGACCCGTTCGGCTTGACTCCGCGCGAGCGCCAGGTGCTGGCGCTCGTGGCCGAGGGCGCCACCAACCGCCAGATCGGCGCCGCGCTGTTCATGGCCGAGAAGACGGCCAGCGTCCACGTTTCGCGGATCCTCGGCAAGCTCGGCGTGCAGAGCCGCACGCAGGCCGCCGCCGTGGCGCACCGCCTGCATCTTGGGTGATGCTCGCGTAGGCTGCGCGGCGTGACGCCGGTCCGATTGCCCGCCGAGTGGGAGCCGCACGAGCGGACGCTGATGGGCTGGCCGTGCCGCCGCGAGCTGTGGGGCGAGACGCTGCCCCAGGCTCGCATCGACTACGCGACGGTGGCCAACGCGATCGTGGCGTTCGAGCCGGTGACGATGGTCGCCAACCCCGGGACCGACGCGGCCGACGCGCGCGCCGCTTGCGCCAGCGGGGTCGAGATCGTGGAGCTGCCGATCGACGACTCCTGGCTGCGCGACTGCGGCCCGATCTACGTCTACGCCGACGGCCGCCGCGCCGCGCGCCATTTCCGCTTTAACGCCTGGGGCGAGAAGTTCCCGCCGTGGGACAAGGACGCTGCCGTCGGCGGGCTGATCGCGACGGCGCTCGGAGATCCGGTGGTGCCCGTCGACCTGGTGTTAGAGGGCGGCTCGATCCTGTCCGACGGCCGCGGGACGCTGCTGACCACCGAGCAGTGTTTGCTGAACGAGAACCGCAATCCAGGCATGGATCGCGATGCGATCGAGGAGGTGCTCGCCTCGGCGCTCGGGCTCGAACGGGTCGTGTGGCTTGGCGACGGCCTCGTCGAGGACCGCGACACCGACGGCCATGTCGACCTGATCGCCGCGTTCACGCGCCCCGGTCAGGCCCTGCTGCAGATGGTCGACGAGGACAACCCGAATTTCGAGGCCTGCCAGGAGAACCGCCGGCGACTGGTGCAGGCCGGGATCGAAGTGCTGGGACTGCCGTTCCTGCCGTATATCGACGTGGCCGGCGAGACGGTCGCGGCCGGCTACCTGAACCTGTACGTCGCCAACGACGCCGTCGTGGTCCCCGTCACGGGAGCCGAGTGCGACTCGGAGGCGCTGGCCATGATCGCGGGCGCCTTCGCCGGGCGCGAGGTTGTGCCCGTCCCGGGCGCGGTGCTGGCGTATGGTGGCGGCGGGCCCCACTGCATCACCCAACAGGTCCCGGTACGCGATGGCTTCTGACGTGATCACCGCATACGAGGTGCCGGACTCGCCGGCGCGGACTCGCCCGCCGGCGCGGGTGCCGCTGCGCCTCGGGCTCGTGCAGGAGTCCTGGCACGAGGACCCGGGCGTCCACCAGCGCGCGCTGGCCGAGGGAATCGCCGCGGCGGCGGGCGAGGGGGCACTGATTGTGTGCCTGCAGGAACTGACGCTGTCGCGGTACTTCGCGATCACCGACGAGGGACCGGCGGCGGTCGGCGCGCTCCCCGAGGAGTTGGAGACCGGATCGACGTTCGCGTTCGCGGCGGGGCAGGCCGTGGCGCACGGGATCTACGTGCACGCGTCGCTGTTTGAGAAGGCCGGGCCCGACGATGGCCTCGGCTACAACACGGCGATCGTCGTCGGGCCAGACGGGCGCCTCGTCTCGCGGACGCGCAAGCTGCACATTCCGGTCACAGCCGGGTACTACGAGGATCGCTACTTCCGTCCCGGCCCGGCCGACGGCGACCCGTTCCCGCTCACCGTGCTGGAGTCCGATGGTGGGCCCGTCCGGGTTGGCTGTCCGACGTGCTGGGACCAGTGGTTCCCCGAACTCGCCCGCGGCTATTCGCTGGCCGGGGCTGAGGTGCTGATCTACCCGACGGCGATCGGCTCCGAGCCCGATCATCCCGGCTTCGACACCGAGCCGCTGTGGGAGCGCGTGATCGTCGCCAACGGGATCGCCAACGGCACCTTCATGGTGGCCGTCAACCGGGTCGGCACCGAGGGACCGATCACCTTCTACGGCTCCAGCTTCATCGCCGACCCGTACGGGCGGATCCTCGTCCAGGCGCCGCGTGAGCGGCCCGCCGTGCTCGTCGCCGACCTCGACCTCGACCAGCGCGCCGATTGGTTGGAGCTCTTCCCGCTGCTGCGCACCCGCCGACCCGACGCCTACGCGTCGCTGACCCAGCCCCGTGGCTGACGTCGTGATCAAGGGCGAGATGATCCGTCTCGGCCAGCTGCTGAAGCTCGCCGGGGTGATCGGCACCGGCGCCGAGGTCAAGGCCGTGCTCGGCGAGGGCGCCGTGCGCGTCAACGGCGAGCCCGAGATCCGGCGCGGCCGCCAGCTGCACCCCGGTGATGTCGTCACCGCCGGCGAGGCAGTTCTGCGGGTGACGAGCGGCTGATGGGGACCGTGTTCGTCACCGGCGCGGCGCGCGGCATCGGTCGCGCCACCGTCGCGCGGCTGGCCGCCGGCGGCTGGGACGTCGTCGCCGGGGTGCGGCGCGCCGAGGACGCCGAGGCGGTCACGGCGCTCGATCCAGCCCGGATCCGCGCGGTCACGGTCGAGCTGACCGACCCCTCGGCGATCGCCGGACTCGACTCCGTGCTCCCAGCCCGGCTCGACGCGATCGTGAACAACGCCGGGATCGTCGTCGGCGGGCCGGTCGAGGCGGTGCCGGCCGCTGAGCTGCGCCGTCAGCTGGAGGTGAACGTCGTCGCCCAGGCCGCCGTGACGCAGGCTGTGCTCGGACGGTTGCGGGCCTCCCGCGGGCGGATCGTGTTCGTTTCATCGCTCAGCGGGCGCATATCCACGCCGATGACCGGCGCCTACAACGCCTCGAAGTTCGCGCTGGAGGGGATGGCCGACGCGCTGCGGATGGAGCTGGCGCCGTGGGGCATCAAGGTCGTGCTCGTCGAGCCCGCCCAGACGGACACCGATATGTGGCGCCAGGCGCAGGACGAGCTCGACGCGACCGTGGCGGCGTTGAGCGACGAGTACCGCCAGCTGTACGCGGCGCACATCGAGGGCTTCCGCAAGAGCATCCCGCGCTCGCAGAAGATGGCCACCTCGGTCGAGGGCGCAGCGGCGACGATCGAGCGGGCACTCACGGCGCGCCGCCCGCGGGCGCGGTACGTCGTCGGACGCTCGGCGCAGATCCAGGCGGCGATGGCCCGGCTGACGCCGACGCCGGTGCTCGACCTCGTGCTACGGGTCGGGACGGGCGTCCCGTGGCGGGCTCGTCGGTCCTGACGGCTGCGCTCAGCGCCGGCAGGACTGCAGCGAGAGCACGATCCAGCGCGGCGCGCGGCCGGCGAGGAGCTCGCCGTCGAGCTGGTTCAGCTCTGCCGGGGTCGAGTAGCCGGCCGCCTCGTACGCCGTCAGGATGCAGCTGCAGCTGACGAAGCGGGCGTCCGGGCTGGTCTCGCACGAGGACAGCACGGCCTGGCGCTGGGCCGGCGTGAGCGGCGTGTTGGCGTCGTGCAGGACGGTCCACAGCGACACCGCGCTCGCCGCCGTGGCCAGGATCGTCGCCGCCGGCAGCATCCAGCCGGGTGTCCTCAGCCGCGCCGGGAGTCCGCTGCGGTCAACGACGATCGTTCCCCCGGCCACGTCGCCGATCCGCTGTCGGCGCTCGGGGCCGGTGCGCAGCATGCTGATCAGTCCCGAGAGCCAGTAGGCGGGGACGGCATCGACAATCCTCAGCACGGAGCGCAGGGCGATCGCCTCCACGCCGGCCCGGCTGCCGTCGAGCGCGACGACATGAATGTCGTACTGGCGCTTGCCGATCGACTGCCCCGAGCGCGACTCCAACGCCGTGTGGTACAGCACGTCGATGACGATCGCCGCGAGCAGGTGGGCAAGCATGAACACCCTCCAGCCGAACACGAGGCAGAGCGCGAGGTAGGCGATCCAGACGATGACGCCGTCGATCACGGCGGCGGCGAATCGCGCCCGGATCGCGGCCTCGGGCGCGCTCTGGCCCCGCGCCGTCGGAACCGCTGTCGCCACGCTCGCCGTTCCGGGCCAGCGCGGTGGGGCGACCGAGCCGTGCGCCAGCTCGTCCATGTCGCGGGTATCGGTTCGCAGGCGCGCGGACTTGATGTCGGCTGGACGCCCTGCGGTGCGACAATTGCCGGCGTGCCCCTCAATGACATGGAGACCCGCAAGGACACCGTCCAGGTCGCGGTCGAGAGCGCGTTCAAACACGTCGGCCAGATCGCCGCGATCATCGCCGCCGCCGGCCGGGACGTGACGCGCGAGATCGGCGACTGGGCGACCGACGTGTTCGAGATGCGCGACGCCGCCCGTCGCGCCCGCGAGGACGTGGGGCCGGCGGAGGCCGACCCCACGGTGGGGCCGGCCGAGGCCGACCCCACGGTCGACGCGGTCTAGCTAGAGCACGCCCTCGATCAGGCTGGCGAACTCGGCCTGGCCCTGGATGTTCGGGTGAAACGACTCGCTGAGCGGGTTCGACAGGCCATTCAGCCACTCCGAGCTGGAGCAGATCTCGTGAGACTCGAACGCGCTTCGCGGATCGACGACGGTGAACCCGTGCGACGCGGCCGCCGTCTTGATCACGCCGTCGAGGTCGTCGGCCGTCGTGTTCAGCTCCTCCTCGTGGCTCGAGGTCAACGCGTCGAAGTTGCACGTGGCGCCGCTCGCGGTAAACAGGTGCGGGTAGTCGAGCACCACGAGCTTGGCGTTGGGGGCGTCGGAGCGGATGTCCGCGTAGGTCGTGTTCAGCGCGCCGGGCAGCGTGTTCTCGATGTACGAGTCGGCGGTGTTGATCGCGCTCTGGCAGTTGAAGTACCAGCCGGCGCAGTCCTCCATCACGGTCGAGAAGCCGGCGTCGTTGCCGCCGATCGTGATCGTCACGAGGCTGGTCGAGCCGTTCAGCGCGCCGAGCTGAGATGAGATCACGTCCGCGGTGGTGGCGCCGCCGCACGCCTGAAAGTTCAACGCGTAGCCGTCGGCGGCGGCGATCAGCGGCCCGTAGGCGTCGGGGCTGCGGTCGCAGCTGCCGCTGTTGGAGTAGTACGTCCGCGTGCCCACGCCGGACGAGTAGGAGTCGCCGAGGGCGACGTACGACGGGGCGGCCAGCGCTGAGGGAGCCGTCGCCAGCAGGGCACCGACACAGACGAGCAGCAGCCCGAGCGCGCTGCGCACAGCAGTCATCTATACCTCCAACGTTTGTCTCTCTTCGCCGCCCGGCGGCGGCGCCCGTGTAGTCCTACCCGCTGCGCGGGCCGCGATCAACCCCGTTCACGGACGGTTCACTTGCGAGCGCCAGCTTCTTCCCCGGGTTCAGCAGCCCCTTCGGATCGAAGGTCTGCTTGATCGCCTCGTGCAGCGCGAGCGCCGGAGCGGGCCACTGCAGGCCGAGCGCGCCGCGTTTCACGGCGCCGATGCCGTGCTCGCCGGAGACCGCGCCGCCGAGCGTCACGGCGAGCGCGAACAGCTCGTGCGCGGCGGCCCGGGCGCGCGTCAGCTGATCAGGGTCGTGGCGGTCGATCATCATCGTGGAGTGCAGGTTGCCGTCGCCGGCGTGGCCCCAGCTGCACGCCGGCAGGCCGTGGCGGGCGCCGATCGCCACCGTCTCGGCGATCGCCTCCTCCAGGCGCTCGACCGGGACGACGATGTCCTCGCTCAGCTTGCCGCCACGCTGCGCGATCACCGCCGGCGAGACGCCGCTGCGCCAGCGCCACAAGGCCGAGATCTCGCTCGGCTGCTCGGGCGCTCGGACGACGCTCGCTCCGTGTGAGAGCGCCTCCACCAGCTCGGCCCTCAGCGCGCTCGCGCCGCTCGGTGTCCCGTCGGCCTCGGCGATCAACATCATCCCCGCGCCGGCGGAGAGCCCGCCGGGGAACCCTGCGGCGGCGGCCGCCAGCGCGCCGCCGTCGAGGTACTCCAGCGCCGCGGGCACAAGCCCCGTGGCGAGCACCGTGCGCAGGGCGGCGCAGCCGGCGGCGACGGTCGGGTAGAGAGCCACGATCGGAAGCGCCGCCTCGGGCGCCGGGATCAGCCGCAGCGTCGCGGCGGTGATCACCCCGAGCGTCCCCTCCGAGCCGACCAGCAGCGAGCGCAGGTCGTAGCCGGCGACGTCCTTGCGCGCGGCGCCGCCGATCTGCACCAGCTCGCCGGGCGCCAGCACGACCTCCAGGCCGGTGACCCACGTTCCCGTCACGCCGTACTTGAACGTGTGCGGGCCGCCGGCGTTGGTGGCGATGTTGCCGCCGATCATCGACTGCTCGGCCGCCCCGGGGTCGGGCGGGAAGTACAGGCCGTGCTCGCGGGCGCGGTGGTGCAGGTCGGCCGTGCGCACGCCGGCATTGAGGCGCACGCGCCAGTACTCGGCGTCGAAGCGCGGCACCCCGGCCAGGCGCTCCAGCCCGAGCACGATGCCGCCGTCAAGCGGGACCGCGCCGCCGCTGTAGCCGCTGCCGCCCCCGCGCGGGATCACCGGGACGTCGTGGGCGTAGCACCAGCGCACGACGTCGGCCACCTGCGCCGCGCTGCCGGGCAGCGCCACGGCGTCGGCGCGGCCACGCAGGTTCTGCGCCTCGGTGGCGTCGGTGAGGTACTCGGCGCTCGTCCCGGGCCGCACGGCGGCCGCGCCGAGCAGGCGGGTCAGCTCACGCGCCAGCGCTGCCGGCTCGTCTGAGCTGGCGGGGCTCAGCGGTCGCCGGGCCAGGGCCGGTTGAGCGAGGGAACCACGGCGCCGGCCAGCCCGCGGGCCAGGCCGACCAGCAGGTCGAGCCAGTCGAACGAGTCCCGCCACAGGGTGATCTTGCCGTTACGGACCTCGAAGCGCCCGTACACCCAGAGGCGCTGCTTGACCGGACCGAGGATCAGCTCGTCGGTGCGGTCGGTGAGGACGGTGTTGCCATCGGCGGCGATCACGTGGAAGTGCACGCGGAAGCCGCCGGGGAACTTCTCGAGCAGCGGCCGGAAGACCCTGTCCACGCGGCGGCGGCCGTGGACCGTGGGTAGCGATACGTTGATGTACTCGACGTCCTCCGCCAGCAGTTCCAGCGCGTCGTCGAGGCGGCCGGCCTCGAGGGCCTTCAGGAACGCCTGGACGACGCCGGCGGGGGTCGTGATCTGTTCGGAGCTCGGAGCTGAAGCGGTGGAGGTCATGGCCCGATGTTAGGGGTCCCGGCGCTGCTGGCCAGCGGCAGCGCGTAGAACACGGCCAGCGCCCCGCAGATCACCAGGGTCGCGTACGCCGTGACGGGCGCGAGCGCCGTCGCCACGAGGTACGGGATCAGGCCGGTGCTCGCCCGGCGTAGCGTCGCCCGGCGCCAGGTGACGGTGGTCTGCTGGTGCATCAGGTGGGCCTTCGGGAACAGGATCTGGCGGTTCAGCGTGGTGAAGGCCAGCGACATCACCAGGAAGGTGGCGCCGTACACGGCGGCGGCGAGCTCGGCGTCGCCCCCACCCTGTTTCAGGTAGGTGGCCATCAGGTCGGTGGCAAACGGGATCGCGACGACGGTCAGCAGCAGCACCAGGTTCAGGATCAGAATCGCGTGGTCGACCTCGCGCAGCCGGCCGATCATCACGTGGTGGTTGATCCAGATGATCCCGATCGTCATGAATGAGATCACGTAGGCGGCGTAGCTCGGCCACTTCAGGGCGAGGGCGTGGGCGAGCGACTCATGGTGTCCGGCGAGGCCGGCCGTGCTCGGCACGACGACGTTCAGCACCAGCAGCGTGATCGCCACGGCGAGCACCCCGTCGGAGAACGCTTCCAGCCGGTCCTTGCTCATGGAGACGTGGTTCGCCGCGCATCGCGCCCCTCCTTGCTCATAGCCAAGTCTTCGGGTGCTCCTAACGCCTTCTTCGCGCCGGGCGCAACTGTGTCATTCACCATGAACGCAAAGCGAATTCTTCTCACCCTGCCGGTCCTCGCTGCGTTTGGCCTCGCTGCCGTGCCGACTGCCTCCGCGCAGTCGGACACCACGGCGGCGGTCAGCGAGAACTGGGCCGGCTACGCCGCCGGTGGCACAAATTTCTCCAGCGTGTCGGGCAGCTGGATCGAGCCGAAGGCGACGTGCAGTTCCGGACAGACATACTCGGCCTTCTGGGTCGGCCTCGGCGGCTCCACGGAGCAGTCGGGCGCTCTGGAGCAGGCCGGCACTCAGGCCGACTGCAGTGCAAGCGGCCAGGCCACCTACTACGCGTGGTACGAGCTCGTGCCCGCCGCGCCGGTGAAGCTGGCGCTGGCGGTCAATCCCGGCGATCACATGTCGGCCAAGGTGTCGGTCGCCGGCACCTCGGTGACGGTCACTGTCAGCGACGCCACTACCGGACAGTCGGTCACCAAGACGCTGACCACACAGAACATCGACACCTCCTCGGCGGAGTGGATCGCCGAGGCACCGTCGTCGTGTGACACCACCGGAAACTGTCAACCCCTACCGCTGGCGAACTTCGGCAGTGTCACATTCACGAATGCCTCCGCCACGGCGAACGGTCACACCGGGACGATCAGCGATCCCGACTGGACCGCTCAGCCGCTGCAACTGAGCCCATCGGCCGCGCAGCTCGGGCTCGGTGGCGGGCTGATCGGATACGCGGACCAGACGGGCGGCGCCCAGTCCTCGACCGCGGGCGCGGTGCCGTCGAGCCTCTCCTCCGACGGCTCATCGTTCTCGGTCTCCTACCAGGCGAGCGCGGCGTCGAGCTCGGCCACGGCCACGGCCGGCGGCGGGGGCTCTGGCTACGGCGGGTACGGCGGGTACGGCGGCTACGGCGGCTACGGCGGTTACGGCGGTTACGGCGGTTACGGCGGTTACGGCGGCTATGGCGGCTATGGCGGCTATGGCGGTTACGGCGGCTACGGCGGGTACATCCAGTCGTTGCTCTACGGATCCTGAGTCAACACGCCACAGCCGATACGCCTCAGCGCCTCGCTCACCGCGAGGCGCTGGTCGTTGTTGGCACAGGCGCACACGATCGCGCCGCCCGAACCGGCGTAGTTGGCGCTGGCGCCGGCGTCACGGGCCACCTCGATCAGCTCGACGTGAGCGGGGTCGAGCTCCAGCATCGCCGCCCGCGCGTCGAAGCTGGTGTCGATCGCCCGCCCGAGCGCCTCGTGGTCGCCGACCAGGAGCGCGGTACGGGCATCGTGAGCAGCCCGCGCCAGCGTCCTCAGCGAGCTGAGCACCGCCGGCTCGCCGCGCTCGAACCGGGCGCGGAGGTCGTCGTGGACGACTCCTGAGTGCGCGGCGCCCGCCACGAGCCACGCGATCAGGAGCGGCGGCAGCCGGCCGGGGTCGAGCCGCTCGTAGCGCCGGGCGGCGAAGTCCATGAACGTCAGCCCCCCGAACGCCTGCGCGATCCGGTCCTGCGGCCCAGCGGCGATCCCCAGGTCCTCCACCTCAACGGCCAGCGCCAGCTCGGCCAGCGCGACGGGCTCGAGCTCCACCGCGTGCCGGGCGCACAGCGCGCGCAGCGTGGCGATCACGATCGCGCTGGAGCCGCCCAGCCCGACCGACAGCGGGATCGTCGTGACGAGCTCGACCGGGCAGCCGGCACACGCGGGCGCATGCTCGCGCGCGAGGCGGGCCACCGTCGCCTCGACGAGCGCGACCGGCTCGACGGGCGCCTCGCGGATACGCGCGCGGGCTCCGAGCCCGTCGATCGTGACGGCGAGCACCGCGCCGCCGTAGCCGTCGGACGGGTTGCCGGCCAGCGCCGCCCGGGCCGCGGCATGCCCGGCCTCAGCCTCCGGCATCGGCGATCAACACGGCCGCCTGCCCGCGCAGCTCCTCCCCGAAGCGCGGGTCGCGCAGGGCGTAGCGGACGAACACGCTCGCGTAGCCGGCCGCGGTGCCGATGTCGTGGCGGCGCTCGCCTGCCGTCAGGGGCACAGCGACCACGCGCTCGCCGGCGCCGATGGCCGCGCGCAGCGCGTCGGCCAGCTGGACCTCACCGGACGCGTCGGCGGGCGTGTGCCGGAGCGCCTGGAGCACGGACGGCCCGAGCACGTAGCGCCCCATCACGGCCCAGCGGCTCTGGGTCTCGGACGGATCGGGCTTCTCCAGCACGGTCGACGCGAGGAACGCCGGCGATTGTGCTCGCATAGCGATCACTTTCGCCTCTGGCACGACGATCCCGTAGCGGGAGACCAGCGCGTCAGGGACAGCAGCGACGGCGATCGCCGCACAGGCATCGGCGCTGAAGTACGCCTCGACGAGCCGTCGCACCAAGGAGCCCGGCGAGTCCCCCGGCCCCGGTTCGATGATCGAGTCACCGACGGCCACGACGACCGGAGCGTCGCCGGCGAACCCGTGCCCGCGGGCCACCGCGTCCCCGAGGCCCGCCGGCCGCGGCTGGCGCGTGTACAGGATCTCGACGCCTTCGCCGGGCGGCAGGCTCGGCAACTCGGGGTCGACATCGAAGTGGTCCTCGATCGCCCGCTTGCGCCGTCCGGTGACGAACAGCACCCGCTCGATTCCCGCCGCCGCCAGCTCCTCGACCACGTACTGGACGACCGGCTTGTCGAGCACCGGCAGCATCTCCTTCGGCTGCGAGCGCGTAGCCGGCAGGAGCCGGGTCCCCAGCCCGGCGACGGGGACCACCGCAGCGGTGACGGCATGCTGTGGCGCGGAAGGTGCGATGGCGGCCGCACTATCGCACAGAGCTCCGGCCTGACCTGCCATCCTCGTGAGAGATGAGCGACGCGAACGCTGGACTTGACCCACTCACCCTGCGCGTGGGCTGTACGTTCGCCCTGTCGGCGGCGGCGCTGACCAGTTCGATCCTCCAGGTGAGCCCGTGCCCCCAGGTCGGCCTCAGCATCGAGGAGGAACGGTGGGAGACGCCCGCCTTTCACCACACCTACGTCGACGGCTACGGCAACCGCTGCGAGCGATTCGCGCTCCCCCAAGGTGACGCCAGGATCGCCTACGACGCGCGCGTGCGGCTCCAGCATCCCGCCGACCTGATCGTGCCCGACGCGCGCGAGACGCCGGTGGCCGAGCTGCCCGACGCGGTGCTGAACTACGTGATGCCGAGTCGGTTCTGCCTGCCGGACGAGCTGGGACACGAGGCGTGGCAGCGGTTCGGCGAGCTGGCCCCCGGCTGGCAGCGCGTCCAGGCGATCGTCGACTACGTGCACGGGCATCTGCAGTGGGTGGCCGGAGCGTCCAACCCGTGGACCACCGCGGTCGATGCCTATCGCGCCGGTCAGGGCGTGTGCCGGGACTTCGCCCACCTGGCGATCACGTTCTGCCGGGCGCTGAACATCCCCGCCCGCTACGTGTTCGGCTACCTGCCGGACGAGGACGGCTCGCTGGCGGAGGAGGAGATGGACTTCGCGGCCTGGTTCGAGGCGTACCTCGACGGCCGCTGGCACACCTTCGACGCCCGCAACAACACGCCACGCGTGGGACGGGTGGTGGTCGGCCGCGGCCGCGATGCCGTCGACGTCGCGCTGATCACCTCGTTCGGAGCGCTGACGCTCACCGATTTCGAGGTGCGCGCCGATCGCCTCAGCGCGTAGGCGCTCAGGCGACCTGGCGGTGGGCGTCGCTGCCGCCCACGCGCAGGGCGGTGCGATAGCCGCTGGCCAGGCGCTGGAGCGCCGCCTCCCAGCTGCGTCCCGAGACCGCCTGCACGGCAGCGCGCCGCAGCCGTTCGCGGCTGAGCGGATCGGCGGCCAGGGCCACCACCGCGTCGGCCAGCGCGTCGGCGTTGGCCGCCACCAGCAGCCCGGTCTGCCCGTGCTCGATCAGCGAGACCGGACCGCCCTCGGCGACGGCGATCACCGGCAGGCCCGAGGCCTGCGCCTCCAACAGCACCTGACCGAAGGTGTCGGTCTGGCTGGCGAACAGGAACATGTCGGCGCTGGCGTAGGCGATCGGCAGCTCGGTCCCGTGCAGCCAGCCGAGGAACGTGGCCCGATCGCCGAGCTTGGCCCGGAGCGCCTCCTCCTCGGGGCCGCCGCCGGCGAGCACGAGGTGCAGGCGCGGGTCGCGCTCGGCCGCCCGCAGGAACGACTCGGCCAGCAAATCGACGCCCTTCTCGCTGGTCAGGCGGCCGGCATAGAGCACGTTCAGCTCACCCGGGAAGAGGTCGGCCTGCCGCAGGCTCGGGTCAAATCGCTTCACGTCGACGCCGCGGTCCCAGCGGCCGATCTGCTCCGCCGCGATCCCCAGCCGGGTCAGGCGCTCGTCGCTGGCCGGGCTCGGCGAGAGCACGATGTCGCAGCTGCCGTAGAACTGCCCCAGCGCCATCGCGGCGATCGCCTCCAGCTGGGCCTGGCCGCTGCGCACGCCCGCGTAGGCGGCCAGCTCGGTGTGGTAGCTGCCGATCAGCGGCAGCTCCAGCACCCGCGCCAGCAGCCAGGCACCGGCACCGGCCGGGCCGGGGGCGCACACGTGCACGAGGTCGTAGTTGCCGTCGGCCAGCGCTTCGGTCAGCGCGGTCACGCTCGGCACGCCGATCTTCAGCCCGCGGTAGAAGGGGATGTCGACATCGGCCACCGAGCTGAGGCGACGATCGACGTCGGCGTCGGTCCCGATCACCTCGACCTCGAAGCCCGGCACACCGCGCTCGCGGATCTGGCGGATCGCGTGGGTCACGCCGTGCATCCCGCCGAGGCCGTCGGCGACCAGCGCCACCCGCGGACGGTCGCCGTCGCTGCGGGTGAGCTTGTGCTTCTCGCGCGCCAGGAAGGCGCTCGCCGCCGCGTAGGGGATCGCCGGGACGCACGCGTCGAATAGCTCGCGCGCCGTGCGCTGGAGGTCAAGCTCCGAGCGCCCGTCGGTCATCGCGACGATGCCGTCGACGACGCTCGACAGCTCGCGCTCGTGGATCCGCTTCGCCCGGCGCTGCAGGTCGGGGTGGCTGAGCTCGCCGTCCTGCAGGGCGCGCAGCAACTGACGCTCGTCGATCGCCAGGTCCATCGACTGCAGCCAGGCGCGCAGCAGCGCCAGGGCATCGTCGGGGCCGAGGTCGCCGGTCACTGTGCCGTGGCGGACGTCGCCCTCGCGCATCACGCGCTCGGTGATCTTCAGCACCGCCGTCGGGTCGGGGCGGACCGTCTCGTCCGCGCGCGCGCCGAGCGAGCGGATCGCCAGCGCCATCGCGGCGTGGGTCCACTTGGCGGCGCTGCCCTGGGCCCCGTGGGCGTCGGCGCGGCCGGCCCGGACGTGGGCCAGGAACTGCTGCGGCGTGGTGGCCAGCGGGGTCTCGGTGAACGTCCGTCCGATGTCGACGCCGGCGTGGTCGTCCGAGCCGCCGATCGCGGTGCCGCCGTGCGTCTCGATGTAGACGAACGCCGGGAGGTTCAGCTCCTTGGCCCGTGACCCGTTGCGGGTCTCCCAGATCGGGAACAGCTCGGCCAGCCGCCGGCGGTGGCGGGCGGTCAGTGGCGCCTCGACGGCGTAGAAGGGGTGGGCCAGCGCGCAGGTGATCTCGTGCTCGCCGAGATAGGCGGCGCAGGTCTCGACGTCGTCGTTGTGGGCCTGGAGCCACTCGTGGTCGGCGGGGGTGATGCCGTAGCAGAGGACGTGGACCGCCTGCGGTTCGCCGCGGAACCGGACGGTCAGCTCCTCGGAGACGAACACGTCGGGGAGGTGGGCGATCTCCAGCGCCCCCGCGATCGTGTCGTGATCGGTGATCGTCACGAAGTCCATGCCGCGGCGCTTGGCCAGTTCGTAGACCTCCGCGGGCTCCGTGGCGCACTCGGGCAGGTGCAGCGACCGCTGGATCCCGAGCTTCGACAGCTCCGACGCCGTCGAGTGACAATGCATATCAGCGCGACTCTTATCGTTCATGGGGCAAGGATTGCCCTGCACACGAAGCGATTAGTGAAGAACAGACAGCCGTCCTGTGACCTTCTGGTGAACGGGGCATGGGGTTCGCGCCCGTTGGCGAACATCAGCGTAGATGTCGGCGAGCGTCTGTGCCGTAGCAGCCGGTCCGGAGCTCGTCGAGCTTCGGCGCGGGCCCCTGGAGGTGGAGATCACCCTGCGTCCGTTCGCCTTCACGGTGCGCCGCAGCGGGCGCCGGATGCTGCGAGCGGCCGGCATCTGGGTTGCCGATGGGACCGTGCACGACCACTTCGTGCAGTTCACCGAGGGGGTCGTGGCGCACGAGGACCTGGCCCCGATCGAGCGCGCCCAGCGGGCGACCCTGACCGGCCAGAACGGCGTCGGGGTTGAACTCGCGCTCCTGTTGAGCGGGGGCCGGACGGCCACGCTCACCCTCGAGCTGCCTGCGGAGCTCACGCTCTCGCTCAGGCTCCACGCTGAGGGCGCGCCGTTGCGCCTGGCCGTCGACTGGGACCGTCGCTCCGGGGAGCATCTGAACGGGCTCGGGGCGCGCCACTGCACCCAGCTTGACCAGATCGGCCGCGCCGTTCAGCTCGGCGCCGACCGCCGCTACACCGGCCCCGACTGCCCGCCCGAGATGATGGCCCAGGGCGGCATCCCGCAGGGGGACTGCGCGCCGCTGCCGTGGCTGAACTCCAGCCGCGGCTACGCCGCCTGGGTGCAGACGTACGCCAACGGGACCCGCTTTGAGCTCGCGGGCGATCGCTTGGCGGTGAGCACGCGGGCCGCCGCCGGGCCGCTCCGGATCGAGTTTCTGTGCCAGCGCACGCCGGCGGCGCGGCTGCGGACGTTCTGCCGGCTCACCGGCTTCCCGGCGGTGCTCCCCGAATGGGGCTACGGCTTCTGGAAGAGCCGCGACGTCCACGAGCACCAGGACGACGTGATGGACGACTACCACGGCTTCCGCCGCCACGGCATCCCGCTCGACGCGATCGTCATCGACTCCCCGTGGGCCACGCAGTACAACACCTGGCACTTCAACCCCCATCAGTTCCCCGACGCGCCGGGGATGATCTCCGAGATGCGCGCCGACGGGGTGCGGACGGTGCTGTGGTGCACGCCGTGGACGAACCTCGACTCACGCGACGGGCAGATCCCGCCCCAGCCCGAATCAGAGCGCCTGCACCGCGAGCCGGCATCGAACTACGCGCCCGGGGCGGCGGCCGGCCACTTCGTTCGTGATGCGAAGGGAGAGCCGTTCGTCCGCCAGTGGTGGATGGGCACCGGCTCGCCGATCGACTTCACCAGCCCGGCCGCCGAGGCGTGGTGGCGCGAGCAGATCAAGGGCGTGCTGGCGCTCGGCGTCGAGGGGATCAAGGCCGACGACGGCGACGGTTACTACGTCGACGACGACGTCCGCCTGCACGACGGCCGCGCGGGCGTCGAGGCGGCCTGGCACCTGGGCGGCCTGCACCGCCTCAGCGTGCAGCGCGCGCTCGACGAGGTCCACCCTGGCACCGGCGTGCTGTTCGGGCGCAGCGGCTGGACCGGCCAGCACGCCACCGGCTCGACCTGGGGCGGCGATCAGGCCTCGGACTTCTGGGCGCTCCGGGTGCTCGTCGTGGCCACGTTGAGCGCGGCCTGCAGCGGCGTCTCCAACTGGTCACACGACGTCGGCGGCTATCTCGGGCACCGGTTGGTGGAGCGCTGCCCGCCCGAGCTGCTCGTCCGCTGGGTCCAGTTCGGCTGCTTCACCCCGCTGATGCAGGCGCACGGCCGGATGCCGCAGGAGCCGTGGAACTACGGCGACCGCGTGATGGACGCCTACCGCGCCTACGTGCTGCTGCACGAGCAGCTCGTCCCCTACGTCCGCGCCGCCGCGGCGACCGCGGCGCGCACCGGGCTGCCGATCATCCGCCCGCTGTGCCTGACCGACCCGGGCGACGCGCGGGGGTGGACGATCACCGACGCCTACGGCTACGGCCCGGCGCTGTGGGTGGCACCGGTGCTCGACGACGGCGCCCGCGAGCGCGAGGTCGCCCTGCCCCGCGGCGAGTGGATCGAGACGTGGTCGGGCCGGTCGGTGCGCGGGGGAAGTGAGGTCGTCGTCGAGACGCCTGTGAGTCGCATCCCGGTCTGGGTGCGCACCGGCTCGATCGTCGTCACATACCCGGCCGATCACGTCGCCCGTGGCCTCGGGCGACACCCCCGAGTCAGAGCGGCCGCTCCAGGCGACGTTGTGGGGCGAGCCGCCACTCGGTCGCGCCGCGGCGCGCCTCGCCGACGGCACCGTGATCCGCTGGCGCCACGGCGCCTGGTCATGCTCGACGCCGCACCACGTGGAGTTCGTCGAGCGGTAGGGCGTTTGGCGATCGTGTGCGCATGGCGCACACAATCGCCAAACCACTAGGCCTGGGACTGGCGGGCGTGGCCCGCGAGGTCGGCCAGGCTCAACGGGTGCGCCGGCGGCCCCTCGATCACGATCGAGGAGCTCACGTTCAACGACGCGTCGACGTGGAGCAGCTCGCCGGGCGCCAGCAGCCGCCAGCCCGGATCGGCGTCC
>DASZLC010000224.1:0-4039 GCA_035552615.1 Solirubrobacteraceae bacterium
GCTGGACTCCGCCATCAGCAGGATGCGGTTCTTGATCTCGTCGGTGATGTGGGGGACGACCTGGACCGTCGCGCCGAGATAGTCGCCACGCCGCTCGCGGCGGATCACGCTGTTGTAGATCCCGCCCGCGGTGACGTTCGAGGCGCGGCTCGTGTTGGCGTCGGTGTACCGCTCGTAGTGGCCGAGGTCGAGGTCGGTTTCGGCGCCGTCCTCGGTGACGAACACCTCGCCGTGCTGGAACGGCGACATCGTGCCCGGGTCGACGTTGATGTACGGGTCGAACTTCTGCAGCTGCACGTCGTAGCCGCGCGCCACCAGCAGGCGGCCGATCGACGCCGCCGCGATCCCCTTACCCAGCGAGGACACGACCCCGCCGGTGATGAAGATGAACCTGGTGTCAGCGTGGGCCATCAGTCGTTCCTTGAGGTGATTTTAACGATGCATCTCACGGTAGCGCCGGAGCCGGACGATTCAGTGCCGGCGCCCCACCGGGCACGCTCGGCACCGCGCACGTAGCGTTCCTTTCGCGGAGGCGGGCATTAGAGTGCGTCCCCGTGCGTCACATCTCTTTCACATTCAGGCGGTGAGCGCCACCGGGCGAACCGTGGCGGTGAGGCACGGCGAGGCAAGGCGATGACGAGCCCGGGCCGCAGGCGCTGGGGGGCATCGGGCGCCGTTGCCGCGATCGAGCAGCTACTTCACGGCCGCGAGAGCGTGTTCTTCACGTTGCTGGAGCAGGCCGGCGCCAACGTCGCGCGGGCCGCGGCACTGCTGTGCGAGCTGTTCGCCGGGTTTCCGGAGACTCACGCCATCGCCGATGAGATCGTCAACTGCGAGCGGGCGGGCGATCAGATCAGCCACGAGCTGATCCGGCGATTGAACGAGGAGTTCGTCACACCGATCGACCGGGAGGACATCCTCAAGCTGGCGTCGGCGCTCGACGACATCGTCGATTTCACCGAGGAGACAGCGGGCTATCTCACCCTGTACAGGATCGAGGCGCCGATGATCCAGGCCCAGGCCCTGGCTCAAGTGCTAGCCGACGCCACACGCCGTCTCGACCTGGCCATCGGGCTGCTGAGCCGCTTCGAGGACATCAGCGCCCACACGATCGAGATCCATCGGCTGGAGAACGAGGGCGACCGGATCGTGCGGGGCGCGATCGCCTCGCTGTTCGAGGGCCAGATCGACCCAATAGTGGTGATCCGTTGGAAGGACATCTTCGAGCGCCTGGAGGACGCGATCGACTCCGCCGAGCGGGCTGCGTTCGTGCTTGAGAGTGTTCTGATCAAGAACGTGTAGGTCATGAGCGGCGACATCATCCTCGTCATCGTCGTCGGCACTGCGCTGGCGTTCGACTTCACCAACGGCTTCCACGACACGGCCAACGTGGTCGCCACGTCGATCTCCACGCGCGCGATCGGGCCACGCCGCGCGATCGCGATCGCCTCGCTGTTGAACTTCGTCGGTGCGTTCATCTCGCTGAAGGTCGCGGCGGCGGTCGGTAAAGGGTTCGTCGACACCCATGTGGTGACTACCACCGTCGTCTTCTGCGGACTGATCGGCGCGATCGCCTGGAACCTGATCACCTGGTCTGTCGGACTGCCCTCGAGCTCCTCCCACGCGTTGATCGGCGGCCTCATCGGAGCAGTCATCGCCGCGCACGGATGGAGCGGCGTGAACGGCCACGGCGTGTGGTCGAAGCTGATCGTGCCGGCGATCTTCTCGCCGTTGATCGCGTTCGCGGCGGCGTGGATGTCCGTCCTGTTGGCGTATCGGATCGTGGGCCGGCTGCGGCCGGGCGCGGTCGGCCGCGGCTTCCGTCTCGGCCAGCTCGCCTCCGGCGGCCTGCTGGCGCTGTCGCACGGCACCAACGACGCCCAGAAGACGATGGGCGTGATCACCCTGGCGCTGGTGGCCCACGGGAATCTGAAGGCGTCGTCCTTCCACGTCCCGCTGTGGGTGGTGATCTCTGCCGCCAGCGCGATCTCGCTGGGCACGTTCACCGGCGGCTGGCGGATTATCAAGACGATGGGCACGCGCATCATCAGCATGGATCCGGCCCAGGGGTTCGTCGCCCAGACCGCCGGCGCCGCGGTGATCCTCGCCGCCTCGACCGTTGGCTACCCGCTGTCGACCACACATGTCATCTCAGGCGGCATCGCGGGCGCCGGCGCTGGCAAGCGGCTCTCGGCAGTCCGCTGGGGGGTGGCCGGAGACATCCTGCGCGCGTGGATCCTCACGCTCCCGTCCGCCGCCATCCTCGCCGGGGTGGTCTACGGCTTCGTCAGAGCGTTCGGCACCGGCGCCGTCGGACCGGTGATCGCGACCGGCCTGATGACCGGCGCGCTCGCCCTGACCTTCATCCGTCGCGCCCGGCAGCGCGCCGCCCCCGTCCCGAGCCCGGCGTGACCGTCGTACCGGCCGCCGCCGCCCTGTTCCGCGTGCTGTTGGACTCGATGGCGGCCAGCGTCGCCCTGGCGGTCATCTTCTCGCTGACGATCCTCGGCTCGATCCGCGCCAGCGAGATGCACCGAGCCAACCGCTCGAACATGGCGGCGGCCTACGCGACGCTCGCCCTGTGCGGGTTGATCGCCTTCGCGGCCAGCGTGGTCTACGGGTTGCTGCTCGTCGCCAACAAGGCCTAGCCGCTCCCGGTTCCGGCGCCGCGGTGGGCTCCTCACGCCGCCCGCAGCAGCTCCTTAGCGTGCCGGCTGGCCGCCTTGTCGCCGTCGTCGGCGCCGAGCATCCGCACCAGCTCGCCGACCACGGCGTCGCCGTCGAGTGACGTGACGGTCGTGCGCGCGGGGTTCACGCTCGTGTCCTTCACGATCGTGAAGTGGCGCGCGCCGAGCGCGGCGACCTGGGGCAGGTGGGTGATGCACAGGATCTGACGCCCCCCGGCGAGCTTGCGCAGGTGCTCGCCGACCGCCCGCGCCGTATGACCGCCGATCCCCGCGTCGATCTCGTCGAACACCAGCAGCCGCTCGGCCTCCAGCTCGCCGCTCGACGCTCCGTGCGCGACGCTGAGCAGGGCCAGCATCACCCGCGAGAGCTCGCCGCCCGAGGCGATCTCTCGCAGCGGCCCCGCCGGCAGCCCCGGAGCCGGGGAGATCGACAGCTCCACGTGGTCGGCGCCACGCGGCCCGCACCCCTCGGCGCGCGGTGTCAGCGCGATCTCGAAGCGCGCGTCGGCCATCGCCAGCTCCCCCAGGCGCTCCGAGACGGCGGTCGCCAGCCGCGGCGCGGCGCCCACCCGCAGCGCGCTCAGCGCCTGGGCCAGATCGTCGAGCTCGGCAGCGGCCGCGGCGGCCTCGCGCTCGGCGTCCTCCAACGCGACGTCGGCATGCTCCAGCTGATCGCGCCGCTCCCGGCAGCGCTCGGCATGCCGGAGCACCTCGGCGATCGATCCGCCGTGCTTGCGTTCCAGCCGGGTCAGCACCGCCAGGCGCTCCTCCAGCTGCTCCAGCCGACCGGGCGTCGACTCGATGCCCTCGAGATAGGCCCGCAGCTCGTGCCCGACATCCTCGGCCTCGTAGCGCAGCGACTCCAGCCGCTGGGCCAGCGACGCCAGCTCCGGGTCGATCCGCGCGGCATCCTGCAGCTGAGCAGCGGCGGCGGCCAGCGCGGCCGCGACGCCGTCGCCCTCCTCGGGGGCGATCGTCTCGGCACCGGCCACGGCCGCTCCGCGCAGGGCCTCCTGATGACGGAGGCGCTCGCGCTCGGCCAGGAGCTCGGCGAGCTCGGATTCGCTCGGGTCGGCGGCCTCGATCTCTTCCAGCTCGTAGCGGACGAGATCGAGCTCGCGGTCGCGCGCGCCGGTGAGCTCCCGCAGCTCCTGCGCCAGCTGCCCGAGCTGGCGGACCCGGTCGTAGGCGACGGCAATCCGGGCGCGGAGCCCGTACGCCTCTTCGCCGCAGTAGGCGTCGAGGATCTCCAGCTGCGACGTGGACAGCATCAGCCGGCGGTGCTCGTGCTGGCCGTAGAAGGCGAGCAGGCGCCCGCCCAGCTCGCGCAGGTCGGCGAGCGTCGCCGAGCG
>DASZLC010000225.1:0-21343 GCA_035552615.1 Solirubrobacteraceae bacterium
GGCGCCGAGCGGGTCCTGCCGCTCGCGCTCGGGACGCTCCTGTAGACCTGGTTACAGCAGCTGGACGCGGGGCAGCGCGTCCCGTCGGATCAGCACCCGCGCGCGCTCGGGCAGGAGCCCGGGTGCCGTGATGGTGATCAGGATCCGGTCGCCGGCCCGGAAGCGCGCGCCGCGGAGCGTCCGCGCCAGCCGGCCCGCCCGGTGACGGTCGGCAGTCCAGACGCCGGGCCGCGGGCAGTCACGGCCGCGGCACACGAAGCTCAGCTGCACGGCGGCGGGCAGCGCTCCGAAGCGGACGCGGCGCAGCCGGGTGGAGCGGCCCCGCCAGCTCCATCGCAGCTGCACCCGAACGCGAACGTGATGCGGAGCCGAGGAGACCGGGACGACCGTCGTCACCGGGCCCGGCGACCCCGTGCTGGTGATCGGCGCAGGCGGTGGGGTGGTCGCCGGCAGGGCGCTCGAGGTCCGCACGAGGCCGAGGATCGGCGCCGCGCCGGCGCCCGGGATCAGTTGCCACGTGCCGTCGCCGGCGTCGGCGGGCGAGAAGTCCGAGGTGTGGTCGCCGGCCCGGACGTACGAGGTGCTCGACAGGGTGTCCCAATGCACCTCGATCGTCCCGGCGGTGCTGCGGAGCTTCACGAAGCCGAGCAGCGGCGCGCCGGTGGTCGGCACCAGCTGCCACGCGCCGTTTGCGCCGTCGGCGGCGCCGAAGTCCGAGGTGGCGTCCAGCACGCGGACGTAGCGGCCGCTGGCGAGCTGGTCGAGGTGCACCTCGATCGTCCCCGAGCCGGTGGCGGCGGTCTTGATGAAGCCCAGCTCGGGGGTGGTGCTGCTCGGGTTCGGCAGCAGCTGGAACGTGCCGTCCGGCGCGTTGGCGACCGCGAAGTCGGAGGTGTAGTCGCCGGCGCGGCGGTAGCTGCCGTTGACCAGCGTGTCCCAGTGAACCTCGACATCGCCCGATGGGGTGCCGGCGGTCTTGATGAAGCCGAGCTCGGGCGCGCCCCCACTGGAGCCGAATAGCTGGAAGCTGCCGACGGCAGCGTTGGCGTTAGTGAAGTCCGAGGTGTAGTCGCCGACGCGGGCGTAGGCGCCGTTCACCAAGCTGTCGAGATGGACCTCGACGTCACCCGACGGGGTGCCGGCGGTCTTCATGAAGCCGAGCTCCGGAGCGCCGCCGGTCGAAAGCAGCTGCCAGCCGCCGCTGCCGACGTTCGACAGCGCGAAATCACTGCTGAGCTGGCCCGCCTGCGTGTAGGCGCCCGCGCCGGCGAGCGTGTCCCACTGCACCGCGACCGTGCTCGCCGTGGCCGCGCCGGCCACGGCAGCGACAGCCACACAGCCGAAGATCGCCCCCAAAACGATCCGCAGACGCATTTGCGCACATCGTAAAGGCTCAGGCGGCCAGCGACCAGCTGCCGTCGGCGGCCATCTGGGCCTCGCCGCGCAGTCGCAGGTGCTCCAGGTGGGCGAACGTCTCCATCGCCGCGAGCATCCGGTCTCCGCGGCTGCCGTCGCCCAGCGAGAAGGTGGCGTTGCGCAGGTCGCGCAGGCTCGTGGTGCCGTCGGCCATCGCGACGCGCAGCTTGGTCAGTCGCTTCTCGTGATGGGCCAGCAGCTCCGCGGCGCGGCCGGCGGCGTCGGCGTAGGGCTCGCCGTGGGAGGGCAGGACGAGGCTGACCGGCAGCGAGGCGAGGCGCGAGACCGAGGCCAGAAAGTCGGCCAGCGCGTCGGAGCCGTCGGCGGCCGGCTGGATATTCGGCGTGTAGCCGGGAAGCAGCACGTCGCCGCACAGAAGCACGCCGTCGCCCTCACGAAACAGGCAGACGTGGCCGGGATCGTGGCCGGGGGTGAACAGAACCTCCCAGTCGCCAATCCGGTCACCGTCATGGATCGGCTCAACCTCCGGAATCGAGTCGTACATGCTGACGAGGTCACCGAACGCGCTCCGCATTGCGTCGCGCATGGGGTTCGGCGTCCCGCCACCCTCGCCGCGGGCCTGAGCGATGAAGTCGAACGCCTGTGTGACCGCGGGGTGAGCCAGCACCTGGTCCGCGACCCTGGTCGCGATCCCCCAGTGATCGATGTGGGCGTGGGTGATCAGCAGGCGGGTGGGCGCGGCGCCGACCGCCTCCAGGCCCGCCCGTAGCGCGTCCTCGGAGCCGACGGCGCCGCAGTCGACGAGCAGTTCGCCGTCGGGCGTGTCGAGCACGTGGACGTGCAGGTGGTCGGGCGAGGGGAACGGGAGCGGCACCGTGAAGCGACGCACGCCAGGCGCCGGCGTGCGCACGTCAAGCGGGATCTCGCGCGTGGGGGGCATCCGTGAATTATCGCCGTCCCACGCGCGTGACCGCCGCCGCGCCCTACGACGCCGGCACCCGGTCCAGGAAGCCGAGCACCGTCTGCAGCCGTCCGTTCCCGTCGGTCACGGCAACGTCGAAGCCGGCGATCGGCGCCTCGGCGCCGGCGGGGCCGAGCTCCCAGCTGAACCGGACCTGGTCGTGGTGGCCGTCGACCGGCGCGGCAAGCCGGAACACGAATCCGGGGAACTGCGCCTGGGCGCCGGCGATGACCTGGTCGATCTGCTCACGCCCGCTCGCATCGATCAGCGGATCGGTGTAGCGGGCGTCGTCGGCGTACAGCGCGTCGATCCCACGGCGGCGAGCGACGGGGTCGGTCTCGTTCCACAGCTCGATGTACCGCGTGACGATCTCCTGCATGGTGGGCTCCTTCTCGTAGATGGGGACGCCCGCCATCGTGAGCCAGGACCTGCCGCTCGTCGATTACCTGCCAGGTAGTGCTGGCCATTCATTACCCCGTGCCGCGACCACGAGGATCAGGCCCATTGATCCGGCTCTGCTACGGGTTAGGATGAGCCCACTATCACTCGCGATTGAGGGCGGTTCGCATATGGGCTCGATTGTCCAGGTCCCCACCAATGTGCTCAGTTACCTGCAAGAGCAGCAGACGCTGACGCTGGCCACCACGTCCGCGGATGGCGGTCCGCGTGCCAATACGTTCCTGTTCGCTACCGACGGGGAGAAGCTCTACTTCTGGACGCGACCAAATAGCGCGTCGGCTCGCAACGTGCTCGAGCGGCCACGCGTGGGGTTCGCGATCGACGAGTACTCGGCGGACCTGCGCGAGACCCGCGGCCTCCATGGCCTTGGCGACTGTGAGGTCGTTACCGGAATCGACATCGCCCGCGTCGCCGACCTGTTCGGAGAGAAGTTCCCGCAGCTCTCGCGGGGGATGACGATGACCATCTTGTTCTTCTCCATCACCCCCACGGAGCTCGTCTTCATCGACAACGGTGACACCGGGATGAGCACGTTCGACAACGAGTTCGGCGCGCAGTTCCACGGGACGCGCGTGTAACAGCTATGCCGTGGCGGCCGCCGGGTCGCCCAGCCCGAGCTCCTCGATCGCGGCGTCGCGCAGCTTGTACTTCTGGATCTTGCCGGTGACCGTCATCGGGAATCCGTCGACGAAGCGGATGTAGCGGGGGATCTTGTAGTGGGCGATCCGACCGCGGCCGAAGTCGCGCACCTCCTCCTCGGTCAGGGTCGCTCCGGGCTTCAGCACGATCGCGGCCAGCAGCTCCTCGCCGTAGCGCTCGTCGGGCACGCCGACGACCTGAACGTCGGCGATCTGCGGATGCGTGTAGAGGAACTCCTCGATCTCGCGCGGGTACACGTTCTCCCCTCCGCGGATGATCATGTCCTTGATCCGCCCGACGATCCGCACGTAGCCGTCGTCGTCCATCGTGGCCAGGTCGCCCGTGTGCATCCAGCGGCTTCCGTCGATCGCCTCGGCGGTGCGCTCCGGGTCGTTCCAGTACCCGCGCATCACGCAGTAGCCGCGGGCGAGAAACTCGCCCGTCTCGCCGCGCTCCACCGTTAGACCGGTGCCCGGATCGACGATCTTGCACTCGGTATGGGGCATCACCTCACCGACGGTCGCGCAGCGGTGCTCCAGCGTGTCGTCGAGCCGCACGAACGTCGTCACCGGCGAGGTCTCGGTCATCCCGAAAGCGATCGACATCTGCGACACGCCCATGTCGCCGGAGACGCGCTTCATCACCTCGATCGGGCACGGCGAGCCGGCCATGATCCCGGTGCGCAGCGAGGCGAGGTCGAAGCGGTCGAATTCCGGGTGGGCGAGCTCGGCGATGAACATCGTCGGCACGCCGTACAGGCTCGTGCAGCGCTCGGTCGCGCAGGCTTCGAGGGTGGCCAGCGGATCGAAGGCTTCGCTGGGATACACCATGCAGGCGCCGCTGGCCGTCGCCGCCAGGTTCCCGATCACCATCCCGAAGCAGTGGTACAGCGGGACCGGGATGCAGATCCGGTCGGCCTCGGTGTACCTGATCATCTGCGCGATCAGCTCGCCGTTATTGAGGATGTTGTGGTGTGTGAGGGTGGCGCCCTTCGGCGATCCGGTGGTGCCGCTGGTGTACTGGATGTTGATCGGGTCGTCGAAGTCGAGCTCGGCCATCCGGGCTTTGAGGGCGTCGGTGTCGGTCGGGGCGCCGGAGAGCTCGGCCCACCCGTCGGCGTCGAAGCTGATCGTGCGTTGGAGGTCGGGGAGTCCGCCGGCGACGGACTCCACCATCGCCGCGAAGTTCGCGCCCTTGAAGTCACTGGTCGTGAAGATCCATCGGCAACCGGAGTGGCGCAGCGCGTACTCCAGCTCGCTCGTCCGATACGCCGGGTTGATGTTGACCAAGATGACCCCGAGCTTCGCCGTGGCGTACTGCACCAGCGTCCACTCGGCCCGGTTCGGGCTCCACACGCCGACGCGATCGCCCTTGCGCAACCCCGCCACCAGCATCCCACCGGCCACCGCGTCCACGGCGGAATTGAGCTGGGCGTAGGTGTACCGCAGGCCCTGATGGCAGCTGACGAGCGCGTCGCTGCCGGGCACGCGCGCCGCCGTGCGCTCCAGGTTATGTCCGATCGTCTCGCCGAGCAGCGGCCGCTCCGAGACGCCATTGTCGTAGGACAACATCACCGATCTCCTCGGGCGCAAGCGTAACCCCTACGGCCTCCTTAGGTCACACACACATGATCCCAAAACGGGACAGCGACACTACGGCGATGCGGACGATCGACGTCAGCCAGCTGGAGCCCCATCGTGCGCGCGGCGCCGAGGAGCATGTCAGCCGCTTCCCGTGCTTCGGCGGGTCGTGCACGGTGATCGTCGCCGACGGCGACCCGCTGGCCGACGCGGCCGGCGCCGCCGCCCAAGCGCGCGAGCGGCTGCTGGAGTGGCACGAGCGCTTCTCGCGCTTTCGGCCCGACAGCGAGCTGTCGCAGCTGAACGCGGACCGGCGGGCCACCGTTCCGGTGACGCCGTTGATGCGACGCGTGGTGGAGGCGGCCGTCCGGGCCGCGCAGGACACCCGCGGCCTCGTGGACCCGACGCTGAGCGAGGAGATCGAGCAGGCCGGGTACGCCTCCCACTTCGACGGCGACGGGATCGCGCTGGGCCAGGCGCTGGCGCTCGCTCCGGCCCGGCGCCCCGCCCGCGGGCGCGACGACTTGGCCGCCACCTGGAGGCAGATCAGCGTCGATCGGGTGGCCGGTACCGTCACGCGGCCGCCGGGCCTGCGGCTCGATCCCGGCGGGATCGCCAAGGGCGTGTTCGCCGACGAGCTCGTCACCCGGCTGGCCACGTTGGCCGCCGTGGTGATCGACTGCGGCGGCGACCTGCGGCTCGGTGGCAGCCGGCCGATCGCGCGTCCGGTCCCGGTCGAGAGCCCGTTCGACGACGCCGTCCTGCACACCTACGAATTAGCTGACGGTGGCGTGGCCACGAGCGGGATCGGCCGGCGTAGCTGGCTCCACGATGGTCTCCCGGCGCACCACCTGCTTGACCCTGCGACGGGGCGACCGGCCTTCACGGGTCTCGTCCAGGTGACGGCGCTGGCGCCGACGGCCTCCGAGGCCGAGGCGCTCAGCAAGGCGGCGCTGCTGAGCGGTCCGGAGGCGGCACCCGGGTGGCTGCGCCACGGCGGTGTGCTGGTCTTTGACGACGGCAGCCACGCCGTCGTCTAGGCGAGCTCGTGAACCTCCTCGACTGAGAGCGCACAGCTGTGGCCGAGTAGGGGCGTGTCGGTGCGGGACACGCGGTTGCGGGTGCGCGGTGGTGCGTCCTTCGATGGCGGCCCCGGTTTTGCGGGAACGGCGTCTGCAGCCCGGCCGCCGTGATCGCGCCCCGACGCAGCCGATGGCGATGCGAGATGGGCGATAGTGATCGCTAGCCCTTCAGCCTGACCGTGCTGCGTTGTACATCCGTCAGCTGCATACCGTCACCCGGTCCGTCCGCCCCCGGTTCACTGTTGCGTTATGCAGGTACCCGGGCCGGCGGGCGGCGGACCCCTGCCGCCGCGTTAGACCGGCGCTCTCGAACAGTTTAAACCGGGTCCTCGGCCCACGGGACGACGACGGCGTCCTCATGGGGCGAGTTGCGCGCCACGACGTACTCGGCGGGCTCGGTGTCGGACACGTTCTCGACGATGTGCGTCTCGCGCGGCGGGACGTACAGGAGGTCGCCGGGCTCGATCGTCAGCTCGTCTTGGAGCTCGTCACCCCACTTGATTCGGATCGAGCCGGTCATCATGTACAGGGCGCTCTCGCAGTTCGCGTGGTAATGGGGACGCGAGCGCGTACCGGCCGGGACACGGAACAGGCCCATGTAGAGGTTGGTGGCGCCCGCGGTGGCCTGGGAGATCTCGGCCCCACCGAGAACCCCGCGTGGCGTGTCGCGATCGGCGCCCGGCTTGATCACCTTCATGCCAGCACTCTAATGCGCGTGGCCCTGCGGCGGTGAGGGCTTCGCGGCCGGGCCGCCGGACGCGAGCTCGATCCGCAGCGGCGGTTGCTCGGCGTGCTCGTGGTCGACCTGCAGCGTCGTGTGGGCGATCCCGAACCGTTCCTGGAGCAGCGTCTGCAGCACGCGGCGGCGCTCGTGGCAATCCGCGCCGGCGCGCACGACAACGTGAGCCGAGAGCGCGACGAACCCCGATGTGACCTCCCACACGTGCAGGTCGTGGACCTCGACGACGTCGGGGACCGCGGCCATGTCGTGCCCGATCCGCTCCGGCTCGATTCCCGCCGGGGCGGCCTCCATGAACACCCGCGCCGACTGACGCAGCAGGCCGGCCGCGGCGTGCAGCATCAGCGCGGCGATCAGCAGCGAGGCGATCGCGTCGGCGCGCTCGAAGCTCGAGGAGAGGATCACCACCGCGGCCACCGCGGTGGCAACGAAGCCGAACAGGTCGGTGAGCAGATGGCGATAGGAGCCCTCGACGTTCAGGCTCCGCTGCGCGCCGTCGCCGGCCAGCATCCGCGTCGCCAGCAGGTTCACGGCGATGCCGACGAGCGCGACGGCGAGCACGACGCCGCCGTGGACGACGGGCGGGGAGACGAGGTGCGAGATCGCCCCGTAGACGATCAGCAAGCCGAGCACGAGCAGCGTCACCCCGTTGGCCTGGGCGCTGAGGATCTCGGCCCGGCCGAGCCCGAACGTCATCGCGCCCTGGGCCGGGCGCGCCGCCAGCCGGGCGGCGACGAGCGAGATGGCCAGCGCCGCGGCGTCGGTCAGCATGTGCGCCGCGTCGGAGAGCAGCGCGAGCGACGAGGCGAGCAGGGCGGTCACGACCTCGACGGCCATGAACGCGACGATCAGCGCCAGTGCCCGGCGCAGCGCGCGCTCGTCCGCTCCATGCCCGTGAGCGTGACCGTCATGCGAGTGCGCCGCCATGCCCGTCAGGCTACGTCAGTTCAGCGAGGGATCGACGGGCATCCGCGCGATCAGCGCGTAGCTTCCGCCCTTGCGGGTCAGTACCCGCGACCACAGTTCCAGCGGCGTACTGCAGAAGGCGTCGTCGTGGCCGGCGGGCTCGACGATCCAGTCGCCGCGTTCGAGCTCGTCATCGAGCTGCCCCGGGCCCCAGCCGGCGTGCCCGACAAAGGCGCGACCGCTGCGCACCCCGGCCAGCTCGCCCGGCTCGCTGGCGTCGACGCCGAGCACGCCGACATCCTCGAAGGCCAGCAGAGCGGCGTCGCCGGGATCGTCGAACCGGGCCAGGACGATCACGCCCGACGGCTGGACGGGACCGCCGATGAACACCTCGGCCGATCCGTCGACCAGCTCCTCCAGCTGTGGCACGGCCTCGGCGATCGTCGTCTCCGAGGGGCGATTCAGCACGAGGCCGAGAGCGCCCTCGTCGGTGTGCTCCACGACGAGCACGACCGTGCGCCAGAAGTTCGGGTCGCGCAGCGTCGGGCCGGCGATCAGCAGCTGGCCGCGGACCGACTCCATACCTGGATCTTCGCAGAGGGGCTCAGAGCCCGAACGAACGCCCCAGGATCTCCTTCATGATCTCGTCGGTGCCGCCGCCGATCGGCCCGAGTCGCGAGTCGCGGGCGGCCCGCTCGACCTCGTACTCGACCATGTAGCCGGCGCCACCGTGGATCTGCAAGCACTCGTCGGCAACGTCGAACGCGGCCCGCTGGGTGGCCAGCTTGGCGATCGTCACCTCGCGCACAGCGTCCTCCCCGGCCACGTAGCGGCGCAGCGCGGCATACGTGACGTCACGGCCAGCTTCGATTTTCAGGGCGATCTCGGCCAGCTTGTGGCGGATCGCCTGGTGGTGCCCGATCGCCCGTCCGAACGCCTGGCGCTCCAGGGAATACCTGAGCGTCCGCTCGAACGTGGCCTGCATCCCACCGACGGCGCCGAGCGCCATCAGCAGCCGCTCCCACTGGAAGTTGGCCATGATCAGGTAAAAGCCCTGGTGCTCGGCTCCGAGCAGGTTCCCGTCGGGCACGAACACGTCGTCGAACGTGATCAGCGCCGTGTCGGAGGCGTGCCAGCCCATCTTCTCGATCGGGCTGGAGGAGACGCCGGGGCCCCGATCGACGATCAAGAACGAGATTCCCTTGTGGCCGCCTTCGGCGGTCGTCTTCACGGCGGTGACGAGCGCGTCGGCGCGGCAGCCGCCGGTGATGAACATCTTTGAGCCGTTCACGACGTAGCCGCCGTCGACCTTGCGCGCGTGCGTCTTGATGCCCGCCACGTCCGAGCCGGCGTCGGGCTCGGTGATGGCCAGCGCGGCGATCGTCTCGCCGCGGATCCCGGGAACGAGATAGCGCTGCTTCTGCTCCTCGGTGCCGAACTTCCAGATCGGCGGCAGCGCGATCCCCGAATGCGCGCCGAGGCCGGCCGACAGGCCACCCGAGCCGCAGCGCGCGAGCTCCTCGCAGAACACGGCATCGGCGATCACGTCACCGTCGCCGCCGTACTGCGCCGGGAACTTCAGACCGATGTAACCGAGCTCGGCCAGCCGGTGGAACACGGTGTTCGGGAACCATCTGGCCTCCTCCCACTCGCGGGCGTGTGGGTACAGCTCGGTCTCCACGAACCGCCGGACGGCGCCGCGGAACTCCTCGTGCTCGGGGGTGAACGGCGGGATCGGACGGCGGACGGTCTCGCTGACCCCGGCCTTGGCGGCGAGGCTCAGGACTCAGACTCCTCGACGGCTCGGGTGGCGCCCTGGAAGCCGATCTTCGAGTGCGTGCCGTCGCAGAACGGCTTCGTCGTCGAGCCGCCGCAGCGGCACAGGAACGCGTCCTTCCCCACCACCTCGATCTGGTTCCCCTGCTGGTCGACCAGCGTGATCGGGCCCTTCACGCGGTAGGGGCCGTTCTCGGTCACCACAATCTCGGTCATCGTCTGCCTCCTGGTTGCGACGGATCTGCCGGCAACGCTACAGCCCGAACGAGCGGCCGATCACCTCGAGCATGATCTCGTCGGTTCCCGCGCCGATCCGGTTCAGGCGCATATCGCGCCAGACGCGCTCCACGCCGTATTCCTTCATGTAGCCGGCGCCGCCGTGGATCTGGATGCACTCGTCGGCGACCTCGCAGGCGACCCGCGCGGCGTGCAGCTTGGCCATCGAGATCTCGCGGACCGGGTACTCGCCGTTCTGGAAGCGCCAGGCGGTCGTATAGACCATCTGGCGGGCGGTTTCGATCTTCGTCGCCATCTCGGCGAACTTGTGCCTGATCACCTGGAAGTTGCCGATCGCGCGGCCGAACGCCTTGCGCTCCTTGGCGTACTGGAGCGTGCGGTCGAAGCAGTGCTGGGCCCCGGCGACGCAGCCGGCGGCGCCGATCAGCCGCTCGCCCTGGAGCTCCCAGGAGATGTGGTAGAAGCCCTTCCCGACCTCGCCGAGCACCGCGCTCGCCGGCACCCGCACGTCCTGGAAGGCGAGCAGCGCCGTGTCGGAGGCGTGCATGCCGAGCTTTTGTAGGCGCTTCTCGCGGATCACGCCGGGCAGGTCCATCGGCACCAGGAACAGCGTGATGCCTCCGTGGGGGTGGGCGGTATCGGATATATCGGTCTTCGCCACCAGCACGATCACGTGGGCGCGGTGGCCGTTGGTGATGTAGGTCTTTGAGCCGTTGATGACGTACTCGTCGTTGGCGGCGTCGTAGATGGCGCGAGTCTTGATGCCGGCGACGTCAGAGCCGGCGTCGGGCTCGGTGATCCCGAGGCACAGGATCTTCTTGCCGGCGATCGCCGGAGCGGCCCATTGCTGCTTCTGCTCCTCGGTCCCGAAGGCGAGGATCGGCGGCATCGCCATGTCGGTCTGCACGGCCACGCCCATGGCCAGCCCGCCCGAGCGCGAGTGGCCGATTTCCTCGGCCAGCACCAGCGACGAGTAGTAGTCGCCGCCCTGCCCGCCGTACTCGACGGGCTTGTCGAGCCCGAGGAAGCCGAGCTCGCCCATCCGCTCGAACACCCAGTCCGGGAACGTCGTCTCCTCCCACTCCTCGGCGTGCGGCTGCAGCTCCTTGATCGCGAAGCGCTGGATCGAGTCGCGCAGCTGCTCGTGCTCGTCGGTGAAGATGAAGTGCTTGCGCTGGGCGGCGTGGTCCGGCTTGACGACGTCTGCAGTGGCCATTCTCGTGCTCCTCTGACGCTGGCGGCGGGCAAAGTGAACAGTAGTACTTCCTACTTCCAGTCGTGCGGCGAGTGTCAGCGGCCTGTCCAGTGCGGCTCGCGCTTCTCGAAGAAGGCCTTCACGCCCTCCTGGATGTCCTCGGTGGCGAAGGCGAGCGAGAGGTGGGTACGGAGGAACTCCAGGGCGTCGGCGAAGGCCATGTCCTGCTGGCGGAACATCGCGTCCTTGCCCAGGCGCATCATCACCGGTGACTTCGCGGCCAGACGGGCGGCCCAGTCGCCGACGGCGGCGTCGAACTCCTCGGCGGCCACGACCTTGTTGACGATCCCGATGCGCTCCGCCTCGTGGGCGGAGATCTGCTCGCCGAGCAGCAGCAGCTCGTTCGTCTTCTTGCGGCCGACGTTGCGGTAGATCAGCGCCATGATCATGAACGGGAACACGCCGACGTTGATCTCGGGCGTGCCGAAGCGCGCCTGCTCGGAGGCGATGATCAGATCGCAGGCGAGCGCGACGCCGAGCGCCCCGGCGAGGACGTGACCGCGGGCGGCGCACAGGGAGGGCTTGCCGAGCTCGCCGAAGGAGGCGAACAGCGCGGGGAACCGCTCGATCCCGAAGTGCTTGTGGATCAGCGGCTGCTGCGCGGCGAAGCCGGCCAGGTTGCCGCCCGAGGAGAACACCTTCTCGTGGGTTGAGGCGAGCACGACGCAGCGGACGGCCGCGTCCTGCTTGGCGGCGGCCAGCGCAGCCAGCAGATCGTCGAGGAGTTCGTCGGAGAGGGCGTTGCGGGTATCGGGCTGGTTCAGCGAGATCGTGGCGACGCCGTTCTCGGCGACGTCGTACAGCAGCGTGGAGTAGGGCATGGCGTCGAGCCTATCCGCCGCCCTGCCGCTGTGAATACGCTGTCGGCGATGAACGAGCAGCCGCTCGGAGTGCCGCTTGACTGGACCCCGCCCTCGCCGCCACGGCCGACGACGCTGACCGGGCGACACGTGACGCTGCGTCCGCTCGCCGCCGCCGACGACGCGGCCGACCTGTACGCGGTCTCCCACCCGCCGGACGGCGATCCGCGCATCTGGACGTATCTGTTCGACGGGCCCTACCCCGACCGAGCGGCGATGCAGCGCGCGCTCCTCGTGGCCGAGCGCTCCGAGGATCCGCTCTCCTTCACCGTGGTGCCCGCCGCGTCGGGCCGGCCGGCCGGGATCGCCTCCTACCTGCGGATCACGCCCGGGCACGGGACGATCGAGATCGGGAACATCTGGTTCGCAGGCGCGCTGCAGCGCACCGTCGCGGCCACCGAGGTCATCTACCTGCTCGCCCGCCACGCCTTCGACGAGCTCGGCTACCGGCGCCTGGAGTGGAAGTGCAACGCGCTGAACGCGCCCTCGCGACGGGCCGCGCTGCGGTTCGGCTTTCAGTTCGAGGGGGTGTTCGAGCAGCACATGGTGGTGAAGGGCCGCAACCGCGACACCGCCTGGTACGCCATCACCGACAGGCGCTGGCCGGGTATCCGGGAGGGATTCGAGGCGTGGCTGGATCCGCGGAACTTCGACCCCGACGGGCGCCAGCGCCTACCGCTCCGCGAGCTGACCTGCCAAAGTAAGCAGTAGCGCTTCCCACTTCTTGCTCTGGAGCCCCATGACCACCGATGCCGTTCCCACCAGCCTGTTGCGCCCATTGGCCGAGGACCTCCACGCCCGTCGCGAGCAGCTGAAGCTGGGCGGCGGCGTGGAGAAGATCGAGCTGCAGCACTCTCGCGAGAAGCTGACCGCCCGCGAACGGATCGCGCTGCTGATCGACGAGGGCACGTTCGTGGAGATGGGCATCCACGGGCGTCCGCACTTCTCGCAGGTGGCGATGGCCGGGGTCAACGCCCCCGCCGACGGCGTGATCACCGGGTACGGCAAGATCGACGGCCGCCTCGCCGCCGTCGCCGCCTACGACTTCACGGTGATGGCCGGCTCGATGGGCATGACCGGAGAGCTGAAGGTCACCCGCCTGCGCGACCTCGCGGTGACAAAGCGGATCCCGCTGATCTGGCTGCTCGACTCGGCCGGCGCCCGCATCCAGGAGGCGGTCGGGTCGCTGTTCGCCGGCACCGGGCATCTGTTCCGCGAGGAGGTCGTCAACTCGGGGGTGATCCCGCAGGTCGCCGCGCTGATGGGACCGTGCGCGGCGGGCACGGCGTACATCCCGGGCCTGGCCGACTTCGTGCCGATGGTTCGGGGACGGGGATCGATGGCCCTGGCCGGGCCGCACCTGGTGCGCGCCGCGATCGGCGAGGACGTGACCCAGGAGGAGCTCGGCGGCTCGCGCGTGCACTGCCGCAAATCGGGCGTGGGGGACCTGGAGGTGGCGGACGATCAGGAGTGCATCGACGCCATCAAGACCTATCTGTCGTACTTCCCTTCGAACTGCGAGCAGGCGCCGCCGGTGCGCGTGGCCGCGGACCCGGTGGAGCGCGCCGACGAGGGGCTGCTCGACGTGCTGCCCGAGTCCAACCGCAAGCCGTACGACATGTACGAGGTGATCCGCCGGATCGTCGATGACGGCTCGTATTTCGACCTCAAGCCCCAGTGGGCGAAGACGATCATCACCTGCCTGGCCCGCTTCGGCGGCCGTCCCGTGGGGATCGTCGCCAACCAGCCCAAGCACCTCGGCGGCATCCTTGACAACGACTCGGCCGACAAAGCGGCCCGGTTCATCAACCTGTGCAACGCGTACTCGATCCCGCTCGTGTACCTCATGGACGTCCCCGGGTTCATGGTCGGCACGAAGGTCGAGGCCGCCGGGATCATCCGCCACGGCGCGAAGATGCTGTACGCCACGGCCAACGCGACGGTCCCGAAGGTCACGGTCATAACCCGTAAGGCGTATGGCGCCGGCTACTACGTGATGTGCGGCCGCGCCTACGAGCCCGACCTGATCGTCGCCTGGCCGTCGGCCGAGATCAGCGTGATGGGGGCCGAGGGCGCGGTCGAGATCATCTTCCGCAAGCAGGTGCAGGAGGCCGAGGACCCGGCGGCCAAGAAGGCCGAGCTGATCGACAACTTCCGCAAGATCATCGACGTCTACGTTGCCGCCGGCAACGACATGATCGACGACGTGATCGACCCGCGCGAGACGCGCGCCACGATCTGCCGCGCGCTGGAGATGGCCGAGGGCAAACGGGTCGAGCGGCCGTTCAAGCGCTCCGGCGTCGTGCCCGTGTGACCGTCAGCCGCTCGGCAAGCGGTCGGCGAAGTGGATCCGGCGCGTGCCCCGCACGCACCCGACGGCGACCCGCTGGGCGACCTGCCGGTCGGTCCGCCACGTGCACGTCCAGCCATCGAGGGGCTTCGTGGAGTCCCTGCGGTCGTAGACCGAGTACGGATCCTCGACGTAGGCCGCGGCCAGCCGGCGCGCGGCGGTGCAGCTCGCGCCCCGGGCGGTGATGGCGCGGGCGCCGAACTGGCCGCTCGGTGAGGCGTGGTAACTCTGGTCGGTGCGCACCGCGCCGCAATGGTGGGTGACGGTGCCGGCCTGCGCCACGGGGACGGCGGCGAGGGCGGCGAGCGCGCTTGCGGTCGCGGCGGCGGAGACGAGCCTGCGATGGATCGCGAGAACCTATCAACCTTGACGCGTGCGGCGGTATTCGCCAGAGTAGGCAGTAGAACGTTCTACTTCCTACGCTGAGAGACGCCCCATGAGCCTCGATGACCCCGTCGTGATCACCTGCTCGATCTCGGGTTCGATCGCCAACCGCGAGCAGTGCCCGGCGATCCCCTACACCCCCGAAGAGTACGGCGCCGAGGCGCGGCGCATCGTCGACGAGGGCGGCGTTCACATCCATATCCACGCGCGCAAGCCGGACGGCACGCCGTCGTACGAGATCGAGGATTTCGTGGCGATCCGCGACGCGATCCGGGCCGAGGTCGGCACCGCGGCGATCATCAACTTCTCGACCGGCACGCTCGGGGTGCCGGTGGCCAAGCGGATCGCCTATCTGGAGGCCGGCCGCCCGGCCGTGGCGGCCCTGAACATGGGCTCGATGAACTACGCCAAGTACTCGAAAACCCGCAAGGACTTCGTGTTCAAGTTCGTGTTCCCGAACCCGTTTGACGAGATCATCGAGCTGCTGGAGGCGATGCGGCGGCTGCACATCAAGCCCGAGCACGAGTGCTTCGACGTCGGCCACGTCGGCTCGCTGGCGCCGCTGGTGGACATGGGCCTGCTCGCCGAGCCGCTCCACGCCGATTTCGTGATGGGCGTCGTCGGGGGAATCCCGCCGACGGCCCGCAACCTGGCGGTGATGGCGGAGAACCTTGGCCAGGTCGGCTCGGGTCGCCATCACTGGGGGGTGATCGGGATCGGGCGCGACCAGTGGATGCTCGTCGCCGCCGCGCTGACCCTCGGCGGCTCGATCCGCGTTGGGCTGGAGGACAACTTCTACCTGCCCGACGGGGCGATGGCGCGCTCCAACGGCGAGCTGATCGCGAAGGCTCGGCAGCTGACCGAGGACCTCGGGCGCCGCCCCGCCACGGTCGATGAGGCGCGGGCGCTGTTGGGGATCGAGCTGCCCTCAGCCGCGCCGGCATGACCGTCGAGCCCCGCCCGATGCTGAAGATGAGCGAGCTGGCCGACCGCTCGGGCGTCAGCGCGGGGACGATCAAGCACTACCTCCGCGAGGGGTTGCTGGGCGACGGCGAGGAGGTGAAGCGGACGAGCCGCAACATGGCCTACTACCCGGAGGAGTTCGTCGAGCGGCTGCGGCTGATCAAGCGCCTCCAGGAGGACCGGTTCATGCCGCTGCGGGTGATCCGTGAGCTGATGGCCGAGGACCCCGAGCGGGTGGCCCGGATCGTCGAAATGGAGGACCGGATCATCGAGCGCGCCGCCGAGGCCTCAGAGCGCGGGCGTGTGTCGCGGACGCGGGTTCGGGAGGCGTATGACCTGCCGGCCGAGGTGCTGGCGCGCCTGGAGGAGATCGGCGTCCTGACGCCGACCGCGCGCGGCTATGACGCCGACGACATCGAGATCATCGAGGCGATGTCGCGCTTCCGCGCCGGCGGGTACGAGGAGGCGATCGGCTTCACCGTGTACGACACGCTGCGCTATCGCGATGCGCTCGTCCCGCTGGTGGAGGAGGAGGTGGCGCTGCTGCGCGAACGCCTGGCCGGCCGCGTCGACCCCGATCGCGCCGTCGAGCTGATCCTGTCCGGTGCGGCACCGCTGCGCGACCTGATCGGCGCGCTGCACTCAAAGCTGCTCGTGCAGACGCTGCGCAGCCACCGCGACGCGCGCTGACAGCTCACCCGGCCGTCCGCCCGTCGATAACCGGACATTCGATCGCTCCGGCGGATCGAGTGCCGGCTCCGTGTCGTTTTCCTACCGCTGGTGGAATCTCGATCCGCGAACACGGTCGAGTGCCCGGAAACCGACGTCTCTGACGCCCCGACCCCGGGGGCGCGGGTCTCGCCGGCGGCGATCAGCCGCAGGTGATGCGGCGATGATAGACAGACCTGTCTGTCTGCTAGGGTGATGGCATGACCACCGAAACCGCATCTCTAGAGCATCGATCGAAGCGGTTGCCCGACCGCGCCGCGTTCGGACTGCTGGCGTCGATCCTGTTGATATTGCTGGCCAGCTCCAGCGCGCCGACGCCGCTGTACGCGACCTACCAGGCCCGATGGGGCTTCTCGGCCATCACGATCACCGTGATCTTCGGCGTCTACGCGGTCGCCGTGCTGGTGTCGCTGCTCGTGTTCGGCTCGCTGTCGGATCACATCGGGCGTCGACCCGTGCTCGTGGTCGCGCTGCTCACCCAGACGATCGTGATGCTGCTGTTCGCGTTCGCCGGCGGGCTCGACGTGCTGCTCGTGGCCCGCGTCATCCAGGGGCTCGCCACCGGCGCCGCGGTCGGTGCGATCGGCGCCGGCCTCGTCGACCTGCACCCTGGGCGCGGTCCGGTGGCCAACGCCGTCGGGGCGATGAGCGGCACGGCCAGCGGCGCGCTCGGATCGGCGCTACTCGTCCAACTGCTGCCCGCGCCGACCAAGCTCGTCTACCTGGTGCTGCTCGTGCTGTTCGTCATCCAGGCCGCCGGCGTGCTGATGATCGGCGAGACCTCGCCGCGCCGCGAGGGCGCCCGACGCTCGCTGCGCCCAACGCTGGCGCTTCCCGGCCACATACGCGGCGCCGTGGCGATCGCCGCGCCGTCGCTGATCGCGGTGTGGGCGCTCGCCGGCTTCTACGGCTCGCTGGGCCCGTCGCTGGCCGCGCTGGTGTCCGGATCGCACTCGACGATCCTCGGCGGCGCCTCGCTGTTCGTGCTCGCCGGCAGCGGTGCGCTGGCCGTGCTGGTGTTCCATTGGGTGGTCCCGCGGACGTTCGCGCTGGTGGGCAACGCGCTCATGATCGGCGGCGTCGCCGTTGTGCTGTGGTCGATCTCCGCGCGCTCGGTGGGCCTGTTCTTCGTCGGGACCGCGATCGCCGGTGCCGGCTTCGGCGGCGGCTTCCAGGGCGGTCTGCGCACGATCGTGTCGCTCGCCGAGCCGACCGAGCGCGCCGGCGTGATCTCCGTCGCCTACACAATCTGCTATCTGGCCATGGGGCTGCCGGCGATCCTCGCCGGCTTTCTGGTGGAGCACGGCACGGTCACGGGGACCGCGCGGCAGTTCGGCGTCGCCGTGATGGTGCTGGCGGCGACGACCGCCATCGGCCTGACCGTCGGCGACCGTCGCGCGCGCCCCGTGGTTCTACGATGAGCTCAGTAGAGATGCCCACATCGACGGCAAAGCGATCTCCCCGCGAGCGTCTGCTCGAGGCGGCCAACGAGCTGTTCTATGCCGAGGGCGTGCAGTCGGTCGGGATCGACCGGGTGATCGAGCGCGCCGGCGTGGCCAAGGCCTCGCTGTACAGCACGTTCGGAAGCAAGGAGGAGCTCGTCCGCGCCTATCTGGATCAGCGCCACGAGCGGCAGCTGGCGCGGCTGCGGGCCGGCGCCGCCGGCGTCGAGGATCCCGTCGAGGCGCTCCTGGCCGTGTTCGACGTCCAGGCCACGCAGTTCGCGAATCCCGGCTTCCGCGGGTGCGCGTTCGCCGCGGCCGCCGCCGAGGCGCCCGCCGGCGGACGCATCGACGCGGCGGCCGAGGCCTACCGGCATGACATCCGTGCGCTGTTCACCGAGCTCGCGCAGGACGCCGGTATCGCCGACCCCCCGCTGCTGGCCAGCCAGCTGCAGATGGTGTACGACGGAGCCGGCCAATCGGCGAAGATGGAGCGCGACCCGGCGATCGCCGGGCCCGCACGGGCCGCCGCCGCGGCGCTGATCGCGGCCGCACCGCGGCGCTGAGAACGACAAAGGAGAGCCCATGCTGTTCGGACAGGAGCACATCGACAAATACCGCGCGACCGACGGCGAGGAGGGGCACGACTGGCAGGGGACGCAGACGCTGATCCTGACCACGACCGGGCGCAAGTCAGGCCAGACGCGCGACTCGGCGCTGATCTACGGCCAGCACGGTGACGATTATCTGATCGTCGCCTCCAAGGGCGGCGCCGACCAGCCGCCGGCGTGGTGGCTGAACCTGGAGGCGAACCCGGCCGCCGATATTCAGGTGAAGGGCGAGCGCTTCGCCGTGAAGGCGCGCAACGCGTCGCCCGAGGAGAAGCCGGAGCTGTGGACGTTGATGACGGCGGAGTGGCCGGCCTACGACGAGTACCAGACGAAGACCGACCGTCAGATCCCGGTCGTGATCCTCACGCCCGCCTGATCACCAGCGGACATCGTGGTCCTCCATCACGCCGTACCCTTCGGCGACGGTGATCCCACCGGGCAGCACGCCTGAGAATGTGCCGAACGGCTGGCGGTAGCGACTGCGGATCACCAGCCGGTTCTCCGTGCGAGCGCGGACGCCCTCGGCGGCGAAGCGCAGCTCGCCGACGGCGCTGAGGTCGGGGGCGAACGGCTGGGGCGGCGGCTCGGTGCCGACGCCGTCGACCCAGATCGTCCGCTCGCTGCCCGCTGGCGGATCGTTTACGCCCTCCACCAGGTTCCAGGCGAGCTCGGCGCCGGCGGCGGCTCGCCCGACGCCGGCGCACCACCGCCAGCGCGTGTGGCGCTCGTAGTAGCCGGCGGTGTCGTCGATCACGGCGCGGGCCTGCAGCAGTGTGGGACGACCGTCGATGGTCACCGTTCCGGTGGCGAGAACGCCGCCCTGCTTGCGCGTCCAGGCGTAGCTGTCGCCGCTGGGGCAGACCGTCTCGATCCCGTCGGTCTCGGCCAGCGCGAGGTCGATCGTGATCTGATCATCGGCGACCCGGAGCAGGCCGGGGGAGAGGATCACGCCGCCGCGGCCGGGCGTCGTGCGCTCGTACAGCCGCGCCGTGCGCCGATCCCACACCGCCCAGAACGTCTGGCGAGCGGGACCGACCCTGACCGCCGCGGCGCACAGCATCAGCTCAGGGCCGAACACGCCGACGTAGCGCCACGCCTTCAACGGCCGCAGGCCCTGCCGGGAGGGCATCGCACGGGGCGGGAGCGCGAGCCCGTTCAGCGACGGTGGGCGGGGTGCGCCGAAGCGCCCGCGGTATCCTGACTGACGAGTCAATCAACTGACAGTCGGAGTGACGTGCGCGCCGCAGCGATCCAGCTCAACTCGACGGAAGACATCGAACGCAACCTTGACACGGCCGACCGGCTGGTGCGCGAGGCGGCGGCTCGCGGCGCCGAATTCGTGGTCATGCCGGAGAAGTGGAACGTGCTCGGCTCGGCCGACGCGATGCGCGACGCGGCCGAGCCGCTCGACGGGCGTGCCGTCACCTGGGCGCGCGCCGTCGCCCGCGAGCTGGGGATCGACCTTGTCGCCGGCTCGATCGTGGAGCGCGTCGACGGTCAGGAGAAGACGGCCAACACGAGCGTCCACGTCGGCCCGGACGGAGAGCTGCGTGGCGTGTACCGGAAGCTCCACATGTTCGACGTCGAGGTTGACGGCGTCCTCTACGCCGAGTCTGAGAATGAGCGGGCGGGCGAGGAGGTCGTGCTGAGCGAGCTGCGCTCCGGGCTCGGGCTGGGGATGAGCATCTGCTACGACGTGCGCTTCCCCGAGCTGTACCGGGCACTCGCCGCGCGCGGCGCCGAGGTGCTGGTCGTCCCGGCCGCGTTCACGCTGGCCACGACCCGCGACCACTGGGAGGTGCTGCTGCGGGCGCGGGCGATCGAGAACCAGTGCTTCGTGATCGCGGCCAATCAGATCGGCGAATATTTGCCCGGCCATCGCTCCGGCGGACGCTCGCTGATCGCCGACCCCTGGGGAGTGGTGCTGGCGACCGCGCCCGACCACGAGTGCGCGGTGCTCGGCGACCTTGACCCGGCGTTGCTCGCCGATGTGCGCCGCCGGCTGCCGGCGCTGACCCACCGCCGCCCCGGGGTCTACCGGTGATGGCCACCGCCGCCGTCGACAAGCGCCGGATGATCCTCGACGCCGCGGTGCGCGTGTTCGCCCGCCAGGGCTTCCACACGTGCCGGGTGTCGGACATCGCCGACGAGGCCGGAGTCGCCTACGGGCTGGTCTACCACTACTTCTCCTCCAAGGACGAGATCCTCGACACGCTGTTCCTGGAGCGCTGGGCCCTGATGCTGGCGGCGATCGCCGAAGCCGACGCCGCCCACGCCGACCCGCGGGCGAAGCTGCGGGCGATCGCGTCGTTCATCCTGGAGTCCTACCGGCACGACCCCGACCTGATGAAGGTGATCATCGTCGAGGTGACGCGGGCGGCGAACACGTTCGGGCGCACGCACCTGGCGCAGATCCGTGACGCCTACGGGCAGATCGCCGGGATCGTCGAGCGGGCCCAGGCTTCCGGCGCATTCCGGACCGAGATCACCCCGGAGTTCGCCGCGCTCGCCTTCTACGGGGCAATCGAGCAGGTGCTCACCGGCTGGATCTTCGACGAGCACCGGCTCGACGAAGCCGAGGTCAGGCGGGTGACCACGCTGATCGTCGAGACGATCTGCGGGGGCGTCGGGCGCGGCGGCGATCGGCGGACGTCCAGCGTGGCGTCCTCCGATTCTGCTTGAATCACACGCCATGACGGAGAGCCCCCTGGTCAAGCGCCTGATGTGGTCGGGTCTCCTCGCCGGCGTTGGCGCGCTGGCGAGCGTCGCGTCGCACAAGACGGCGACCTTGATCTGGAAGCAAGTCTTCGGCGAAGATCCGCCCGAGTGAGCGACGAAACCAACGAGCCGCACCTCCCGCCCGAGCGCGAGGAGGAGAGCGACACCCCATCGACCCCGCCGCCGATGTCGTGGATGCCGGCCGAGCCGACGCCCGTGGGAGAACCTCCCGCTCCCTCCGCCGAGGAGGAGCCGATCACCGAGGTGCATCGGGC
>DASZLC010000226.1:0-26313 GCA_035552615.1 Solirubrobacteraceae bacterium
GTGTTCGGCTCGTTCCTGCTGCTGCCGCTGTACTTCCAGGCCGTGCGCGGGGAGTCGGCGCTGACCAGCGGGCTGCTGCTAGCGCCGCAGGGGCTCGGCTCGATGCTGGCGATGCCGGTGGCCGGCGTGCTCACCGACCGCATCGGCGCGGGCAAGATCGTGCCGCCCGGAATCGTGGCCGTGATCGCCGCCGTGCTGTGGCTGACCCAGATCGGCGCCCACACCTCGTACTGGCTGATCGGCGCCGATCTGTTCGTCTTCGGGGTCGGGCTCGGGTTCGCGATGATGCCGACCTTCTCGGGCGCGATGCAGTCGATCAGAGGGCCCGCGGTGGCCCGCGCCAGCACCGCGCTGAACATCATCCAGCAGGTCGGCGCATCGATCGGCACGGCGGTGCTGTCGGTGCTGCTGGCCTCGGCGCTGACCGCGCGGCTCGGCGGCCACGCGACGATCGGCGCCACGGCGCACGTCACGGCGGCGGTGCGCGCCCGGATCGCGCCGGCGATGGCCGGCGCCTTCGGCCACACGTTCTGGTGGGCGCTGGCGCTGCTCGGTGTCGCCTTCGTCGGCTCGCTGGCCCTGCCCAAGGGCAAGCCGCAGCAGCCCGTCGAGGACGACGGCGTGCAACCATGACGACGTGCTCGACGACCCCGACGACACCAGCTGGCTGCAGGTCGCCGACCTGTTCCGCACCCGCGCGCCCGAGACGATGGCGCTCAACCAGCGCCACCTCAATCCGCAGCTCGGGCGGGTGCTGCACACGCTCGGGTTCGACCGCGACTGGGCGATCGGCCGCGGCGCCTACCTGATCGACCGCCAAGGGATCGAGTACCTCGATCTCCTGTCGGGGTACGGCGTGTTCGCCCTCGGCCGCAACCACCCGTACGTGAAGGAGCAGCTGCACCGCGTGCTGGCGCTCGACACGCCGAGCCTCGTGCAGCTCGGCGTCGCGACGCTGCCCGGCGTGCTGGCCGAGGAGCTGATCGCCCGCGCGCCGGCGCCGCTGGATGCGGTCGTCCTGACCAGCTCAGGGACGGAGTCGGTCGAGGCGGCGCTGAAGCTGGCGCGCGCCGCCACCGGCCGGGCCCGGATCCTGTTCTGCGAGCACGGCTTCCACGGACTCTCGATCGGCTCGCTGTCGGTGAACGGCAACGACGAGTTCCGCGCCCCGTTCGGCCCGCTGCTGGCCGACACCACGCAGATCCCGTTCGGCGATCTCGACGCGCTGGCGGATGAGCTCGCCGCCGGCGACGTGGCCGCGCTGATCGTCGAGCCGGTCCAGGGCAAGGGCGTGTTCGTCGCGCCCGACGGGTACCTCCCCGGCGCCCAGGAGCTATGCCATCGCCACGGCGCGCTACTGGTCCTCGACGAGGTCCAGACCGGGGTCGGGCGCACCGGGCGCTTCCTGGCGCTGGAGCACTGGGGCGTCGAGCCGGACATCGTGACGCTGTCCAAGCCGCTGTCGGGCGGCTACGTACCGGCCGGAGCCGTCCTGGCCAGCCGCCCCGTGTTTGACGCCACCTTCGACTCGATGGAGAACTGCGTCGTCCACAGCTCGACGTTCGGCGGCGGCGACCTGGCCGCAGCGGCCGCCCTGGCCACGCTGACCGTGATCGACCGCGAGGCGCTGGTGGCCAGGACGGCGCGGCTCGGCGAGCGCCTGCTGGAGTTGACGCGGCCGCTCGTGGAGCGCTTTGAGATCGTCCGTCAGGTCCGCGGGCTGGGGCTGATGTGGGCGATCGAGCTCGGCCCGCCGCCGGGGCGGACGGCGAAGCGAGTGTGGGAGGCGATCGAGCGCCGCCAGCCGGGCATGTTCGCCCAGCTCGTCACGGTGCCGCTGTTCCACGAGCACCGGATCCTGACCCAGGTGGCGGGGCATCACATGAACGTGATCAAGGCGCTGCCGCCGCTGACGCTGCCCGAACACGAGCTGGAGCGGTTCACGGCGGCGCTGGAGGACGTGCTGACGGCGGCGGAGACGCGCTTTTTCCGTAGCTACGCGAGCCTGGGCCTGAGCCTCGGCCGCCGGAGCCTCCCCGCCCGCGCGCCCGAGAAAGCAATGGCTTCAGCTGGCCGTGGGCGATCAGCGCCGGCGCCGCCGCCAGCAGAAAGTTGAAGGCCCGGTAGGCGACGACCGCGGCCAGCGCCGGGGCCAGCGGCTGGCGGACCCAGTACAGCGCGTAGGTCATCAGCCCCTCGGTGACGCCCGCGCCGGCCAGCGGCAGCGAGCGGCGCGTGGCGGCGTACCCCGTGGAGTAGGCGATGATCACCCTGCCGACGCTCGGGTCCAGGCCGAACGCCCGCAGGCCGCCGTAGAAGGCGGTGATGTCGGCCGCCCAGTACAGCGTCGTTCCGCACCAGGCGCCCCAGTGTTCCATGGGGCTGCGGATCAGCCGGTGCATGACGCCCATGCCCTCGACCGCCTGGATCAGCCACGGGGGTCGCCAACCGAAGATCGAGACCTCACGCCCGGGCGCGCTGGCCCACAGCCCGAAGGCGAAGCCGGCCGGGACGGCGAGCGCCCACGGCCACAGCAGCGAGGCCATGATGTTGGCGCCGCCGATGATCAGCACGATCGCCACCACGCACGTGGTCGGCGCCAGCACCGCCCACTCCAGCACGCCCAGCGCCATCACCCGCACGCGGGCGCTGTGCTCGTCGTCGTCGAGGGCCTGCAGCGCCTGACGGTCCAGGCCGAAGCCACCGCCGATGGCGAACGGGCCGAAGCCCGCCACCACGATCCGTGCCACCAGCGGCAGGGCCAGCAGCCCGTGCCCGTGGATTCCGGCGATCGATCGGTAGGCCAGCATGTAGGCGGCGTAGGCGACGACCTCTCCGCCCGCGATCAATCCGATCCATCCCGGGTGCACGTGGTCGAACGCCCGCCCGATCGCGTCGGCGCCGGTCACGTGCGCGATCACCAGCACGGCCACCGCGGCGATCGCCGTCGCCACTGCCGAGGCCAGGATCGGGTGGCGGTTCCAGCGGCGGACCACGGCTTGACCATACGCCCACCCGGCCGGAGCGGGGACGTTTCACTAACCTCCCGGCGCCATGTCGCCGCGCCGGATCGCCACCCTCGCCGCCGCGGCGGTCGGCGCGCTGGCGCTCGCCGGGTGTGGCGCCGTCGAGACAATCCTCCCCGGCTCGATCGAGCAGCACCTCCGCGGCGTCGCTCACGGCCTCGGGCTGAGGGCCAAGAGCGCCCAGTGTCCGTCCGGCGAGCCGGTGAAGAAGGGCCAGCGGTTCACGTGCACGCTGACCCTCACTGACGGCGAGACGGTGCCGATCGCGATCGTGCAGACCGACGCCAAGGGCCACTACTCCAACCGTCCACTCGACGAGATCGCCACGTCCGTGCAGAACACGGTGAACCGGCAGCTGGCCGGCCTCGGATACCCGTCGAGGTCGAGCTGCACCCGGCACGTGCTGCTGATCGTGGGCCGCACGCTGACGTGCTCGATCACCACCACGCACGGCCGGCACCTGCGCGTCGTCGCGACGATCACCAGCGCGTTCGGCGACTTCAGGCTCAGCCCCCTGAAGCAGCCGTGAGCGTCGACCTGGCCGTCGTCGGGGGCGGGCTGATCGGCCTGGCCGTCGCCCGCGAGCAGCTGCTGCGACGCCCCGGCGACCGGGTCGTGGTGTTCGAGCGCGAGCTCTCGCTGGCGCTCCATCAGAGCGGCCGCAACTCGGGCGTCATCCACTCCGGCCTGTACTACACGCCCGGATCGTTGAAGGCGCGGCTCTGCCGCGAGGGCCGCGCCCGGCTGCTGGAGTTCGCCGCCGCGCACGAGATCCCGCATCGGGTGTGTGGGAAGGTCGTGGTGGCGACCCGGGCGCAGGAGCTGCCCCGGCTGGACGAGCTGGAGCGCCGGGCTTTGGCCAACGGCCTACGGGGGGTACGGCGGCTCGACGCCGCCGGTCTGCGCGAGCTGGAGCCGCATATCCGCGGGCTGGCGGCGCTGCACGTGCCCGAGACCGGCGTGATCGACTTCGCTGCGGTCGCGCGCGCGTACGCGGATGAGGTGACGCGCCTGGGCGGGTCGGTGCGTCTGGGGGTGCGCGTCGACGACGTGCGCGCGCTCGGGGCCCGGCGCGTCGTCACCTGCGGCGGGCTGTGGTCGGACCGGCTGGCCGCCCAGACCGGCGTCCCGGCGCACCGGATCAGCCCCTTCCGCGGCGACTTCTTCGTGCTCTCCGAGCCGGCCGCCGCGCTCGTGCGCGGCCTCGTCTACCCCGTGCCCGACCCCCGCTTTCCGTTCCTCGGTGTCCACTTCACCCGCCGGATCGACGACCACGTGTGGGCCGGCCCGAACGCCGTGCCGGTGCTGGGACGGCGCCTGCTCTCGCCCGAGATGCGGCGGCTGATGCGCCGCTACTGGCGCACCGGCGCCGGCGAGCTGTGGCGCGCGGTCAACCGCCGCGCCGCGCTCGCCGAGCTGCGCCGCTTCCTGCCCGAGCTGGCACTGGAGGACCTCCGGCGCGGCCCCTCCGGTGTCCGCGCCCAGGTCGTCGACCGCGACGGGACGCTCGTCGACGACTTCGTCTTCCAGGCCGACGGCGACGTGCTGCACGTGATCAACGCCCCGTCGCCGGCGGCGACGGCGTCGCTGGCGATCGCCTCGTACGTGGTCGACCGCCTGCCGGGCTGACGGCCGGCGCCCCTTTCTTGTCGGGGTTTGATGCGCCGTCCACCGCACGATAAACTTCCACTTGGGCAGGGCGGCAACGCGCGCTCGGGGGCTAGGCTTAGCGGTGATCAGGTGCGGGCGCCCGTGGGATGGGGCGCTGTGTCGTCCGACAAGAGCGGTCGGGTTCGTGGCACGGATGGCGTGGAACTCTGGCCGCCGCGTGAGGAGACGTGCGTGATGGCTGGCTTGCGGCGGTTGCTGGTGGGCTTGGTCGCAGTGGTTGCGCTTGGGGTCGTGGCGGGGCAGGCGGACGCGTTCGTCTATTGGGCCAACGCCGTCTCGACCACGATCGGTCGCGCCAGCCCCGACGGTACTGGTGTCAACCAGAGCTTCGTCGGCGGCGCGAGTACGCCGGCCGGGGTGGCGGTCGATGGCCACTATCTGTACTGGACCGACGACACTGCCGGGACGATCGGGCGCGCGAACCTCGACGGCTCCGGCGTCAATCAGCGCTTCATCACCGGCGCGGACGACCCGATCGCGATGGCGGTCGCGGGCAGCTACATCTACTGGACCAACGAGAACTTGGGGACGATCGGGCGCGCGAACCTCGACGGCTCAGGCGTCAACCAGAGCTTCATCACCACCGGCGGGGTCAACTTGGCCGGGGTAGCGGTCGACGATGCGCATGTCTACTGGTCAGAGGAATTCTCGGCCCGGATCGGGCGCGCGAACCTCGACGGCACGGGGGTCGACGAGACCTTCATCACCGGCCCGAACTACCCGGTCGGGGTGGCGGTCAATGCCAATTACATCTACTGGGCCAACTTTGGGATGGATGGATCCGGGAGCACGATCGGGCGCGCGAACCTCGACGGCTCAGGCGTCGACGAGAGCTTCATCGCCGGCGTGAGCGGCCCGGCGGGGGTGGCCGTCAATGCCGACGGCATCTACTGGGCCAACTTCGGTGCGGAAACGGGGAGCACGATCGGGACAGCGAATCTCGACGGCTCAGGCGTCAACGAGAGCCTCATCACGGGCGCGACCGCACCGCTTGGGGTAGCGGTCGACGCAATTGCCAGCGCGGCGCCGTTGACGGTCAACGCGCCGTCCGCGAGCGCGTCGTACGGCGCGGTGCCGGCCACGTTCACGCCGACCTATACCGGGTTTCTGCCCGGTGACTCACCCGCGTCGCTGACGCCTGCCGCGACGTGCACCTCGAACGCGACCGACACCAGCCCGCCCGGGACCTACCAGATCACCTGCAGCGGCGCCATGGACCCGAACTACACGATCGGCTACGGGCCCGCCGGAACTCTGACGATCACCCAGGCAGCGACGAAGCTGGTGGCCGCTCCGGCGAGCTTCGGGCTGCTATCGGTCACATTCTCGGCGAAGCTCAGCCGGGGCGACAATGGCGCGCCGATCTCAGGCAAGACGATCGCGTTCTCTGGGCAGGGCAACACCTGCCAGACGACGACCAACGCGTCGGGGGTCGCCACGTGCACAGTGTTCCCGGCGCTCCTGATCACGCTCGGCCCCACCAGATACACCGCGAGCTTCCCAGGAGACACCGTCTACCAGGCGATGAGCGCAAATGGCCAGCTCACCTCGGGACTCACGGTCCTGGGCCTGGTCCTGGCCACGCGCTCCACCGGCGCTGGCCACGGCGCGATCGTGCACGCCACGCTGCGTCGTGGCGGGGTCCTGTACGCCAGCGGCAGCGGCCGCATGCAGCACGGCGTGATCTGGATCAAGCCCACGCTGCGCCACCGGCTTCAGGCCGGCCGCTACACGCTGACACTCGTCCTCGCCGATGGGCACGGAGCAACGAAGCGGACAATCACACTGAGATAGCCCTGCCAACACCCCTCGGCTCACCCCGCGGCGCGCGCATGGCGCGGCAGCCAGAACACGGCCAGCGCCGCCGCGGCCAGGAGCACGATCGCCACCACCAGGCCGTGGTCGGCCGCCCCGACGAACGCCGCTGGGCCGTGGCCGGCGCCCACGCGGTCGAACAGGACAGTGCCGACGGCGGCGATCCCGATCGACATCGACAGCTGCTGCACGGACTCCAGCAGCCCCGAGGCCGAGCCGATCTCGTGCGGGGCGACGCCGGCCAGGATCACGTCGAACATCGGGACGAACACCATCCCCATCCCGAAGCCGGTGAGGGCCAGCGGCCCGGCCAGCGACCAGGCGCTCAGCCCGCCGCTCTGGGCGCGGAGCACGATCACGACGACCACCAGCCCGATCGCCATCGTGACGATCCCGATGTGCATCGTGCGGCGGCCGATCGCCGGCAGCAGCGCCGATGAGGTGATCGAGCCGGCGATCGCCGCCAGCGGGATCGAGACGGTGGCCACGCCGCACGCCAGCGGCGAGAACCCGAGACCGGTCTGGTACATCACGTTCAGCGCGATCATCATCCCGCCCATCGCGCCGATGAAGCCAACGACGACGGCGAGGCCGGCGACGAACGGGCGGCGGCGCAGAATCGAGGGCTCCACGAGCGGCGTCTTGCCCTGCCGCGCGCGGGCGCCCTGGAGCAGCGCGAACGCACCGATCAGCACGACCCCCGCGGCGAGCATGGCGAACGACCAGGCCGGCCAGCCGTCCTGGCGACCCTGAATCAGGGGGTAGATGAGCGCCACGCTGCCGGCCATGGCGAGCAGGACGCTCGGACCGTGGACGCGAGCATCGGGCGAGGCTGGCGCGACGCGCGGCAGGTAGCGCCGGCCGACGGCGAGGGCGGCCAGCCCCAGCGGAACGTTCACGAAGAAGATTCCCCGCCAGCCCGTGCCGAACACGTTCAGGTTGACCAGCCCGCCGCCGACGATCGGCCCGGCCACGGCGGCCAGTCCCATCACCGGGCCGATCACGCCGAACGCCTTCTGCTGGCCCTCGTCGCCGAACAGCTCGCGCGTGATCCCGAAGGTCTGCGGCACCATGAGCGCGCCGATCGCGCCCTGCAGCGCCCGCGCGACGACGAGCGTCACCGGCGTCGGGGCCAGCCCGCACAGCACCGACGCACCGATGAATCCGGCGATCCCGACCAGCAGCACGCGCCGCCGTCCAAATGCGTCGCCGAGCCGGCTTCCCAGCAGCAGCATCGAGGACATGGCCAGCGTGTACGCGGCCGAGATCCACTCCAGATCGGCGTAGGAGCCGCCGAGGTCACGGTGGATCGCCGGCGCCGCGGTCTGGGCGATGGTGGAGTCGAGCAGGTCCATCACGGAGGCGACGATCACGACGACGAAGCCCAGCCAGACGGCCCGGCCGGAGCGCGTCGCGGCGGCGGAGTAAGGGGTGAGGGTGGTGGTTGTCATGGTCCGAAGGTTCTCGGCAATCGAGGTCAGCTTCTGTCCGTGTTTGGGTAATTGCGGTCAGCTCTTGTCCGCAATACGTACGCGACCGTGCGGTGGTCGCCGCGCGGTGAACCCCCACCGATCTACTTGCCTCACGTTGTGGCTGGAAAGTTGCACGGAATGTCTCTGATTGATCAGAATTATCTGAGCGGTGTAGGCTGCTCGGAGCAGCGTGCAGAGTTCACCCCTGCGAGGCGAACCGAGGCGCGGTGCGGTTGCTCATGCTTGCCCCACGGCTGGGGCAGGGGGCCGGATCCCGACCATCCGGTAGGTGCTGGATGAAGCGGCGGCGGTGCTCCCCTGCCGGACGCCGCTTCACCAGCGCCGCCTGCCGCATCTGGTCGCCAACGCGGCCGCCGGCACACGCGCGCTGATCGGGGGTAACGCGGAATTGCGGTCAATAATCGTCCGCAATCTGTGGGACGCTGTGCCCACGATGGTTCAGACCTCCGCCCGCCTGCTCGCGCTGCTCTCGCTGCTCCAGGTCCGCCGCGAATGGACCGGCCGGGAGCTGGCCGATCGGCTCGAGGTCGGCCCGCGCACGATCCGGCGGGACGTCGACAAGCTGCGCTCGCTCGGTTACCCGGTCGAGGCGGCGCCGGGGGTGGCCGGCGGCTACCGGCTCGGCGCCGGCGGCGAGCTGCCGCCACTGCTGCTCGACGACGCCGAGGCGGTGGCGGTCGCGGTCGGGCTGCGCACGGCGGCGTCGGGCTCGATCGAGGGGATCGAGGAGACCTCGCTGCGCGCGCTGGCCAAGCTCGAGCAGGTGCTGCCGAGCCGGCTGCGCCGGCGCGTGAGCGCGCTCGGCGACGCCACCTCGGCCTTCGGAACCGACGGACCGCGCATCGACGCCGACATGCTGGCCGCGATCGCCGGCGCCTGCCGCGACGGCGTGCGGCTGCGCTTCGCCTACGTCGCGCGTGACGAGAAGGCGACGCACCGCAACACCGAGCCGAGCGCGATGGTCCACAGCGGCTCGCGCTGGTACCTGGTCGCCTTCGACATCGAGCGCGACGACTGGCGCACGTTCCGGATCGACCGGATCCGCGGCCGCGTACGACCCGGCGAGCGAGGCCGGCGTCGGATCGTCCCGGGCGGCGACCCGGCCGAGTTCGTGCAGCGTCGGATGCGCGGCGGGGACAGCAGTGAGGCCGACCGACCGCCGGGGCAGTTTCGCTTCCGGGGGCGGGCGGCAGCGTTGCGGGACCGCATCCCCGGGCGCTACGCCACCGTCGAGCCCGACGGCGAGGACGCGTGCCTCGTCACCACCCGCGGCCCCTGGTCGCGGCACTTCCTGCTGTGGATGGCATCGCTCGACGAGCCGATGGAGCTGCTCGGCCCGCCCGAGCTCCTCGACGCGGGGCGCGCGCTGGCGGCTCGGCTCACCAGCGCCGTCTGACGGCGATCACCAGCGCGGTTGCGGGATCGCTGGAAGCAGCGGCCGGTCGAACGTCGTGACCCCGGGGGAGATCCGGCTGACGCGCTCGATCTGCTCGGCGTAAGCGCGCGCTCCGCGCTCCTCGCGGTCAAGCGCCGCCAGGTACACGGCATGGGCAAGCCGCCGCTCGCCGCGCGCGGCCTCGTTCCAGCGCTCGTAGGCCAACCGGACCCCGTCGCACTCTTCGCGCCAGGAGACGTAGCACTCCAGCAACTGGTCGATCATCGACCATCCCAGCCAGGTGTCGGCATTGGTGGCCGTCCTCATCGCAGCCGCTCGATCGTTGGCTGCGCTTCTGGGGCGAGCTCACGCAGCCGCGCGTTCATGGCGTTGATCTGAACCTCGAAATCGACGATCGCGCGTCGGACATGGATCGGGACCGCACCCTGCTCGCGCCGCCGTTCGCGGTCGACGCGGCGCAGCGCCGCGACGACAAACGTCGCGTGCCGGACCCGACGCTCCAGGCGGTCACGCTCCAGCTCCGCGCCGAGGGTGTGTGGTCGCGTCGCGCTCATCGATGAACAGCCTCTCATCGACCGGGCCGCGCGTACATGCGGTCACGCCGGAGAAGTGACGCGCCGGTTCCGGAGGGCGCGGGTAGGGAAAGCCCTACCCGGGCGTGGCAGCTGACAGGTGGTCGACCTCGGCGCGGGTCAGCTCCAGCGTGGCGGCCGGCATGATCTGCTGGAGCTGCTCGATCGTGCGCGCGCTGGCGATCGGCGCGATCACCCGTGGCTGGGCGAGCAGCCAGGCCAGCGCCACGGCGGTCACCGTCGTCGCGTGCGCCGCCGCGACCTCGTCGAGCGCCTCCAGGACCGCCGCGCCGCCGTGGTCGAGGTACGCGCGGGCCCCCTCGGCGCGGGGCGACTCGACGGCCCCGCCTCCCGGCCGGTACTTCCCGGTCAGAAAGCCCGAGGCGAGCGCGTAGTACGGCAGCACGGCGAGATCCCAGGCGTCGGCGATCGGCCGGAGTGTCCGCTCGAACTCACGCTCGACCAGGTTGTAGTGCGGCTGCAGCACCATGAACTCGGCCAGCCCGAGCTCACGCTGGAGGTCCAGCGCGGAGGCGAGCCGCTGCGGGGTGTAGTTCGAGGCGGCGATGTAGCGGACCGTGCCGGCGCGGACGAGCGCGTCGAAGGCGCGCAGCGACTCCTCCAGGGGCGTCTCCAGGTCGTCGAAGTGCGCGTAGTACAGGTCGATGCGGTCGGTCTGCAGGCGCTCCAGCGACGCGTCGGCCTCACGCTCGATCGTCTCGGCGCGCAGGTTGCGGACGGCCCCGCGCCCGCCACCGACCTTCGTGGCGAGCACGATCCGGTCCCGCGCACCGCTGTCGGCCAACCACCGTCCGATGATCGTCTCGGACCGGCCGTGCTCGACCAGGTATGAGTTCGCGGTATCGATGAAGTTGCCGCCCGCGGCGACGTACGCGTCGAGGATGGCGCGGGACTGCGTTTCGTCGGCCGTCCAGCCGAACACGTTGCCGCCGAGGCAGATCGATGACACGTCGAGATGGGTGCGGCCGAGTGAGGTCATGCCGTTACGCTAGCGCGGCGCAGGCGGGCCGGGCCCACGGTTTTGCCGGACAATTGGCGTCCCGGGCGCCGGAGGCGCGAGTAGGGAAATCCCTACCCAGCAGCGCTCGCGAGCGGACGATGATTGAACCGTGACCCGATCGGTATTGGTGGTAGACGACGACCCGGCGTTCCGCGCGCTGGCTGGGCGACTGCTCGCCGCCATCGGCCTCGCCGTCGTTGGCGAGGCCGATGGCGTCGCCACCGCGCTGACCGCCGCCGACCGGCTGAAGCCCGCCGTGGTGCTCGTCGACGTCGAGCTGCCCGACGGGGACGGGATCACCCTGGCGGGCCGGCTGGCATCGCTGCCGTGGCATCCGCGGGTGCTGGTCACCTCGATCGACCCCGACATCACGACCTGCGACGACGCCCGCGCCGTCGGCGCGCTGACGTTCGTGAACAAGGCTGACCTCCCGAACGCACCGCTCGCGACGCTGCTCGTCGACGAATCGCCGTCACGCTAGGACGCCGCGGTACGGTTGAGCGGTGCAGGGACCGCTGCGAGTCGTGATTGGCGAGGACGACGTCCTGCTGCGCGAGGGGATCGCGCGGCTGCTCACCGAAGCCGGATTCGACGTCGTCGCTCAGGCCGGCGACGCGCAGGATCTGTTACGCAAAGGGCTGGCGCACCGTCCGTCGGTCGTGATCGCCGACGTCAACATGCCGCCGGGCCATGGAGATGACGGCTTGCGGGCCGCGATCGAGGTGCGCCGGCAGCGCCCCGAGACGGGTGTCCTGGTGCTGTCGCAGTTCTACGAGGAGCAGTACGCGCTCGACCTGATCGGCGAGCGCGCCGAGGGGGTCGGCTACCTGCTGAAGGAGCGCGTCGGCGACATCGAGAGCTTTGTCGACGCCGTCACCCGCGTCGCCGGAGGCGGCAGCGCGCTCGACCCCGAGGTCGTCGGGCGGATGCTGGGCCGCCGCCAACGCGACCGCCCGCTCGACCGGCTCAGCCCGCGTGAGCGTGACGTGCTGGGCGCGATGGCCGAGGGCAAGTCCAACCACGGCATCGCGGAGTCGCTCCGGGTCAGCCAGGCCGCGGTCGAGAAGCACGTCACGAGCATCTTCCACAAGCTGGAGCTGGATCCGGCGCAGACCGAGCACCGGCGGGTGCTCGCGGTGCTCACGTACCTGGGCGACGCGCCTCACCGCTAGGGGACCCAATCGGCAGCAGCGCGCACACATGCGTGCCGCCCCCCGCCGGGCTGTCCAGCACGAGGCGACCATCGAGCGCTGACACGCGGTCGGCGAGCCCACCGAGGCCGGTGCCGTGCCCGCCGAGCGCTCCGCCCACGCCGTCGTCGCGAACCTCGACGCGCAGCTGTCCGGCGTCGACGCTGGCGGTGACCGCGGCGCTCGAGGCGTGGGCGTGCTTGACGGCGTTCGTGAGCGCCTCGCTGATGACGAAGTAGGCGGTCGCTTCGACCCCGCCCGGGAGATGCTTGACGTCTACGTCCACGGTGACCGGCAGCGCGATGCGCGACACGAGGGCATCGACTCCGGCTTTCAGCCCACCGCGCGTGAGCGCAGCGGGCAGGATGCCGTGCGCCAGCTCGCGGAGCTCGGCGTTCGCCTGCTCGGCGTGCTGCAGTGCCTCAGCCACCAGCTCGGTGGCGTTGGCGTCACCGTTCGACAACGCCCGCAGCGCGAGCTTCAGCACGATCACAGCATGTACCAGGCGCTGCTGGCCTCCGTCGTGGAGGTCACGCTCGATCCGCCGCCGACTCTCATCGGCGGCGGCGACAATCCGCGCGCGCGACGCGGTCAGCGCGCCGCGGCTCTCGGCGTTCGCGATCGCCGTTGCCACCAGCGCAGTGAAGTCCGACAGCCGCGCCTCGATGTTCGGCGGCAACGCCCGCGCGGTGGTCGATCCGGCGGTGACGACGCCCCACACACGGCCGTCGACGATGATCGGCGTCCCGGCCGAGGAGCGGATACCCAGACCGCGGCCGGTGTCGCCGAAGGGACCCGTCGTATCGCCGTAGCTATCGATCCGGCCCGGACGACCGGTCTCGAACACGATCGTTGTGAGGTTCCTCCCCCCACGGCTGAGTGTGGCACCGACCGGAAATCGATCAACGGTGCTGCCCGAAGTAGCCAGAACGGTCACCGTCCCGTTGGCCTCGTAGCGGCCCATGTGGACAAAATCGACCGGAAGCAGCCGCCCCACCTCCTCGGTGACAGCAGCAAACAACTCCTCCGGGGGCGTCCCGCGCGCCACGAGCGTGGCGACGCGCCGCAATGCCGCCTGCTCCTCCGCCAGCCGCGAGATCTCGGCGCGGCTCTCCGCATTTGCGATCGCCGTGGCCACCAGCGCCGTGAACGACCCGAGACGTTCCTCCGTGTCCGCGGGCAGGAGCTCCCGCCGGCTGGAGCACGCCGTCAGTCCCCAGACCCGGCCGTCGACAACGATCGGGCTCCCCACCACCGAGCGCAGGCCGATTTCGTGGGCGGCCACGCCGACCGGTCCGGAGGCATCGCCGTAGTCGTCGATCCGGGTGGCACGGCCGCCCTCGAACACGAGCGTCGCGAGGTTGCGCCCTGTCAGCGGCCAGCGGCTGCCCAGAGCAAACCGCTCGTCGCGACTGCCCCGGGGCGCGACGATGGTCATCGTGCGATCCGATTCGTAGCGGCCCATGTGCACGAACTCGACGGGCAGCAGCCGCGCGATTTCCTCGACGACCGCCGCGAACAACTCCTCCGGGGGCGTGCCGCTCGCCACGAGCGTTGCGACGCGCCGCAACGCCGCCTGCTCCTCCGCCAGCCGCGAGATCTCAGCGCGGCCATCGGCATTCGCGATCGCGGTGGCCACGAGTTCGGTGAACGACCCGAGGCGCGCCTCGGTATCGGCGGGCAGGGGCTGCTCCAGGGTCGAGCCGACGACGATCACGCCCCACAGGCTTCCCTCAACAGTGATCGGCGTCCCGATGCCGGAGCGGAAGCCGCTCTCGTCGGCGGCGACGCCGATCGCTCCCGAGGCATCGTCATAGCGGTCATTCCGGACCGTATGGCCGGTCTCGTACACGGCCGTGGCGAGATTGTTCCCCTCCAGCTTCCATCGGCTGCCGGGGGCGAAGCTGGTTGCCGATCCACCCCACGCGGCGAGGACGGTCCCCGTGCCGTCGCCGTGGAAGCGGCCCAGGATCGCGACGTCAACCGGAAGCAGCTGTCCGACCTCCTCGATGACCGCCGCGAACACCGCCGCGGGCGCCGCGCGATCGGCGACGAGCATCGCGAGCCGGCGTAATGCCGCCTGCTCGTCGGCCAGGTCACGCGTCTGACTCATCGTCGTCCTTCGTCGTTGGTCACACACTAGTCTCTCGTCGGCGCCCGAGTACGTATATGTGGGCTCGCCCGAGCGTGCGCCCGGCGCCCCAGAGGCGAGGGGTAGGGCTAGCCGTAGCCCGAACCGTACCCTCGTCGGCGACAATTCTGGGGTGCACATCGTTCCCAGTTCCGCCGGGTTCAGCGAGACGCTGAGCCGCGTGGTGGCGGCCATCGAGCAGCGCGGGTTGACCGTGTTCGCCCAGATCGATCATGCCGCGGCGGCGCGAGCGGTCGATCTGGAGTTGGCCGACGAGGCCGTGGTCGTGTTCGGCAATCCACGCGCCGGCACGCCACTGATGCAGGAGGACCCGCGCATCGGGATCGAGCTTCCCCTCCGGATGCTTGTCTGGGATCGCGGCGACACGGCCGTCGTCGGCTACAACGACCCCCGGGAGCTTGCCAGCGCCTACGACGTCGGTCGGTCCGCCGAAACGCTCGGCGCGATGGCGTCACTGCTCGCCGATCTCGCACGCGACGCCGCCGGGTAGCCGGTCACGCCGATCGCCACGATCGCCGTGTCGCGGGCCTACGACTTCTGCGGCAACCCGAGGTCGGTGCGTACGAACGACACGGCACTCGACAGCCTGCTCAGGTCGCGCTCAATCGACCGGTCCCACTGCTGAACGGTCGAGCTGGTCAGCGAAGCCGTCGAGGCGAGAACCTGGGCCATGGCCGCATCATCCCTGATGAGTGCCCTGATGTCGGACGCCGCCGGGCGGTAGTTGTGCGCGAGCGTCGCGAGCTTGCCATCGGCTTGAGCGAGGGCGGCCTCGGCCGGCTGCGCGTCGGCGCCAAGATCTGCCGGCGTCGTTGACGGGCCGGCGGCCTTGAACTTGGCTTGCAACGTGGTGATGGCCGTGTTTGTCGCATCGGCGATTGACAGGTACGCCCTGCCCGCCGCTGCCTCACTGAGGCCCGGTTTTCTGCGCTTGTGCGGCGTGGAGGTCCGCGCCGACGCGTGCGTCGCCGTCGTCGTCGGTGCCGACTTCGTCGCCGTGCCGATTACCGTGCTGTTTCCACAGCCCGCGAGAACCAGGGCCGTCCCGAGCGCCGTCACGCACCGTTGCTTCAACATGCTCCCGCCTCTTTCGTCGTTCGCGGCTGCAACCCTGGGCGCCCGGTGCAAGCCCGGGCGCCCAATTGCTCGGGAGAATCTCAGAACGGATACCGCCCTGTAGCGCCGCCCTACATCGGCCGCGCGGGCCCGGTCACGATCACGAAGCGCCTAGCGGAGGTGTTCACGGAGCTGCTGCAATGCCGCCCGGAGCACCCGTGAGACCTGCATCTGGGAGGCGCCGACGCGCCGACCGATCTCCGCCTGGGTCAGATCCTCGGCGAAGCGAAGGGCGATGATCTGCCGCGTGGCCGGCGGCAACTGACGGATCGCGTCGGCGAGCACCAGCTGCGTTTCGACGCATTCGTAGCCCTCGTCGATCCGGCTGAACGTGTCGAGCAGCGTGGTGGCCTCGCCACCGAGCGAAGGGGCAGCGGGCTCGTCGAGCGACGCGGCATGGCGGCCGGCGTTCGCCTCGAGCGCCGCGAGCACGTCCTCGATCGACCATTCGAGGTATTCGGCGATCGTTTGGACGGCGGGCGTCGGCGCGGCGCCCCCGCTGAGCGCCTTGATCGCCTTGTCGACCGCGAGCGCGTTCTCCTGGGCGGCGCGAGGGACGTGGACACTCCAGCCGCTATCTCGGAAGTATCGGCGCAGCTCGCCGAGGATCGTGGGCACCGCGAACGTCGAGAACGCCAGCCCGCGGTCCGGGTCGAAACGGTCGATCGCCTTCACGAGGCCAAGGCTTGCAACCTGGACGAGGTCGTCGATCGGCTCGTTGGCAGCGAGGTAGCGCCGGGCGAGCTTGCGGGCGAGCGGCAGAAAACGCTCGACGAGCAGTTCCCGCGCGCGCGGGTCCTGTTGCTGCTGCCAGCGCGCGAACAACGCCCCGGAGTCCGTATGAGTGAGGTCATTCGACCGAGTAACCGGTGCAGTCATTGCGCTGGTGGTCATGGCGCCTCTCGCTACCCGAGTCCCGCGACGGCTGAATCACCGATTTGATGATTGTCAGTTATCTGACCGATGTCAGCCGGCCACTTCGAACTGCTGCAGGTACCGCAGATGCTCCAGCCCACCGACATAGAGTTCCGCGATCTCGGCACCGCGGGTCACGCGGTGGCACGGGATCAGGATCGGGGTCGGGTTCGAACCGATCGCGAGCCCGCATTCGTACGGGGTGAAGCCGTCGCCGAGTCGGTCGTAGGAGAGCGTCGTCGCCCACGCGATCTGCCGCACGGCGGTGAGTGCCAGGCGTGCGGCGGGCTGGAAGAAGCGCCAGTCAATCTCGTCGACTGCGTTCATGTGCTCACCCCCGAAATACCCGTCGATGCTCCCGGTCAGTGCCGCCAGGTGCTCCCGCGCCGCGGCTCGCGACCGTCGACGCCGGCCGCCGCACAGCGCCGTCAGGGTCGCGTAGTCGGCGTGCTCGGTAAACGCGACGCGCGCGATGCCCTCATTCGAGGCCGCCGCGATCAGGTCCCCGAGTGGGCTCGGGACCACGACGGCAGCGAGCTCGTCGACCGCGTCCTCGGCAACGATCGCGCGCGAGAGCATGCTCTCCGCGCCGTCGGCGAGCCCGCGGTGATAGTCCATGCACGAACCGCAGATGCCGCGCGCCATGACGAGCACGTGCTCGACGACAAAGCCCTCGAGCGGGCGGCCGCGAAGCTCCTCGCCGCCGAATTCGACATCGAAGATCCGCAGGCAGACCCGGCAGCGGAAGTGATCGTGGGGCTCGAGATTCGTCTCGTAACGGATCACGTCCTGGTTGCCGAAGGCGGACAGCAGCCCCATCTCGGCGAGCTCCGCGAGGGTGGCGTAGACGGTGCCGCGACCGATCTCGGGGACGGCGGCGCTCGCGCGCGCCAACACCTCCTCAGCGGACAGGTGCTCGTCGCCACGTCCCCGGAACGCCTGCAGGATCGCACGCCGCTGAGGGGTCACCCGGAGGTCATGCGCGCGGAGCAGCTGGGCGACGTCCTCGGTCTGCATGGGCCCAGCGTAGCGAGCACATACCAGCGTCTCTGAATCACAAATCGAGCCGATACCAGGTTCGATACCCGACGGCGTACTAATTTGAATCATATTCTAATTCGGACTAAGTCCCAAGAAGTTTATAGTTCTGACTAGCCGGGCAGAGCGTAGGAGTCGCGCCGGAATCTCCACCACCGCGACGCGCAATGTCTGACCAAGAACCGCCCAACTCCCCGCGGATCTCCCGACCATCAGCCGGGGACGACGCGCTGCTCCCGTACTTCCCCGCGTGGCAACGCGACGGCGACGAGCGGGCACGCGACCTGCTGGTGGAGCGCTACATGCCGCTCGCGCGGAGCCTGGCCCGGCGCTACGTGAGCTCCACCGAACCGCTCGAAGACCTGGTGCAGATCGCCAGCTATGGTCTGCTCGGGGCGATCGACCGGTTCGACTCCGCGCGCGGTGTGAGCTTCTCCTCGTTTGCGGTGACGACAATCCTCGGCGAGCTACGCCACTACATCCGCGACTTCGGCTGGGGCGTGCATGTGCCGCGCGGCGCCCAGGAACGCGCGCTGGAAGTGGAGAGCGCGATTCGCGAGCTGACCGCAGGAGCGCGGCGCGAGCCCACGATCCCGGACCTCGCCGAGCATCTCGGATGGTCCGTCGAGACCGTCGTTGAGGCGCTCCAAGTCAGTGCCGGACGCCGTACCAGCTCGCTCGACCTAACCGTTGGGGGCGACGACGAGGAGCGCCGGCTCGCCGATCGCTTGGGCCGGGAGGACGCCGGCTTCGACCAGGTCGACGAGCGCCTCAGCATCGCCAGCGGACTACCGCGGATGGCCCGCCAGATCGTCCGGCTGCGCTTTATCGAAGATCTCACCCAGTCGGAGATCGCCGCCCGCGTCGGGATTTCGCAGATGCAGGTCTCCCGGATCCTGCGCGACTCGCTCGACCAGCTTCGCGCGGCGCTGGCGTCGGCCGATGCGCTTGCGCGACGTGAGGGCCGGGTAGGTGGGCCGGATGGATGCGCGCAGGGACCAGCGGCCGGATGAGTCCCGCCAGGCGCAGCTCGATCGCAACCTGATCGAGCTCCTCAACGAACTGCGGGTAACCGGCACTGGGATCCAGGTGCTGCTCGCGTTCCTGCTGATCGTCCCGTTCAATACCGGCTACAAGCACACCGACGACTTCGAGCACGTCGTGTACTTCGTCGCGCTGCTGTCAATCGCCGCCGCAACTGTGCTCCTGATCGCCCCGTCGGTCCATCACCGCCTGCTGTTCCGACAGCACGAGCGGGCGTTCATCATCGACCTCGCCAACTCGTTGGCGGTCGCTGGGATGGGGTTCCTGGCGATCGGCCTGATCGCGATCATGGTGCTGCTCTCCGCCGTCGTCATCGGTGGGCTCGCAGCCGCGATCGTCGGCGTTCTCGTGTCGCTGATCGTGGGCGGCCTGTGGTTCGGGATTCCGAGCGCCCGGCGCACCCGCGGAGGATGACGAGGTGAGTGAACATGTGCACCCGCTTGCACGCCGGTTTTGCGGGTAGAGAAAGTGCAGACGAGATTCCTCAGCCTTGGAGGCCTCACATGTTGCTCCTGCTCGCGGTAGTTCTGCTTGTCATCTCGATTGCCGGTGGTGTGATCATTCACCCCGTGCTGTTCGTGCTGGCGATTGTCGCACTGGCGATGTTCTTCGGAGACCGCCGCAGCCGCGTGGTGCGCTAACAGGTAACCGGTGACGAGCAGCCGCACGAGCATCATTACGTCTTATCCCGTCAACAGCTCAAGCACAGCGCGTTCGATCCGGCGCCGGTGGGCGTCACGGCCGGAAACGAGCAGGTCGGGATCGACGTCGAGTTCGACAACGTTGCCCGCGCGGTAGCGGTCGAACACGCGTGGATCAATATAGGAGCGGCGGGCGACGGCGGGTGTGTTGCCGAGCGCCTCGGCGACGAATGTCACGGCGGACCGGATCGCCCGCTCACGCCCCGTCTTCGTCGCCCGTCTCGGGATGACACCGTTGGACTTGGCCGCGGCGGCCAGCGCAGCTGCTGCGATCACGGTCGCGTTCCACGTGCGAAAGTCCTTGGCGCTGTACTCCCCGCCGAGCACTGCCTTGAGGTACTCGTTGACGTCCTCGGCGTGAAGGTGGAACCAACGGCGTCCCTCGCGGTAGGCGAGCAGCTCGCTGCCACCGCTCCTGCGTCGCTTCAGCGTCTGCAGAAGCTCGGCGCAGCGACGATCGTTGACGATCTGGACCCGTTCGAGGCCGCTCTTGGCGGGATAGTCGAACCTCAGCGCGTCACCGGTGATCGTGAGGTGTTCCTTTCGGAGAGTCGTCAGTCCGAAGCTGCCGTTCGCCTCGACGTACTCCTCGCTGCCGACGCGGAATAGGCCGAGATCGAGGAGTCGCACAGCGCCCGCCAGCACGCGAGTGCGGGTCGGATCTGCATCGCGCAGGTCTCGGGTCACGCACCTGCGCAGCCGCGGCTGAGACTCCGCGAACGCGAGCATCCGTTCGAACTTGGCCCGGTCACGGCGCTCGCTCCACAGCGGGTGGTACAGATACTGCTTGCGACCGGCCGCGTCGGTGCCGGTGGCCTGAAGATGGCCCAGCTCGTCGAGGCAGACCCAGACGTCGGTCCACGCCGGCGGGATCGCCAAGCCGCGGAGCCGCTGAAGCGTCGACTGGTCGTCGATCCGTCGGCCGGCCGGATCGCGGTAGGTGAAACCGCGCCCGTGGCGGACACGCGCGATTCCAGGCGCCAAGCAGTCGGATCGTCTGAGTCTCGGCATCAGGCAGCCGTCCCGCGTCCAGATGACGGGACTGGCGGCAGCTCTACCCGCGGTAGGGGTTCGCTCACACACGGTGACCGAGCGGCGGGCGCAGCTGAACGCCGCAACGAGAGCTCCCGCATGACGCCTCGGTCTACCGGGTAGTACCGGGTCGATGAGTGATGTAGTGCTCGACTGGTCATCGGCAGAAGTCGATGACGGCAAGCTGGACGTGCCGTTGCGCGGCGAACTTGGACGGGAGTGGAAGGTCAGCTTCAAGCAGACCCTCGCACTGCTACCCGGTGGCAACTGGGGCACGGTGAAGCTGAAAAAGGATCGCGTCCGCGTGCACGATATCTCGCAGGGGCGCGAGGATGACGTGCGAGTGACCGGACGGGCGAGCCGGGGAGTGGCTGTTTCGGCGGGGGGTTCATGGGTAGGTTTGTTTCCGGGGGGGCACCCGCCGAATTGGAGGACACGCATGCCGCTTGGGACATCTCTATTCCTGATCGCTGTCGGAGCGATTCTTCGCTTCGCGATCACCGTGACGACGCACGGCTTCAGCCTGCGCACGATCGGAGACATTCTGATGATCGTCGGTGGCGTCGGGCTCGTCCTTGCGCTGTTTTGGATGACGGCATGGTCGCCGCGCCGCGTCCGCTACGCGCGTGACCCGTACCAGCGCGGCGAGCGCTACGACGAGGATCCCGTGCGTTGAGCGAGCTCGGCTGACGCTCGCCGATCGGCTCGTCCAGCCGGAACTCGCCGTTTAGCTGCTATTCTGCTTATTACTCAGGTTATCTTGAGTAAAGAGCAGGGGCGGACGGGATGACGCCAGCGCAGCCACGGCTTCCAGGACACATCGAACAATGCGCATTCGCGGATGGGGATGGCGCGATGCGGTTCGTTGCGGGGGTGCTCGAGGCCTCGACGGAGTACTCGATCATCGCCGCGGACATGGATGGCGTGATCCAGCTGTGGAACGAGGGCGCGCGACTGTTGTACGGCTACGACCCCTCGGAGATCATTGGCCTGCATGGATGGGTGCTGCACACCGCTGAGGGACGGCGGCAAGGCCTGCCCCAGCGGATGATGCAGGAGGCCCGCGGACAGACGAAGTGGGAGGGCACGGTCGAGCGGCAGCGGAAGGATGGGAGCACGTTCACCGCCCGGGTCGTGACGACGGTCCGACGCGACGGAGACGGCAACCCGATCGGGTTCCTGTCGATGTCGAGCGACATCACCGACGAGCGGCGGCTGATCGCCGAGTGGGAGCGGTCGCGATATACGGTCTCGGTGCTCGAGTCTGCTCCGGACGCGATGGTGATCGTCGACGAGGCGGGCATGATCCAGCTCGCGAACGCCGAAACGGAGAGGCTCTTCGGCTACGGCCGCGAGGAGCTTCTCGGCCGCCCAATCGAGATGCTGATGCCGGCCGGGTACCAGCGGAGCCATCCTGAGCACCGGTCGGCGTTCTTCGCCGAGCCACGCGTGCGACCGATGGGCGCCGGACTCGAGCTCCGGGGTCGGCGCAAGGATGGCGCCGAGTTCCCTGTCGAGATCAGCCTCAGCCCGCTCGAGACCGGACGAGGCCTGCTCGCAACGGCCGCGATCCGGGATGTCACGCAGCGCAAGCTATTCGAGCAGAACCTCCGGGAGACGAACGTCAAGCTCGAGGCGGCAGGCCGGGCGAAGGATCGCTTCCTGGCCAGCATGAGCCACGAGCTGCGCACGCCCCTGAACGCGATCCTGGGGTTCACCGGCACGCTGCTGATGGGTCTGCCCGGCCCGTTGACTCCCGAGCAGACCAAGCAGCTGTGCACGGTGCAGGCCAGCGGCCGCCATCTGCTCTCACTGATCAACGACCTCCTGGATCTCGCCCGGATCGAGGCAGGCAAGCTGGAGCTGAACGTCGTGTCGATCTCCTGTCAGGAGTTGATGGAGGAAGTGGTCGTCGGGCTCCAACCGCTGGCCGCGGTCAAGGGCGTGAAGCTCGGCCTCGTCGCCCCATCCAAGCCGTTGGAGATTCGCAGCGATCGCCGGGCGCTGAGCCAGATCCTGATCAACTTCACCAACAACGCGATCAAGTTCACCGACAAGGGCTGCGTTCGTCTGCTGGCTGAGCAGGACACCGCCGGCGACGCTCCGGTGACGCGGTTCACCGTGATCGACACCGGCGTCGGGATCAAGCAGGGCGACCAGGAGCGCCTGTTCGCGGCGTTTGAGCAGATCGCAGCGGAGTCCGCCCAGCCGTACGAAGGCACCGGTCTCGGTCTCTATATCTCCCAGACGCTGGCCACTTTCATCGGCGCCTCGATCAGCTTCACGAGCGAGCCCGGTCATGGCAGCGCATTTTCAGTCGAACTGTCCGACCGGGCGGCCTGATGGCGACACGCATCCTCGTGGTGGAGGACAACGAAGACAACTTGAGGCTGATCGACTACTTCCTCATGGAGTACGGATATACGCCGATGCTGGCTCGCGACGGGCCAGAGGGGCTCCGGGTCGCCATTCAGACGCGACCTCAGCTGGTTCTGCTCGACATCCGCATGCCGGGGATGGACGGTTATGAGGTCGCCAAGGCGATCAAGCGCGCACCAGGGCTGGCAGGAACCAAGGTTGTCGCCCTGACCGCCTCCGCGATGGTCGGCGACCGTGAGCGGATCGCGGCCGCCGGGTTCGACGGCTACATCCGCAAGCCGATCGATCCCGAGACCTTCATGGACACGCTCGGGCCGTTTCTCAGCGAGCGGCCAGTGCGGAGCGCCGTCGAAGGCACGCGGTGAGCGATCCCACACCGCCCGGGGCCATCTTGCACGGGTTTCTACGCAATGGGTCGCGCAGTGGCTACGGCACGCGCGACGCTCGTACTGTCCGATCACTGACGTATGAGCAGGACAAGCCATCGTTTTCCGCCGGTGATCGCGGCCATCGCGGCGATCTTGATTGGCTGGCTGGGGATCGATGTCGCTCACATGCCGGCCGCGTCACATGCCGTCATCGTCGACCGCTGGTTGATATTCGGAGTGCTGGTCGCCGCGGTGGTGGCGTTCTTTGTGGCGTGCGGATTGGCGGCGCGGACCTCGGCCGAGCTTGTTCGAGCGGAGGAGCGCGCATTCGCGGCGCACCGCCTGGCAGACGAGCGCCTCCATGACCCCGTCACCGGGCTGCCCAGCCGCGAGCTGTTCATGGACCGTGCCGAGACGGCCCTAAGCCGCTCTCAGCCCGGAAGCCATCACGTGGCCCTGCTGTTTGTCGATCTCGACCACTTCAAGCGGGTCAACGACTCGCTCGGACACGCCGCCGGCGACGAGCTGCTGCGCGAGTTCGCCAGACGACTCGAAGGCGCGATCAGGCCGCTCGACACGGTCAGTCGCTTCGGCGGGGACGAATTCCTGATTCTGTGCGACGGTCTTCCCCGGTCGGAGTACGCGCCCAAACTTGCCGCGCGCGTCGCCGCCGTGCTCGATCAGCCGTTCAGACTCGCCTCCCGAGAGGTGCATCTCACCTGCAGCGTGGGAATCGCGGTCGCACCCATGGCAGGCACACCGGTGGACGCGGCGACGCTCGTCCGCGACGCCGACGCCGCCATGTACGCCGCGAAGCAGTGCGGAGGCGGAGGGGTACGCGTATTCGACGCCGAGCTCCACGCGGCGGCGCTCCAGCGGCTCGACACCGAGGTCGCGCTCAGGGCCGCTCTCAGGGCGGGGCAGGTGCGCCCCTACTATCAACCGATCGTCGAGCTCGACGGCGGCGAAACCGCCGGGGTCGAAGCGCTCGCGCGCTGGGAGCGGCCGGGGGTGGGGCTCGTTCCGCCCTGCGACTTCATCCCGGCCGCCGAGGACTGCGGCCTGATCGACGAGCTCGGCCGCCGCATCCTCGCTGCGGCGATGGCGGACGTCGACCGCTGGTTCGACGATGGCCTGATCAGCCGCGACTTCTGGCTGTCGGTCAACATCTCACCGCGGCAGCTGGCCGACCCGATGCTTCCCGAGCTCGTGGCTGAGCTGCTGACGGGCTGGTCGCTACCGCCCTCCTCGCTATGTCTGGAGATCACGGAATCCGCTGTTGCGTGCGATCCCGGCGACGTGATGGATGGGCTGGCGAGGCTGAGCGCGCTTGGCCTGAAGGTGGCGCTCGACGATTTCGGGGTCGGGCAGTCCTCACTGGCTCGACTGGTCCACTCGCTGCCGATCGACGTGCTCAAGCTCGACCGGACGTTCGTCTCCGAGCTCGCCGAGCCGCGCGAGGGCGCCGTTGTGGCGGCGGTCGCCGTGATGGCCCGCGCCCTCGGGATCGAGGCGGTCGCCGAGGGCGTCGAGACCGAAGCGCAGTCGGTGGCGCTGCTGGCGCTCGGCTACACGCAAGCCCAGGGGTACCACTTCGGCCGGGCCGTCGACGCCGATCGGATGCGCTCGGCGCTGTCCTCGTCGCAGGTGCAGCATGCCCCTCGCGAGCACACGCTGGCCGCGTGATCGCGCTGAATTCAGCGAGCGAAACGCGTTCTCAGCTGACGAGGTCGTGCTCGCGGGCGTAGGCGACGAGCTCGGCGCGGGTCGTGCAACCGGTCTTCTGCTGAATCCGCGAGCGGTGCGACTCGACCGTGCGGACGCTGAGGTACAGCTCCCGGCCGATCTCGGCGTTGGTGTGACCGAGCGCGATCAGACGCAGCACGTTGAGCTCACGATCACTCAATCCATCCGGAGCGCGCGTCGCTTCGGACGGCTCGGCCGCGAGCCGTGCGCCGAGCTGCGGGTTCAAATAGGCACGACCGTCGGCCGCAAGCCGGACGGCCTCGATCAGCTCGATGTCGGCCGCCTCCTTGAGCACGTAGCCGAGCGCACCGGCCCGCAAGGCCCTCCGAACGAACGCCGGATCGTTCTGCATCGTCAGCACCACCACCCGAGTCCCCGGCGACGCCTCCAGGATGCGGGGGATCGCCTCCAGCGTCGGCTCTCCGGGCATGTTCAGATCCAGCACCAGCACTCGTGGGCGATAGGCGAGCACCTTACGCGACGCGGTCGCGACATCACCGGCCTCGTCGACCACCTCGAAGTCCGGCTCGCCCTCGAGCAACAACCGCAGCCCCTGACGGACGATCTGATGATCGTCCGCAAGCACGATGGTGATCGTCGACCCACCAGCTGGCGCCTCCACGACGATCAATGTAGTTGCGTGCCGATCGCAGTTGTCCACGGAGCCACAAAGTGTGGAGAAATACGCAGCTGGGACGTCGGCCAACGGCCGTCAACCACTGCATGCTCACCCAAAAAGCTTGCCGCCCCGCCGGGATCGGACTCGCCGGGGCGCTGATCGTGGTATCTGTCGCCGCCGCGCTTGGCGTGTCGCAGTGGCGCTACCAAGCCGCCACGGACACCTACAACGATGCGCTCGCCCTCGTCGATGGGATCGCGAGCACCTCCCAAGCCCGCACCGTGCAGTTCGATATCGCGCTCGCGGGGCAGCGCTTCAGCGAGCATCGCAACCCGACCGATCTCGCGCTCCTACAGGCTGCCGGCGGTGAGCTGGCACCGGCGATCTCGGCGATCAATCCTGGCGGCGCCACGACAAACGCGTTGCGTGCCGTGGCCGCGGCCAGACCAGTCTCGACGCCACGCTAGCGGCCGATCGCGCTGACGAGCTACGCGGCGGTCCGCGGCCATCTCGGAGATCGCGGCGACGCTGGAGGAGCTGAGTGCCAGCTCGGCGGCGATCGCCGAGAACGCTCAGGCAACGGCCACCGAGGCGCTCGAGACCAGCGAGCCCAGCCAGCAGATCGGGGAGGTACTCGGTGTGTCCGGCTGGAGCACCACCCGGAAGCGGCCCTTGCTGAACTCGTCGTGGACGGGCAACTGCTCCTCGACATTCAGGGAGCCGTCCTCGACGACGATTGCCTCGAACTCAGGGTAGTCCTGCCGATCGATCGACAGCGGGCAGCGGTGCAGCAGTGCCGGATCCTCGTTGTAGGCGGGGACGACCACAGTGACACACGGCGTGGCCGAGCCGTAGCCGCGGCTGCGTCGAAGCTGATCCGCAGCAGTCACGATCTAACCGTCACATCGACATGGCGAGACCCGGCTTGATGGCTCGGCGACACGTTCGCGGCACTACCGCGAGCACTACTAGTAACTACGGTGGGTAACTACGACAGCGACCGTCCATGCCGCAGCTGA
>DASZLC010000227.1:0-4203 GCA_035552615.1 Solirubrobacteraceae bacterium
GTGAGCGCTCGCGGTCACGGTGATCGGGCCTGCGCCGTGCTCGATTGCGTTGGCGATGAGATTGCCGAGCACCTGGCCGAGGCGCAGGCGATCACCGTGGACGCTGGCGGGCGGGCCGATCCAGCGCAGGCACAGCTCGGCGCCGTGCAGCTCGGCGGTGGCGCGCCAGGCCAGCACCGAGGTCTGGAGCAGCGCGGCGACGTCGACCTCCTCGTCGGAGCGCCGGCCGAACGCGAGCCCGGCCGGGTCGGCGAGGTCATCGAGGGCCAGCCCGGCCCGGCCGAGCTCCAGGTCAAGCGCGGCGATGCTAGCCGGTGACAGCTCGCCGGCGCGCGCGCCGAGCTGCAACCCGAGCCTGGCCGCTGTGATCGGGCCGCGGAGCTCGTGGCAGGCGCGGCGCACGCCGGCCAGACCGGCGCTGCGCGCATGCCACTGCAGGGCGGCGGTCGCCAGCGCGCCGCCCGTGGCGATCCCCCACAGCGCCAGCACCACGCCGCTCACGACGAAATCCCTCCGTCGATCAGGCGGTAGCCGATCCCCCAGACGTTGATCACGAAGCTCGCCCCGCCCCGGTTCAACTTCCCGCGCAACCGGGCGGCGTGCGAGTCGAGGGTCCGCGTCGTGCTGGCGTGTTTGAACCCCCACACCCCGCGCAGGAGCTCCTGGCGGGTGAACACGCGCGTCGGGTCGGTGGCGAGCGCCCGCAACAGCGCGTACTCCTTGTTGGAGAGGGTGACCGGCTCGCCGGCGACCCACACCTGACGGCCGAGCGGGTCGAACTCCAGCGACCCGATCCGCAGCCGGCCCGTGGTCGGACGGCGCTCCGTGCGGCGCAGCACGGCGACGATCCGGGCGAGGAGCACGTGGTAATCGAACGGTTTGCAGACGAAGTCATCGCACCCGCGGCGGAATCCCCGCAGCTGCTCCAGATCGCCGGCCCGCCCGGACAGGACGATCACCGGGAGATCGGGATTGGCACGGCCGACATCGCGGTCAGAGTCCCGGACGGCGGAGATCAGCTCCAGGCCGTCACGGTCGGGCAGTCCCAGGTCGACGAGCGCCAGATCCGGGAACTTCGTGTCGAGCAGACGCACAGCCTCGGCGAAGCACTCGGCCGCGAGGACGTCGTATCCGTCGGCGGTGAGGTTGTCGGCGAGAAAGGTTCGAGTGGCGCGATGGTCTTCGACGACTAGGATGGTGGCGCCGACCGTGTCGGCGCGGGCGAGCCTGGGCTTCGCGGCCGAGCTCGTGGCGTTCGCGGGTTCCATGTCATACAGAGCCTGCAGCCGGTGGATTTCACCCCCCCTGCTCTGCAACATCCCTTTCATTCACTGCGGCCAGGCAGGAATGCCCCATATGATGCCGACGGCGTATGTACCGACGCGGGAACTACAGCTCCGGCGAAGACTTTGTGCTCGAATACGGCGAGCTGCGGTTCACGTTCAACGAACGGGATTTCCGCGAGCGCTGCGAGCAGGCTGCTCGACGTCTCGGCTTCATCGGGACCGCCGTCGAGGAGGATGAGGCCGAGGACCTGATCAATCTCGTCGTCAACGGCGAGGTGAGCGATCCCGCCTCGGCCCTCGGCGAACACGTGAACGACTGCTGGCCCGAGCTCGTCGGCCCGTCAGACCGCTCGCTGGTGCACTGGCTCAGGCGGCTGATCTTCCGCAGCGCCTGGCTCGATCAGCGGGTGAAGGAAGGCGAGCTCGACGTCAACTTCGACGAGGACATCAGCACGTTCGTGTACGTCCAGCCCGACCGCGGCAACGAGCCGATCGAGTTGGCGCCCGAGCCGAGCTGGAACCGCGTCGCCTACGTGCGGCGCTAATGCCGCGCTAGGCCCCGCCGAGGCCCGTCAGGCCGACTATGTCCTGATCGTGCGGGGCGGGATTGTCCAGCAGCAGCTGCGGCACGGTGACGAGCTTGTAGCCCCGGCGGTGAAGGTCGCGGATGATGATCGGCAGCGCGGCGACGGTCTCGGCACGGTTGCCGCCGGCGTCGTGCAACAGGATGATCGCCCCCGGCCGGGCGCCGTCGACGGCCGAGTCGACGATCGCCGACACCCCGGGCAGCTGGTAGTCGTTCGTGTCGACGGTCCACAGCACCATCAGCATCCGGTACCGGGCCAGCAGCGACAGGGTGGTGGCGTTCCACACCCCGTCTGGCGGCCGAAACAGCCGCGGGAACGGCGCGCCATAGGCGCCGATCGCGGCGGCGTCCCGCAGCAGCTGCGACTTCTGGTCGGCGCGCGAGAGTTGCGACATCGGCCTGTGGTCTTCGGTGTGGTCACCGATCGGGAGGCCATCGCGGACGATCTGGGTCGTCGAAGCGTGGAAGTACTGCTCCTCGACGCCGACCTCGAAGAACGTGCCGGGGACGTGGTCGCGCTGGAGGATCGCCAGCACATCGGGGGTGTATGGGCCCGGTCCATCGTCGAAGGTGAGCGCGAGCTCGCGGTGCTGCGCGCCGGCCACCCGCACGTACGGGGTGTAGGCGAGCGTGCGGTCGATCGCCCTACTCAGCGCCCGGCTCTCCTCGGCGGCGAACGACGTCGTCCCGTCTCCGGCCAGCAGCCGGATCCGCGTGAACAGCCCGAGCGGCGCCGGGCCGCGCGCCACCTTGGTGGCGACCCCTCCCCCGCCCACGCCGATCGCGACGATCACGATCACGAGCAGCGCGAGGGCGCCCGCGCCGGCCGTCGTCCGGCGCCGGCGGTGCAGCGCCGTTACTACTCGCCGCCCCGATCCGGGCGGTGGGCGCCGTCCGTCCGGACCGTGGGCCGCCCGCCGCGCCGCGGGGGCGCCATCGTCGATGCCAGAACCCACCGGTCCATGATGCCGCCTGACCCGGCAGCCTGCTCTGCACTCGGTTAGGAACAGCAGTGGAAGGCGTGCAGGCGCTCGCTGCGGGGGGCTGGGCCACTACCCTCCCGCGCTATGTCAGCGCGGGTATGGGTCGTGATCCCGACATACAACGAGGCGGACAACGTCGAGCGGATCGTCACCGCCACCGATCGCGAGCTCGGCCAGCTCGAGATTGGCGGCCACCAGATCCTGATCGTCGACGACAACTCCCCCGACGGAACGGGTGAGCTGGCCGACCGGCTTGCCGCCGAGCACTCCACCGTCAGCGTGCTGCACAGGGCGGGCAAGAACGGACTCGGCCACGCGTACCTGGCCGGCTTTCACCGTGCGCTGGAGCACAACGCCGAGCTGATCTGCGAGATGGACGCCGACTACAGCCACGACCCGGCCTACCTGAAGGATCTGCTCGCCGCCGCCGCCACTGCGGACCTCGTGCTCGGCTCCCGCTACACCGCCGGCGGCGGCGTGCACGACTGGGGCCTGATCCGCCGCCTCGTCAGCCGCGGCGGCGGCCTCTACGCGCGGATCATCCTGGGCGTCCGCGTGAAGGACCTCACCGGTGGCTTCAAGTGCATCCACCGCCGCGTGCTGGAGGCGATCGACCTCGACAGCGTCCGCGCCGAAGGCTACGTCTTCCAGATCGAGGTCACGTATCGCGCGATGCTCGCTGGATTCACCGTGGCCGAGGTGCCGATCATCTTCACCGACCGTACCCACGGCACCAGCAAGATGAGCACCCGCATCGCTCTGGAGGCGATGCTGCTCGTGCCGCGGATGCGCCGCAACGCCCGCGCCGCGATGAAGCGCTCGCCGAAGGCCGCCGTCTGACGGCCCACTTCAGAATTATTGACGTTTTTGACGGCGTCTGGACGCGCCTGACGCGAGCCCTAACGACGCCTATGAGTCGGTTCGGTCAGCGTGACCCGCACGGCCTTCACCGTCAGACGGGTCGTGCCGACTATCTGGATCACCGTTAGCCGCGCGTGAAGCGTGTGACGTCTGGACAGCAGTGCCCTGCCGCGAGCGTTCAGTGACACGCCGACCAGCTTCGCCTGACCGGCGGCGATAGTCACCGCGGCAGTGCCGATCACGACGGTCTTGTGAGCCGTCCGGTGCCTCCGCTTGGTGGCGCTTACCGCGATCACCTTGCCCGAGCGCAGGGTTTCGACGACGCTCAGCGTGACGAGTTCGATGCACCCACGGGGCGACGTGCCCTGGCAGAGCATGCGCACGAGGATCGCCTTCCCCTTCGGCTTGACCGAACCGATCGTGGTGGTGTCAGGCTTTGGCGGGCTGGTCGTGGTGGTCGTGGTCGTGGTCGTGGTGCTGGTCGATG
>DASZLC010000228.1:0-2244 GCA_035552615.1 Solirubrobacteraceae bacterium
CGCCGCCGCCGACGCCGTGCAGAGGCTCGGCCTCAAAGGCGCGCCAGGCGACCTTCCAATACGCGTAGCGGTTGCTCTGGAGCGTCGTCAGACGCGCGGCGCCGCCCGACAGCCGAGCGCCGTTGCTCTCCTTGTCGCCGACCAGCAGAAAGACCCCGAACGCGACGACGACGAGCGCCAGCGCGAGCGGACCGGCGTGGCGGGGTAGCCCGACCGGTGCGTCCGACAAGCGACCGTCGCGCTCCCGGGCGAGCACGAGCGCCACGGCCGCCGCGGCGGCGAGCGTGATCACGATCAGCAGCGCCAGCACGACCGTCCCCTGCACGACGCGCGTGTGGTGGCTACCGCTGAGCGAGGTGACGCCCGAGAACGGCGCCCCGGCCAGCGCGCCGAGCAGCGCCGCCGCGACCGCGATCGAGATCCCGCGCAGCCCCGGCCGGGTCGGTCGCATCACGACCAGCGCGACGAGGCCGGCGACGCACGCGAACATCGCCCCGCGCGAGAACGTCGAGTACAGGCCGAGACCGAGCAGCCCAGCGGCCGCGGCCGCGACGATCCGCATCCAGTCGGGCCGTTCGCGCTCGCCGGCGAGGTGGGCGCACAGCACGATCCCGAGCGCCGCCATGGCGCCCATCGCGTTCCAGTAGGTGAGCGGCTGCTCGAGCCGCCCCTGGGCGGCGGGGGAGCCCTGAAAGCTCAGCAGCCACGGCGCCAGGCGCTCTGACAGCCCGTAGCCGATCACGATCACCGTGCCGGCGGCGACCGCCGGCTCGAGCAGCGCCAGGACCCGGTCGCGCAGCAGCCAGGCGGCGGCGATCAGCGTCCCGGCGTACAAGAACACGCGCTGGCCGTCGTCGTAGGCGGTGCCCTCGATCGGCGACCACCGATACGAGATCAGCGTCCACGCCGCCAACGCGGACAGGCCGATCAGAGCCAGCCACGCGACCCGCGAGCGGGCGGGCGGCCCCGACGCGGCGAGCCCCGCCACCACGACGAGCAGCCATGCGGCAAGGCCGGCCCAGGCGCGCGGTCCAGCGAAGTAGCCGCCGGAGAAGAACGCGATCGCCACCGGCCCTGCGAGCAGCACGGATCGAGCGGCGGTGAGAAGAGCGGCGCGCACGAAGGCCGGCGTCAGGGTCGCTGTCCGCCGCCCACGGGCGCGACGGCATCCGACGGCACCGGCCTCAGCGCCGCGTGGCGGCGCACCGACGAGCGCGCCGCGATCAGCTCCGACAACGCGGGGACCACGACGCGTGGGATCGACAGTCGCGAGCCCGGCCGGTGGACCCAGGCGATCGGGCATGGCGCCACCGCGTAGCCGAGCGCCCGAGCCAGCGCGAGCGCCTCGACGTCAAACGCCCAGCCGTCGACCTGCGAGCGGCGGAACACCTCATCGGCGGCCGCGCCCGAGAACAGCTTGAATCCGCAGAAGACATCGCGCAGCGGCTCGGCCATGACCCGGCGGCAGAGGAAGATGAAGCCGAGGCTGGCGGCGCGCCGGTAGACGGGCTGCTGGCGCGCGATCTGAGAGTCGGGATCGTTGCGGGCACCGGCGACGACATCGAAGGCTTCGCCAAGCGCCTCCAGCTCGGGCAGCGAGCGAAGCGACGGGGTGCAGTCGGCGTCGCACAGCAGGCGCAGCTCGCCGGTCGCCTCGAGCATCCCGCGGCGGACCGAGAAGCCCTTGCCGCGGTTGACCTCGTTGCGCAGGACGCGAACCCGCGAGCCCAAAAACCCGGCCAGCTCCGCCTGGGTGCCGTCGGTGCTGGCGTTGTCGACGACGACGATCTCCCAGTCGGCGCCGCGCGCCTCGAAGGCGTCGTTGAGCGCGGGAATGATCGTCGCGATCTGCAGCTCCTCGTTGTAGACGGGGACGATCGCCGAGATCGAGCGGACGGGCCCTGGCATCGCCACAGTCTATTTGCGAGGGCTCAGCCGGTACACGAGCACGCCGCCGACCGCGGCCGGCCGCACGTGCAGGGTGCCAAACAGCGTTCGCCACGGGCCTGGGATCGATCTATCGACGACGATCGCCGTCACCTTCTTGGCGGCGATAAAGCGCCGCAGCTGGGCCGCGTAGCCGGGCGTCAAGTGCCCGGTCAGCAACGTGTTCCAGGCCGGGTAGCGGGTGTAGCTGGCCGGTAGCGGGTTGCCCAGGTAGCCGTCGCTGAGCGCGAACGGGAAGCCGGCGTCGGCGACCCAGCGCTCGTTGGCGCCAAACGCGGGGATCGTCAGTACGTGGTC
>DASZLC010000229.1:0-4341 GCA_035552615.1 Solirubrobacteraceae bacterium
CGGTGCAGCGCGACGGTGGCGAACACGCCGGGACTGATCTCGTCGCGCCAGCTGGAGCCGGGCGGGACGACGGCGGCGAAGCCCTCGGCCTCGCCGGGCAACGTCATCGCGGCGTGGGATCCCGGCGGCGCCGTGACGGGGACGAGATTCGGGCGGCCGGCCAGGTCGGCGATCGCCCGTGGCAGCAGCCAGGCGATGTCGCGCGGCTTGGCCCCCAGCACGCGGCGCAGCCCGTTCACGAACGGGCACAGCGCGATCGCCGCGGCGAACGAGGGGTCCTCGGCGGCGAGCGTGACGACATGCCCGCCGGAGAACGAGAACCCCCACGGGATGATCTTCGCCGGGTCGACCGCGGGCAGCGAGCGGGCGAAGGCGATCGCCGCCCGCCAGTCCTGGAGCTGCTCGGCGGCGCGAAAACGCTGCCGTGGCTCGCCGCCCGAGTCGCCGAGATAGCGGTGGTCGAAGACGAGCACCGACAGGCCGGCGTCGGCCAGGCGCTCGGCGTAGGCCTCGAGGCCGTCGTGGCGGGTGAGGCTGAAGCCGTGCGCCATTACGACGCACGGGCGCTTCGGGGCCGACACGTACGCCCACGCCGCCAGCACCGAGCCGTCGGAGTCGATCATCACCTCGTTGCGGGCGGCCATGAGGTGATCCTATGCGTCGCCGCTACTGCTTGACCAGCCGGACGTGCTCGGGCTCGATCGTGTAGGTGATCCGTCGCTCGCCCGGCTGGCGGTACGGGTACTCGTCCTGGCCGAGGTACTTCTTGGCGAGCCGGTCGATATGAGCGTCCGCGCCGTCGGTCGTGCCCGAGGCGTTACCGCGGATCTCGACGAAGAAGTACGGGTTGTCCTTGTCGATCACCACGATCGTCGTCTGGGGGTCGCGCTCCAGGTTCGTCGGCCACTTCCGTCCGACCGCGCTGTTGACGGCGACCTTGTCGTCCACGGTGTCGAACCAGACCACGGTCGAGTGGGTCGAGCCATCGGCGTTGTTCGTGGAGATCACCGCGAAGTTCGGCTGCGCGAGCAGCGCCTGGATGTCTGCGTTGTTGAGATCGGTCATGGCCTGGACTCTATTGCCCGCGTCCGGTGCGCTAGGCTCGAAGTGTGGCCACCGCCCCTTCAGAGCCGCTGTCCCAGCGCCTCGCGGCAATCCGTGAGCAGCTGAAGCTGCTCGCGGACTATCTTTGACCCGGCTGGCCTGAGCGCCCGCACCGCGGCGCTGGAGCAGGAGATGGGCGAGCCGGGGTTCTGGGAGCACCCGGAGAAGGCGGCCGCGGTGTCGGCCGAGCACGCGCGCGCGTCCCGGCGCCTGACGATGTTCCGCGAGCTGGAATCAGACGTCGATGACCTGGAACCGCTGGCCGAGCTGGCCGAGGAGGATCCCGAGCTGGCCGGCGAGCTGGAGGAGCAGATCGCGTCGGTCACCGGGCGCCTCTCCGAGCTGGAGGAGCAACGGCTGTTCTCCGGCCGCTACGACGCCGGCGATGCGCTCGTCACCGTGAACGCGGGCGCCGGCGGTACCGACGCCCAGGACTGGGCCGAGATGGTGCTGCGGATGGAGATGCGCTGGGCCGAGAAGCGCGGGTTTCAGGTGGAGCTGCTGGAGGCCTCGCCGGGGGAGGAGGCGGGGATCAAGTCCGCCACGTTCCGCGTTCGCGGCGAGAACGCCTACGGCTTGTACGGGAGCGAGAAGGGGGTGCACCGCCTGGTGCGGCTCTCGCCGTTCGACTCGGCCAACCGCCGGCAGACGTCGTTTGCCGGCGTGGAGGTTTCGCCCCTCGTCGAGGAGACCGCGGAGGTCGAGATCGATGACGACGACCTGCAGATCGACACCTATCGCGCCAGCGGGGCGGGCGGTCAGCACGTGAACAAGACCGACTCGGCCGTCCGCATCACCCACCGCCCGACCGGGATCGTCGTGCAGTGCCAGAACGAGCGCTCGCAGTCGTCCAACAAGGCGGAGGCGATGGCGATGCTGCGCTCCAAGCTCATCGAGCTGGAGGAGCGCAAGCGCCGCGAGGAGATCGCCCGCGAGCGGGGAGAGGCCCAGGACGTGAACTTCGGCTCGCAGATCCGCTCCTACGTGCTGCACCCGTACACGATGGTGAAGGACCACCGCACCGACTTCGAGATGGGCGATGCCAACCGCGTGCTCGACGGCGACCTCGACGGGTTCGTCCGCGCGTATCTGCTGCAAGCCGCCAATGCCTCCTGATCAGCCGACCGCCCCGTATCTAGAGGCGGTGACGGCATACGGATTTCGCGGCTCCACGCGGTTCCACGTCCCCGGTCACAAGGGCGGTGACGGCGCCGACCCCGGGCTGCGGACCGCGCTCGGCGTCCGAGCATTGCTGCTCGACGTGCCTCAGGACATTGAGGGCATCGACCTCGGGCCGGCCCCGACGCCCTACCAGCGCGCCGAGACCCTCGCCGCAGAGGCCTACGGAGCCGAGCAGTGCTGGTTCCTCACCAACGGGGCGACCCAGGGCAACCACGCGCTGTGCCTGGCGCTCGCGCCGCCGGGAGCCCGGGTGGTGCTCCAGCGCAACTCGCACGCCAGCCTGATTGACGGGCTCGTCCTCAGCGGTGGCCTGGCCACGTTCGTCTCCCCGGAGTACGACGACGACCTGGGGATGACCCACTGTGTCACCGCCGAGTCGCTCGCCTCCGCTCTGCGCCACGCCGGCGACGCCCGCGCCGCGTTCATCGTCTCGCCGACCTATTACGGAATGGCCGCCGACGTCGCGGCCTGCGCCGAGGTCGCCCATGCGGCCGGCGTCCCGTTGGTCGTCGATGGCGCCTGGGGCTCGCACTTCGGCTTTCACGCCGGGCTGCCCGCCTGCCCGATCGCCCAGGGCGCCGACGCGATGCTGGCCTCGACGCACAAGATCGTCGGCAGCCTCACCCAGTCAGCGATGCTGCTGGTCTCCGACAGCGGCCGGGTGGACCGCGCGGCCGTCGCGCGCGCGGTCCGGCTCGTGCGCTCGACCTCGCCGAGCGCGCTGCTGATGGCCTCGCTCGACGCCGCCCGCCGCCAGCTCGCCGTTCACGGCGAGGCGCTGCTCGACGTGACGATCCACGCCGCCGCGCGGGCCAGGACGGCGCTCGACGCGGTGCCGGGCTGCGCTGTGGTCGGCGAGTCGCTGGTCGGCCGACCCAGCATCGCCGGCTGGGATCCCCTGCGGGTGGTTGTCGACGTCCGCGGCACGGGCTGCACCGGCTACGAGGTGGCGGAGGCGCTCCGCGACTCCTACGACATCTACGTGGAGCTGGCCACCCACGCCACGATCGTGCTCGTGCTCGGCCTGGGCCAGCCGGTGGCGCCGCTGGAGCGGCTCGCCCACGACTTCGGCGAGACCGTCCGGCGGATCGCTCGGCCCGGGATCACCGGGCCCGTGGCGGCGCCCCCGGCGCCCCGGGAGTTCGAGACCGTGGTGGCTCCGCGGGAAGCGTTCCTCGGCGCCAGCGACGCGGTGCCGGTCGACGCCGCGGTCGGACGCGTGTCGTGTGAGGCGATCGCCGGATACCCGCCGGGGATCCCGGCGCTGCTACCCGGCGAGCGGGTCACCGCCGAGGTGATCGCGTACCTCCGCGCGCTGACGAGCGCCGGGGCGCGGCTGCACGGCGCGGCCGATCCGACGTTTACGACCGTGCGCGTGCTGACAGGCTGATGCGGGGGCTCCGAGCTGGCTCGAAGCCCCCGCGCGCGTCTAGGACGCCTTGACCTTGAACACCTGCCCGGTCAGCTCACCGATGTACAGGTAGCCACCGCTCTCGCCCAGGCCGACAGTCGGGGCGACGAACCCTGTCACGACGGGCGTCAGCTTGCCGCCGGTCAGCGGCATCGAGAACACCTCGCCACCCGGTCCCTTGGCGCCGAGACCCATGAACGAGGTCATGTAGAGCGTCTTGCCGACGATCGCCAGGCCCATGATGTCGGTGTGCGGACCGAACGTCTTGAACGGCTTCGCGAAGCCGGCGCAGTCGCTCCCCTTCGTGTGGTTGCACTTGGGGAAGCCGAAGTCGTCGCCCTGCTTGACCCGCAGGATGAAGTCCGGCGGGTTCTTGGCGCCCTTGTCCTGGCCGAGGTCGGAGACGAGCGGCGACTTCGAGGCGCCGGGGAACACCATCTGCCACGGCTGGCGCATCCCGGTGGCGAATACCTTTGCGCCCTTGCCGGTCGGCGAGACCGTGAACATCTCGTACAGATCCGGGGTCAGGGTCGCCGGGCCGTGGTCGTTGCCGTCCTGGAGCCCGACATCGGCGCCGACATACAGCTTGCCGCCGGCAAAGCCGAGGCCGTTCAGGCCGTCAAGGCCCTTCGGCGCCGTCCAGA
>DASZLC010000230.1:0-5573 GCA_035552615.1 Solirubrobacteraceae bacterium
GCTCGCGATTCGGCCCCGAGCGCCAACGCGGCCGCCCAGCCGAGTAGCTGACGCTGGCTGAGCGCCGGCGCGGCGCGGCCACGGGCGGGGATCGCCGCCAGCGCGGCGGGCTCCGACTCCGGCCAGAAAGCGCCGAAGCGCGAGACGAAGGCGATCACCTGGTCGACGTCGAATTCGGGCTCGTCGGCGGAGAAGCGCGTATCGAGCGTGCCGAGCATGTAACTCACCTCGCTCCACACGAGCTGGGTGAACTGGGCGGCGGTCAGCCACAGGATCGCGGTGCGCGCGGCCGCGCCGGGGCTGGGAAACAGGGTCGCCGGCATCGCGCCGTACACCGCGACGGTGGCCGATGCGCCGACGTCGAAATCGTGCAGATGCCCGGCCACGACGAGCACGTCGCGGTCGTCGGGCCGCTCGAAGTGGGCGAACTTCCGGCGCAGCACGTCGGGCGCGCCGTTGGAGCCGATAGCCAGCAGCGGCGTACGCCCGCCGCCCACGAACCGGTTGAGCACGGCCTCACGACGGGGCCCGGCCAGCGCGTCGATCAACTCCACCGCGTCGTCGTGGAGAACATACGAGCGCGCCGGACGCGCCCACGGGTAGCCGAGGGCGTGGGCGAGCGCGTCGGGGGTGAACCGGCGGGGCGGCAGAGCACTGATCCAGGCGGTCAGCATCGCCGCGAACTCGTCGTCGTTCAGGGCCAGCCGGGCCGCGAGCTCCGCCTCCAGGTCCGGGATCACCGTCTCATCCTTTCACCGAATCGTCACTGAATCGGTCCGCGCCCGGCGAATGATCAATCACGAATGGGTTTCGCTGAGCTGCACTTTCACCTGCTCCCGGGCGTCGACGACGGTCCGCGCACGCTGGCCGAGAGCCTGGCGCTGGCCGCGGCGGCCGTGGCCGACGGCACCGAGCTCGTCGTTACCACGCCGCACATCCGGCGCGGGATGCTGGAGGAGCCGCGCGAGGTGGCCGAGCGGGTCGCGGAGCTGACCGGCCAGCTGCGCCGGGAGGGCATCCCGCTCGCCGTGCGCGCCGGCGGCGAGCTGTCGTTCGAGATGGTCGCAAAGCTGAGCGACGCCCAGCTCAACGCGATCGCCCACGGACCGCCGATCGGCCGCTGGGTTCTGCTCGAGTCACCGTTCACCGGCCGTGATGAGTCGTTCACGCTCGCCGCCGACGAGCTGCGAGCGCGCGGCTTCGCCGTCGTCCTCGCCCACCCCGAGCGCACAACACCCGACGCGGTGTCGATGACCGGTCTGCGACACGAGCTCCGGGCCGGATCGGCGCTCCAGCTGAACGCCTGGTCGGTGACCGGCCGCTACGGCGAGGATGTGCGCGACCGGGCGCTGGCGCTGCTGCGCTCCAGCGCGACGGCGGCGATCGCCTCCGACGCCCACGGCGGCGAGCGGATGCCGTGGCTGACGCCCGCCATCGCCTCCCTCACCACCATCGGCGACCGCAACCCGCGCCGCCGCTTCGACGCGATCCCGTGGGGACTGCTCAGCCAGGGCGTGCGCTTCGGGCGCGGCCCACTGGAGCACGACCGCGCCGCGTGAACGGGGAGCCCAGCGATGGCGCTGTGGGCTTGCGTAACTTGACCGGCACCGGCGGGGTCGGGGCAACACGGCGCTCGCGCCGAGGATCGCGGAAGGGCGCGTTATAACGTTGGACGGTCATCGATGGGCCGGGACCATGGCCCCTGTTTCCGGGAACGGCGCCGGGGAAGGGGGTGTCTTGCCCGCTGCCGGCGTCCCAGTCACGCCCGTCCCTAGCGCCGTTCAGCGTTTTGCAGCCCGGCCGCCGTGATTGCGTCCCGACGCAGCCGACGGCGATGCGAGCTCGGCGATAGTGATCGGTATCCGAGCACAATCGCCCGGGTCGCGGCGGCAGATTACCCACGTTGTCGATGCGACGAACGGGCGTAACCCCACACGGCAGCCGGATGCCGCCAACCGTTCCGCGTTATGCATCACCGTCGATACATAAGCCGTCTCGGTCCGGCGGTCAACGATTCAGACGACATAGCCGAGCTGGTGGGCGCGCAGCTCGAGCGCCGCCACCATCGCGGAACTCGCCCCGATCTTCGAGATAGACGGCGCGGATGGCACGCAGGTCGTCATCCCATGGCCCGTTGCCGAGGTGCGCGCCGACCGTCTGCAGCGCCAGGTCGTGCAGGGCCCAGACTGCGTCACCGTCCTCGTCCCGATAGCGGCGGACCCCCACCCTTCACGGCGTGAGGCTCGCCTCAAGCGTGATCTCACCGACGCCGGCGAGCGCGCGTGAGACCGGGCATCCGGCCTTCGCCTGGCCCGCGTAGTCGCTGAACTGGGCCTGGTCGATGCCCGGCACGCGGCCCTCGGTGACGAGGTCGATCTGGGCGATCGTCGGCCCGCCGTCGAGCATCCGCAGATGCACCTTGGCCGTCGTCTTCACCGACTCGGGCGGGTGGCCGTCCTGGCTCAGTATGTTGCTGAGGGCCATCGAGAAGCAGGCCGCGTGGGCGGCGCCGATCAGCTCCTCGGGGTTCGTGCCCGGCTCGTCCTCGAAGCGCGTCTTGAACGAGTACTGGCCCTCGAACAGGCCGCTCGCCACGCTCACCGTGCCCGCCCCGTCCTTCAGGTCGCCCTTCCACTCCGCCGTTCCCGTGCGTGTCGCCATCTGAAAGCCTCCTGGAGTCGGTTACGGCTTAATGGTGCCAGCAGGCGACCATGGTGAGGCACACGGCCACCTCGGTGATCGCCACGGTCGCCCCGAGTGTGTCGCCGGTGCGCCCGCCGTACGCGCGGGCGGCGAACAGGGTCAGCAGCAGCGCGCACGCCGCGGTCACCCCGAGCACGAGCAGCCCGTGCAGCGGCTCCACGGCGACAAGCGCGATCGCGACCGTGAACGCGGACGCCAGCAGGAGCGCCGGCACCGACACCGACAGCGCCGCGCCAAGGCCGTCGCGCCGCGCCGGATCGGCGCCGATCGCCTGGAGCAGGATCGTCAGCCGTGAGGCGGCGCCGGCGGCGATCAGCGTGCGAAAGGCGTGGTCTCCGGTCAGCGGCTCGAGCGCCGCGTACAGCAGCAGCGCCCAGCCGATCAGCCCCAGCACGCCGAAGGCGCCGGTCGACGAATCGCGCATCACGGCCAACCGCCGGGAGCGGTCGCCGCGGACGCCGAGCCCGTCCAGCGAGTCGGCGAGCCCGTCCTGGTGCAGGGCCCCGGTCAGCGCGACGAGCACGATCATCGCCAGCACCGTCCCGGCTGCCGGACCGAACACGTGACCGCCGCCGAGCCGGACCGCCCCGGCGGCGGCGCCGACGAGCCCACCGACGAGCGGGAACCAGGCGGCGGCGCTGGAGAGCTCGGCGCCTCCGCGCGCGGGGATGATCGTGAGAAACGCGACGGCGCCCGCGGGGCCGTCCCACCGGTGCGCGTCAGCGCCCTCGCTCAACGCCCGCCTCCGCGAACGTGGCCATGCCCGCATGGAGGGCGCCGGCGGCGCCGATCAACGGCAGCGCCAGCAGCGCGCCCGTCGCCTCGCCGAGCCGCAGCCGCAGATCGATCAGCGGCTCCAGGCCGAGTTCGGCCAGCACGAGCGCGTGCCCGGGCTCGGCCGAGCGGTGCCCGGCGATCAGCGCCTCCCCGGCCAGCGGGTCGAGCCTGACGGCGGCGAGCGCCGCCACGCCGGTGGCGTACCCGTCGAGGATCACCGGCAGACGCAGCTCGCGGGCCGCCTCCAGCGTGGCGCCGGCCAGCGCCGCGAGTTCGAACCCGCCGAGGAGCCGCAGCGCGTCGCGCGCTCCCAACCGCCGGCCGTGGAGGGCCAGCGCGTCGGCGACCGTCGCCCGCTTGCGCTCCAGGCCGGCGGCGTCGAGCCCGGTGCCGCGGCCGACGGCCTGCTCGGGTCCGGCGCCGGTGAGCGCGCAGGCCAGGGCCGCCGCCGTCGTCGTGTTGCCGATCCCAATCTCCCCGAGCACGAGGCAGTCGACTCCGGCGCTGGCCAGCTCGCGGGCCAGTTCGCGGCCGGTGGCCAGGGCGGCGTCGAGCTGCGCGTCGCTCATCGCAGGTCCGGCGAGGATGTCGGCGGCGCCCGGGGCGAGCTTGCGGTCGCGCACCCCGGCGGGGGTCTCGCCGCGCAGCCCGAGGTCGGCGATCAGCAGCTCGTGTCCGTCACGGGCGGCGAGCACGGCGACCGCGGTCTCACCGCGCGCCGCGGCGGCGGCGACCTGCGCCGAGACGACGGGATCGAACAGGCTCGTGCCGTGCGCGGTGTGTCCGTGATCGGCGGCGCAGACGAGCACGCCGGCCCGGGGGAACCCGGCCCGCCCGCCCGGCGGCGCCCCCGTCACCGACGCCCACCGCTCGATCACCACCTCCAGCGCGCCGAGGCTGCCCGCCGGCTTCACGAGCCGGTCGAGGCGGTCGCGGGCGGCGATCGCGGCCCCCCGGTCCGGGCCCACGGGCATGGCCGGCGCCGTCGAGGCCGGCTCGTCCCACCGCTCGTGCATCACCACGTCGTCGAGCGCCGTCCGCGCCGACCACCCCGTCGCCTCCAGGCCGGGCCTGACCGGGCGCTCGTCGGGCCAGCCGAGGCACAGGTAGGCGATCGGGTCGGCCCGCGCCGGCAGCCCGAGCAGCAGGCGCATGTCATCGGGGCGGTAGAAGCTGACCCATCCGACGCCGAGCCCCTCGGCGCGCGCGGCCAGCCACAGGTTCTCGATCGCGCAGGCGGTGCTGTAGACGTCGGTCTCGGGGATCGTGCCCCGTCCGAGCACCTCGACGCCGGGCCGGCCGTGATCGCAGCACACGCACACGCCGACCGGGGCCTCCACCACGCCCTCGATCTTCTGGTCCAGGAACTGCCGGGCGCGCGCGTCGAAGCGGTCGGATTGGCGCAGTCGCTCGCGCTGGGCGAGCCGGCGAACCTCGGCGCGAGTCTCCGGCGAGCGGATCACGATCAGCCGCCACGGCTGCATCAACCCGACGGACGGCGCGCAATGGGCGGCCTGGAGCACCCGCTCCAGCACGTCCTCGGGCACCTCGTCGGAGCGAAAGCGACGGACGTCGCGCCGCTCGGCGATGACGTCGTAGACGGCCTGCCGGCGGGCGTCGTCGTAGCGCCAGCCACGCGGGTCGGCGGCGCGCTCGGCGGCGCGCGAGGGATCGAAGCCGGGTGGCGTCGGCGGGCGCTCGAACCGTGCGCTCATCGGTCCGTGACGATAAGGCAGACTGCCACCGCCGTGCGTGTCCTTGCGGCGCGCGATTACGGCAGCGATCCCGACGCGCTCCGGATCTGGGTCGATCCGGACGCGCTGCTGGCCATCACGCGACCGCGGATCGCCGCCTGGAACGCCCTCGGCCGCGGGCTGTCCGACCGGTTCATCGATTTCGCGGCGGGGCGGTAGGATCGACCCGTTCAAGTGGCGGCGTGAGGAACCCGGTGCGAGCCCGGGGCGGTCGCGCCACTGTGACCGGAACGCCGTTCCGGGAGCCAGGAACTCGCCTGCCACGACCCCTTCCAGCGACGGGACGCACGATCCCGAGGAGGTCCCTTCCGGTGTCCCAGATGGTCCGTGTGCTGCTGG
>DASZLC010000231.1:0-16387 GCA_035552615.1 Solirubrobacteraceae bacterium
GGGCGAGACCGAGAACGACGCTGACCTGTCGGCGGCGCTCGCCGACCTCGCCGAGGTGTATGTCAATGACGCGTTCGGTGCCGCGCACCGCGCCCACGCCTCGACCGAGGGTGCGGCGCGGCTGATCGAAGACCGGGCGGCGGGCCTGCTGCTCGAGCGCGAGGTGACCGTGCTTCAGGAGCTGCTGGGCTCGCCCGCGCGTCCGCTGATCGCGGTGCTCGGCGGGGCAAAGGTGTCCGACAAGCTTGGGGTGATCGAGGCGTTCCTGGAGCGCGCCGATGCGATCCTGATCGGTGGGGCGATGTGCTTCCCCTTCCTGAAGGCCAAGGGCCATCCGGTCGGCGACTCGCTGTGCGCCGACGAGGACGTCGAGCTTGCAGGCAGGCTGCTGGGCGACGAGATGTCGGCCCGCGCGACGCTGCAGCTTCCCGCGGACCTGGTGATCGCCGACCGGTTCTCGGCCGACGCGGACGCGCGGGAGCTCGACGGGATCGATGTGCCCGAGGGGATGATGGGGCTTGACATCGGCCGGCGGACGGCCGAGGCGTACGCCGCCGAGATCGCCCGTGCGGGCACGGTCTTCTGGAACGGCCCGATGGGGGCGTTCGAGCTCGCGCCGTTTGCCGCCGGCACGCGGGCGGTCGCCGAGGCGGTCGCCGCCGCATCCGGCGTCACCGTCGTCGGCGGGGGAGACTCGGCCGCGGCGCTCGTGCAGTTCGGCTACGAGGACCGGGTCACCCACCTGTCGACGGGCGGCGGCGCGGCGCTGGAGCTGATCGAGGGGCGCGAGCTGCCCGGGGTGGTGGCGCTTTCATGACCGAGGCCTCGGGGCGAGTGCCGGTGATCGCCGGCAACTGGAAGATGCACAAGACGGTCGCCGAGGCCGAGCAGTTCATCCAGGCGCTGCTGCCGCGCGTCTCCGACGCCGACGGGGTCGACGTCGCCATCTGCCCGGCGTTCCTGGCGCTGGCGCCGATGGTCGACTCGACGCGGGGCTCGCGCGTCCAGGTGTACGCCCAGAACATGCATCAGCTCGACAGCGGCGCCTACACCGGCGAGGTGTCGGCCCCGATGCTCGCCGAGGTCGGCGTCCACGGCGTCGTGCTCGGACACTCCGAGCGTCGCCAGCACTTCGGCGAGACCGACAAGGCGCTGGCGATGAAGGTGCCCGCCGCCCTCGCCGCCGGCCTGCTCCCGGTGCTGTGCGTCGGCGAGACCGAGGAGGAGCGCGAGCGCGGCGACACCGAGCGCAAGCTGCGCCACCAGGTGCAGGAGGACCTGGCCAAGGTGCCGACCGAGCAGCTCGGCGACATCGTGATCGCCTACGAGCCGATCTGGGCGATCGGGACGGGCGTCGTCGCCACCGCCGAGCAGGCCCAGGACGCGTGCGGCTTCGTCCGCGCGCTTGTCGCCGACCGCTCGCGCGAGCAGTCCGACCGCACGCGCGTGCTGTACGGCGGCAGCGTCAAGCCCGACAACGCCGCCGAACTGCTGGCGCTGCCGGACATCGACGGCGCGCTCGTCGGTGGCGCCAGCCTGGACGCCCAGTCGTTCGCGACCATCGTGGCCGCCGCCGGCTGATGGCGCTGCCGGCCGGCGCGAGGACTCTGCCCGCCTCCTCGGCGGTGCTGATCGTGCTCGACGGCTGGGGGCTCGCCCCCGACGGCCCGGGCAACGCCGTCTCGCTGGCGCGTACTCCGGTGTTCGACTCGCTGTGGGAGCGCTATCCGCACACGACACTCACCGCCGGCGGGACCGCCGTCGGGCTGCCCGAGGGCCAGATGGGCAACTCCGAGGTCGGGCACCTGAACCTCGGGGCGGGAGCGGTGGTCCGCCAGGACCTCACAAAGATCAACGCCGCCGTCGCCGACGGCTCGCTGGCCTCCAACGCGGTGCTGGTGGAGGCGATGCGGCGCGGTGCCGGTGGCGGGGCGCGGGCGGGCGGGAGCAGGGTCCACCTGATCGGGCTCGTCTCTGACGGCGGCGTGCACTCCAGTCAGGAGCACGTCCGGGCGCTGATCGAACTGGGCGCGGCGCTCGGCGTCGATGATCTCGTCCTGCACGCGTTTACCGACGGCCGCGACACGCTGCCGCACGCCGGCGCCGGCTACCTCGCCACCGTCGAGGGGTGGATGCGGGCGGCGCGGTGCGGCCGGGTCGGCAGCGTCGTCGGCCGCTACTACGCGATGGACCGCGACAACCGCTGGGAGCGCGTCAGGCGCGCCTACGACCTGCTCGTCAACGGCGTCGCAGCTGAGGTTGCCGACAGCGGCGAAGCGGCATGCCGGGCCGCCTACGAGCGCGACGAGACCGACGAGTTCATCTCGCCGACGCTCGTCGGCGCCGAGGCCCGGATCCGTCCCGGCGACTCGGTGATCGCCTTCAACTTCCGCCCCGACCGGATGCGGGAGATGACCCGCGCGCTGGCCGAGCCCGGCTTCACGGAGCTCGACCGCGGTGACGCCGGGGTCGTATCGAACTACGCCACGATGACCGAGTACGAGGAGGGCTGGCCGTACCCGGTGGCCTTCCTCCCCGACCATCCGACGACGACCCTGTCGGGCGTCATCGCCACCCACGGGCTGCGGCAGCTGCACGTCGCCGAGACCGAGAAGTACCCGCACGTCACCTACTTCTTCGGCGGCGGCCTGGAGCAGCCGTGCGACGGCGAGCGCCGCGAGCTGGTGCCCTCGCCGCGCGAGGTCCCCACCTACGACCTCAAGCCGCAGATGAGTGCCCCCGAGGCGGCGGCGGCGTTTGCCCGCGCCTGGGCCGAGGATGCACCGGGCTTCGGGATCATCAACTTCGCCAACGCCGACATGGTCGGCCACACCGGCGTGATCCCGGCCGCGGTGACGGCGGTGGAGACGGTCGACACGGAGCTCGCGCGAATCGTCACCGTGGTCCACGAGTCCGGCGGCGTGTGCTTCATCACCGCCGACCACGGCAACGCCGACAACATGCTGGAGCCGGACGGCAGCCCGAACACGGCCCATTCGCTGAACCCGGTGCCGGTGATCGTCACCTTCCCCGGGCTGACGCTCGCTGGGGGCGGCAAGCTGGCCGATGTCGCGCCGACCATCTTGGAGCTGCTCGGGATCCCGCAGCCCGAAGCGATGACCGGGCGGTCGTTGATCTCGTAAGGTTGGCTCCCGTCGTCGCGGCCAGGGAGGCCACATGCGAGTCAGAGGTGCAGCAGTGTCGTTCGTCGCGGTGGTGGCGCTGTCGGTATGCGGCGCCGCCGAAGCGATCACCTACGCCCCGGTGAACGCGCCGGGGCCGCCGCTGTCGGTGCCCGCCGCCTCGCTGCGGGAGGCGCTGAGCTGCAGCGGCTCGCTGCGCGGGGCCGCGCACGCGCCGATCCTGCTCGTCCCCGGCACCACCGTGAACCCGCAGACCGACTTCTCCTGGGGTTGGGAGCCCGCGCTGACGGCTCAGCGCTGGCCGTTCTGCACGATCGATCTGCCCGGCAACGCCATGGCCGACATCCAGGTCGCCGGCGAGTACGTCGTCTACGCGATCCGCACGATGTACGCGCGCGCTCACCGCCGGATCGACATCGTCGGGCACTCGCAGGGCGGGATGGTGCCCCGCTGGGCGCTGCGCTTCTGGCCCGACACGCGGGCGATGGTCGACGACCTCGTCGGCCTCTCGCCGAGCAACCACGGCACGCTCGACGCGATCCCCCTGTGCGCGATCGGGTGCGCGCCGGCGATCTGGCAGCAGCGGTCGAACGCCGCCTTCATCTCCGCTCTGAACTCCGGTCAGGAGACCTTCCCGGGCATCTCCTACACGGACGTCTACACCGACACCGACGAGATCGTCGTCCCGAACATCGGCCCGGAGGCCTCATCGGCCCTGCGCGGCGGTGGGGGAGCCATCGCAAACGTGGCGATCCAGCAGGTATGCCCGCTCGATCCGACCGAGCACCTCGGCATCGGAACCTACGATCACACCGCGTACGCGATCGCGATGGACGCGCTGACCCATTCCGGCCCGGCGGATCCGGCGCGCGTGTCGCGTTCGGTCTGCTCCGACCTGCTGATGCCGGGGGTCGACCCGAGCACGTTCGCGCTGGAGTTCGCCAACGCCGGAGTGGCCGTGGCGACGACGCTGCTCGACTACCCGCACGTCAGCGCCGAGCCGCCGCTCGCCTGCTACGTGACGGCTAGCTGCGCGTAGGGGCGGCATAAGATTTGACAATGAGCGACTGAGATTTTAGTATGCTTGTTGCAAGTCATTATCGTGATTTCAATGGAGGATTTTCATGGCCATCATTCGTTGGGAGCCCGCTCGCGAGCTCCATACCGTGCAGAGCGAGATCAACCGCTTGTGGGGGTCGTTCTTCGATACGCCCACGCACGCCGCCGTCGCGCGGACGGCACGCTGGATCCCCGCCACCGACCTCGTCGAGAGCGACTCGGAGTACGTACTCCGCGCTGATCTCCCCGGGCTGTCGGAGGAGGACGTGAACATCGAGGTCGCCGACGGCGTCCTCACCGTCTCAGGCGAGCGCAAGACCGAGAACGAGGAGCGCCGCCAGGGCTACCACCGCCTGGAGCGCGCCTCGGGCAGCTTCCGCCGCTCGCTGAGGCTCCCTGAAGGCGTCGACGCCGACGCGATCACGGCCAGCTTCGACAAGGGCGTGCTCGACGTGCATGTCCCCAAGCCCGCCGCTCGCCAGCCGCACAAGGTGGCGATCACGGTCGGCGACGGCCGCCCGGCGATCGAGGCGTAAGCGTTTCTGACAGGGTGCGGACCGTGTTCACGGTCCGCACCCGCTGTCGGTCCTCCCGCGCTCGCACGGGGACCTTGCACCTCGCTCACGGCGAGGTCGCCACGCCGGCGTTTATCCCGCTGGCCACGAAGGGCTCGGTGAAGACGCTGGAGCCGCGCGACGTCGAGGCGCTCGGCTACGAGATGGTCCTCGGCAATACCTTTCACCTGTTCCTGGCCCCGGGACACGAGCGCGTGGCCCGGTTCGGCGGCCTGAACGAGTTCATGCGCTGGCCGCGCCCGATCATCACCGACTCGGGCGGCTTTCAGGTGTTCTCGATGGGCTACGGCAACGTCGCCGACGAGATCAAGGGCCGCAACCGGCCCCGTAGCGCCGTGACCGCGCCGGGCGCGCCGACCGCCCGCGAGCCGGGCCGTACCGGGGCGATCCTGGAGATCGCCGAGGCGGGCGTCCGCTTCCGCTCCTACATCGACGGCGCCGAGCGGTTCCTCGGCCCCGAGACATCGATGGAGATCCAGGCCGGACTCCGCTCCGACATCGCGCTGGTGCTCGACGAGTGCACGCCGTTCCACGTGACCCGCGAGTACACGGCCCGCTCCACCGAGCGCACGCACCGGTGGCTGGAGCGCTGCCTGCGATGGCACGAGTCGCACGGCCCTCGTGACCAGGCCGTCTACGGGATCGTGCAGGGCGGGGTTGAGCGCGACCTTCGTGTCGAATCGACCGCCGTGGTTGCCGCCAGCGCGTGTGACGGCGTGGCCATCGGTGGCTCGCTCGGGCAGGACAAGCCGCAGATGTACGAGGTCGTGTCGTGGTCGACGGCCGAGCTTCAGCGCCTCGTGCCCGAGCGCCCGCGCCACCTGCTGGGGATCGGCGACATCGACGATCTGATCGCCGGCGTGGAGATGGGGATCGACACGTTCGACTGCGCGATGCCGACCCGGCTCGGCCGTCACGGCGTCGCCGTCGTGCCCGAGCCCGACGCCCGCTGGCGGGTCGACCTGACAAAGCCGCGGTGGCGGGAGAGCACCGAACCGATCCTCGACGGCTGCCCGTGCCCCACCTGCGCGCAGGGCTTCAGCCGCGGCTACCTCCACTACCTGCTGCGCGCCGGCGAGCAGACCGGTGCCAGGCTCGTGACGCTCCACAACCTCGGCTTCGTCGCCGGGCTGATGGCCGACCTACGCGCGGCGATCGACGCCGAGCGGCTGCCCGCGGTCGCCGCCGCCTTCCGGGCGGGGGCCCGCCCTGGGTGTGATCCGGTGGAATCGGCGCCAGCCGATTCCACTACTTCGTGTTCTGGCCGATGATGGTGCGGGCGCTCTGGATCAGACTGTTGGCGTCCTGAGTCAGGACGTTCACCTTGTGCACCACCGTGCCCGTGGTCGTCACCGCCACCACGACCACGATCGCGATCGCGACCACGCCGATCAGCGCCAGCAGCACCACGAGGCGACGGAGAAGGCGGCGGCGGCGCTTCGGCGGGCGCGTCTCGGTCTGGCGGCTGTAGGCGGCCTGGGAGGGAATCTGCCGGGGTTGACGCGAGCGCTCCGGCGCCGGCGCGCGGGCCGGCACCTGGCGGGGCGTGCGGGCGCGGGGCACCGCCTGGGTCGCGGCCGTTTCATCCTGCTGGTCGAGCACATGCGTGGCGGCGCCGGTGCCGAGGAACGCCGTCGGCGTGTTCTCGTCGATCGGCGAGACGCCGCGGGCGCCCTTGACCAGCGTCTCGCCGAACAGCACCGCGTTCTCGGGGCGGCCGCGCTGGTCGATCGACAGCGCCAGCGCCACGGCCTGGCCGAGCTCGACCGGCACGCGCGGGTTCATCTCGTGCAGCGGCGTCGGCGCCTCGCGCTGCTGCTTCAGCGCCAGCTCGGAGAGCGAGGCGGCCTCGTACGGCAGTCGCCCGGAGAGCAGCTGGTAGGTGACGACACCGAGCGAGTAGATGTCGGCGCGCGGCCCGGCCTCCTCGCCCCGCGCCTGCTCGGGGGCCAGGTAGGCGGCCGTGCCGAGCACCGACCCGACCTGGGTAATGCTCGACTGGTCGGTCGCGCGGGCGATCCCGAAGTCGGCCAGCTTCACGACATCGGTGTCGGAGACGAGCAGGTTGCCCGGCTTCACATCGCGGTGCACGACGCCGTTGCGGTGGGCGTAATCGAGTCCGCGACAGGCCTGGGTGATGATCTCGACGGCCTGATCGACGTCGAGATGGCCGCGATCGCGCAGGATCTCGGCGCACGAATGGCCGGACACGTGCTCCATCACGATGAAGTGCTGGTGCTGGTGCTCGTCGAACCCGAAGTCGAACACCTGCACGATGTTCGGGTGCACGAGCCGCGCCGCGGCCAGCGCCTCGCGCCGGAAACGGGAGACGAACGTGGGGTCGTCGGCGAGGTGCTCGGCCAGCAGCTTCAGCGCGACGTAGCGCTCCAGGCGCTGGTCGAAGGCGAGCTGGACCGTCGACATCCCGCCGACGCCGAGGCGGCCTTCGATCCGGTAGCGGCCGGCGATTGTGATGGTGGAGGCCATTGCTAATTCCCGTTGCCGGTCGGCGCGCCACCGTTGCCGTTGCCGCTCGTCGAGGTCCCCGTGACGGGGGCGCCGCCGCTCGCGCCGGTCGTCGTAGTACTACCCGGGTTCGTGCCCGTGGTTGCAGGCGTCGACGTCGTGCCGCTGCCCGTCCCCGTCTTCGTCGGGTTCGGGCCCGTGGCCGTCGTGGTCGTCCCCGTGGCCGTGGTCGACGTCGTCTTCGTCGGGGTCGTCGGCGTCTTCTTCGTCGTCGTCGGGATCGACTGGGTCGACCCGTTCTGGCAGTCAGGGGCCGCCTTCGCCGCCAACGCGGAGCTGGCCTGCTTCAGGTTGTTGGTCAGCGTTGCGTCGACCGAGGAGGGCAGGTTCGAGACGGCGTTGTCGAAGTTCTGAGCCGCCGTGCCCGCCTGGGTGCAGTTACCGGCGTTGATCGCCGAGGCGACCGACGAGAGCTGGGCGTCCAAGGTGCTGGCCTGGCCGGCTGAGAGCAGGCTGGAGCTGCCGCCGCAGGCAGCCACGAGCAGCGCAACAGCGAACCCAAGTCCGCCGGCCAGGAGTGCGCGGGGGATGTGGCGCATCCGGCCGGTGACTTTAGAGGGTGGGCTGGCCGAGAGCGCTCAGACCGGGCTATTGGCCGTAATTCAGGCGCTCGGCCAGCGAGTCGGGGAGCCTGGCGGCCCGGATCGCCGCCGCCGCCCCGGCGATGTCGTACTCCGTACGCCGGTAGACCGCGGTCCAACGCTCCAGGTCCAGCTCCAGCCACGCCGCCCGCGGGTCGCCATCGCGGGGCTGGCCGACGCTGCCGGGGTTGATCAACCACTCGCCGTCGCCGATCTCCAGGCCCTCGTCGGCGCCCCGCGTCTGGCCGGTCGCGGCGGCGCCGTTGGAGCGCCAGAACGACAGCGCCACGTGCGAGTGCCCGATCAGGCACACCCGATGGGACTGCGCGTCGAGGCACAGCTCGGCCTGCAGCGGCGAGAGCACGTACTCCCAGACGGGGTCGCGCGGGCTGGCGTGGAACAGGCCGACGGCCTCCTCGACGTTGCTCGGCTCCAGTCCGTCGAGGAAATCCCGGGTCTCCTGGGTGATCGTGTCCTGCGTCCATCGCGCCGCCAGCGCAGCGCCGCGGGAGAACTGCTCCAGCGGCAGCGACCCCCGAACGCCAAGGTCGTGGTTGCCGGCCAGGCAGATCGCGGCGTGGCGACTGGCCAGGGCCACGCACGCGTCGGGGTCGGCCCCGTACCCGACGAGGTCCCCGAGACACCACAGCTCCTCACAGCCCGCCTCGGCGACTGCAGCGAGGACGGCCTCGAAGGCGTGGCGGTTGCCGTGAATGTCGGACACGACAGCAATCCGCATCTCTACAGTCTCGCGTGTGAAGGGTGATTCGCGCATCCGGGTGCTCGCGCCGCTGCTGCTGGCGGTCGCCGTCGCCGACGGCGGGGCGCGGCTGTTGACGCCGAGCGACCACCGCCGCCGCACCGCCGCGATCGACCCACGAGACTATTTCACCGCCGCCGAGGTCCGGCGCGGAGCGCGCTACGCGCGGCCGCAGCGGCTGCTGGGCCTCGCCCGCACCGGCGTCGAGCTCGGGGTTCTCGTCGGGCTCGTGCGGCACGCCCGTGCGCGCGCCGAGGCCCGCCTCTCGGCCGATCCGGTGGCCGACCCGTTCGAGCGCGAGTTCGGTCAGTCGCTCGATGACGTGCCGCCTGATTCTGCGCAACCGGACGTGAGCGTGCTGCGGGCCTCGGCCGAGGGCGCGGTCATCGGGGCGTGGCTGGCGCTCGCCACGACGCTGGCGCCGCTGCCGCTTTCGGCCATCGCGCGCCGGCGCGCGATGAAGGTCGGTCTCGTGACCCAGAGCTGGCGCGGCTGGGGCGAGGACCTGATGAAGGCGACGGCGATCGAGTCGGTGGTCGCGGCCGTCGGCGGTGCCGGCATCGTGGCGCTGACGCGCCTGTACCCCCGCCACTGGTGGGCCCCGGCGGCGGGTGCCTCCGTTGCGCTCGGCGCCGGGTTCGCCGCGCTCGCGCCGGTGCTCCTCGACCCGGTCTTCAACGACTTTGCGCCACTGGACGGCGAGGTTCGCGACGACGTGCTGGCCCTGGCCAGCGCCGCCAAGGTGAAGGTCGGCGGCGTCTTCTCCGTCGACGCCAGCCGCCGCACGACTGCCGCCAACGCGTACGTGTCGGGGCTCGGCCCGACGAAGCGCGTGGTGCTCTACGACACGCTGCTCGATCGCTACGACCGCGACGAGGTCCGCGTCGTCGTCGCCCACGAGCTCGGGCACGTTCGCCATCGCGACGTGCCGCGCGGGGTGGCGTTCGCGGCGCTCGTCGCCGGGCCGTCCGCCTTCGCCATGCAGCGTCTCAGCTGGGCGCTGGAGCCGCGCCAGGTCGGTGGGCCGGAGGCGCTGCCCGGGCTGGTGCTGGCCGCGGGGTTGGTGTCCGCGCCGCTCGGCCTGATCAGCAGCCGCCTGTCCCGCGCGATCGAGCGCCGCGCCGACGACTTTTCGCTGACGCTGTCCGGCGCTGCCGACGCGTTCGTGTCATTCGAGCGCAAGATCTGTCTGCAGAACGTCGCCGATGTGCGCCCGCCGCGGTGGCTGGGGCGGGTCGCGGCGACGCACCCGCCCAGCGTGGAGCGGATCGCCGCCGCGGTCGCAGCCGGCGCGGGTCGCGCGGAGCGGGGCTAGTCCTCGGAGCGCGGCGGGCCGCCGCCGCCGTACTCGGGCAGGTTCTTGATCCCCTCGCGGGTCTGCCACTTGGAGTAGTTGTCCTGCATGGCGTCGATCAGCTCGCGCATGAACTTCGGCGACAGATTGATCCGGCTCACGACCACTCCGGGGATCTCGTCGTCCTCGATCTCGTGGTCGACCCGCGCGAAGGTCACGGTGAACTCGTAGTCCGAGTGGCTGACGTTGGCGAAGTTGGCGTAATGCCCCGCCATGACCTCAGGCGAGAAGTGAATGTTGATGTGGCGGTCAGGCGTGTTGGAATCTTCCATATGCACGTAGTATCCCATCGTGCGGATCGCCGTAGTTGCCGTGGGCAGGCTGCGCCCGCCATACGCCGATGACGTCCAGCACTACCAGAAGCTGCTGGCCCGGCACGCGCGCCTGGAGCTGATCGAGGTGCGCGAGGACGAGCACGTGGCGCGAAGGCTTCCCGAGCGCGCCTTCGTTTCGCTGCTGGACAAGGACGGCGAGGAGATGGATTCGCTGCGCTTCAGCCGCTTCATTGAGGAGCGGCGCCAGAGCGGCCGCGACGTGTGCTTCGTGATCGGCGGCCCGTTCGGGTTGACGATGGAGTCGGGTCGCGTCGACCACACGTTCTCGCTCGGCCGGATCACGCTGCCCCATCAGCTCGCGCGCGTGGTGCTGCTGGAGCAGCTGTACCGCGCGCACAAGATCCTCGCGGGCGAGCCGTACCACTACTGACGTGCCCGACCGATTCGAGCTCCTCGCCGGCCGGCGGACGCTGCAGGAGCGGATTCGCTCCCGGCGGGAGCTGTGGCTGTTCGTCCGCCGGCTGGTGATCCTGCTGTGCGCGGCGGCGATGATCATCGCCGCCGGGACGATCGCCTACGCCGCGACGGAGGGGACATCTGTCGCCTACGGCTTCGTGTGGACGCTCGACACGGTGACGACGCTCGGCACGATCCCCGACCCGCGCGACGCCGCCGGGCGGATCGTCACCGTCTGCCTCGAGCTGCTCGGCATAGGTACGCTCTTCTACGGGCTGGCGACGGTCGCCGAGTTCTTCGTCTCCGGGCAGCTCAGCGGTCTGCTCGACGAGCGCCGGAAGCAGAAGATGATCGATTCGTACTCACAGCACATGATCGTGTGCGGCTTCGGCCGTGTCGGCCGACAGGTCGTGCGGGACCTGCGCGACGCCGGGTCGCAGTTCGTCGTGGTCGACGAGAGCCACGACAACCGCGAGGCCGCCGTGCTGCTGGAGGTGCCGGTGATCGAGGGGATCGCCGCCGACGACGAGGTGCTCCAGCAGGCCGGGATCGAGCGCGCCGCGGCGGTGATCGCCTGCGCGGACTCGGATGCCGACAACATCTTCATCACGCTGAGCGCCCGCGAGCTGCGGTCCGACATCCTGATCATCGCCCGCGCCTCCGCCGAGGAGTCGGAGAAGAAGCTTCTGCGGGCGGGCGCCGATCGTGTGATCTCGCCGTACAAGACCTCGGGGTCCGCGATGGCCCGGGTGGCGCTGCATCCGCAGGTCGTCGGCGCCGTCGACGTGGCCGACTTCCGGATGGAGGAGATCGAGGTCTCGCCGTCGTGCGAAGGGGTCGGCAAGACGATCGAGCAAGTCCGAGGCCAGTCGACGATCGTGGCCCTACGCCGCACCGGTGGCCGATTGGAGCCCCAGCCGGCGCCGGCCACGGTGCTGGAGGCGGGGGACATGCTGATCGTGCTCGGTCGCCCCGACTCGCTGGATCGTTTGGAGGCGCTGTTCCAACCCGTCAGTGGCGTCATCGACGTGTCGGGCGGGTTCGGGGACGGCGGGGTCCCTCGGTGAGCGGACCGCTGGAGGATCTGCGCGCCGCCGTGCTCGCGGCCGCGGCGGCGGTGCGCGGTGGCGACGGCGAGGGGAGCGTCCAGCCGAGGCTGGAGCGGCCCAAGCGTGCCGGCCAGGGTGACTACTCCACCAACGCCGCGATGCTGCTGGCGCCCTCGCTCGGCGCTCCGCCGCGGGTGATCGCCGAGCGGCTCGGCCCCGAGCTGCAGGCGCGGCTCGGCGATCGGCTGGCGCGCTGGGAGGTGGCCGGCCCCGGGTTCCTGAACCTGACGATGTCCGACGCCTGGCATAGCGACGCCGTGCGCTCGGTGCTGGCAGCGGGCGATGCATTCGGTGCCGGTGGCGCCTCGGTGGCCGAACGCGTGATCGTGGAATTCGTCTCGGCGAACCCGACCGGACCGCTCGTCGCCGCCAGCGGCCGCCATGCCGCCTTCGGGGACGCGCTGGCCCGGATCCTGCAGCATCACGGCCACGAGGTGTGGCGCGAGTACTACTTCAACGACGCGGGGACCCAGATCGACAACCTCGGGCGATCGGTGATCATGCGCGCCAGGGGGGAGGAAGTGCCGGCGGACCAGGGGCTGTACGAGGGCGAGTACGTCGCCTCGCTCGCCGCGCAGATCCCCGATGCGGCGTCGCGTGAGGTGGACGATGTCGCCGCCGCCGCCGTCGAGCTGCTGATCGGGCAGATCTCGGCCACGCTGGAGCGCTACGGCGTGCACTTCGACCGCTTCTTCAGCGAGCGGGTGCTGCACGAGGGCTCGCCGAGCGCCGTTCAGCGCGTGCTGGATTCGTTGGAGCGAGCCGGTCAGCTGTACCGCTCCGAGGGGGCGACGTGGTTGCGCACGACGAGGTTCGGCGACGAGCACGACCAGGTCGTGATCCGCTCCACCGGGGCGCCGACGTATCTCGCCGGCGACATCGCCTACCTCCAGGAGAAGCGCGAGCGCGGCTTCGAGCGACAGATCATCGCCGTCGGTGCCGACCACCACGCGTACGTCGCCGAGATGAAGGCGGCGATGGCCGCGCTGGGCGGCGATCCGGACCGTGTCGAGCTGCCGATCCTGCAGTTCGTGCACCTCGTCTCCACCGAGGGCGTGCTAAGGATGTCCAAGCGCCGCGGCGACTTCGTCACGCTCGACGAGCTGCTCGACGCGATCGGCGTCGACGCCGCCCGGTACTTCCTCGTCCAGCGCTCACACGACCGCACGATGGAGCTGAACCTGGAGCTGGCGCGCAGCCAGTCGGCGGAGAACCCCGTGTACTACATCCAGTACGCCCACGCCCGGATCGCGTCGATGCTGGCCAAGCTGCCCTCCGGGCGGGTTGCCCGTGCGCTCGACGGCTCGGCTGACTGGGGCGCGGCTGAGCTGCATCCGTCCGAGAGCGGGCTGGTGAAGAAACTCGTCTCGTTCCCAGAGGAGCTCGCCGACGCGGCCGCGCGTCGCGCGCCGCACCGGATCGCCGCCTACGCGCTGGAGCTGGCCCAGGAGTTCACCGCGTTCTACCGCGACTGCCGGGTGGTCGGGGCGTCGCCCGAGCCGCTGGAGTCGTGGCGGATCGCGCTGTCGGTGGCGGCGCGGCGGACGATCGCGCTGTCGCTCGGGCTGCTCGGTGTGAGCGCGCCCGACTCGATGTGAGGGTTGATCGAGCGCGCGGTCAGTCGAACCGGGCGAGCTCGGCGTCGAGGCGCTGCGCGTCGTCGGTGCTGAGCTCGTCGCCGTGGGCGTACGGTTCGGCGGCATTCGCCCGGGCTCGTGCCCGCCACTTCGGGAGCGAGTACGCCAGGAAGGCGAGACCGAGAGCCACCAGTGCCGGCGGGAGAACGTAGATCAGCAGGTTGAAGCCGCGCGCGGGGGGCGTGGCCAGCACGGCCGGGCTGTACTGGGCGACCATCACCCTCTGGATCTGCGCGGGTGTGTCGCCCTCGACGACGAGGCGCTGGATCAGCTGGCGCTCCTCGTCCGCCTCGGCCGACTGGGCGACCGGAAGCGGCTCGTGGCACGAGGTGCACATGTAGTTGTTCCACACCGCGGTGAGCGAGGTTTTGACGCGCGGGGCCGCCGCGGCCGAGCCCGCCAGCAGCGCGAGCGCGACGGCGAGCATCGTTGCGACGGCGCTCGCGCGGTGGGAGGAGCGGCGGATCATGCGCTCGACTGCTTTTCGGCCCGGGAGATCGCCTGTGCCAGCCACTGGCTGCTCACCACCGAGCGCATCGCCGCGGCGACGCGGCCGGCCCGGTCGATCACGAACGTCTCCGGCACCGCGTCGGTGCCGTACGAGCGCACGAGGTTGCCGTTCACGTCCTCGATCACGGGATACGTGAGGTGGTGGGCGGTGACGAACTGCCGGGCGTCGATCGAGTTGTCGAGGTAGGTGACGCCGAGCACCGTGCCGCCATGGCCCTTCAGCATCTGCTGGGCCTGCTCCAGCACCGGCGACTCCCCGACGCAGTCGGTGCACCACGAGGCGAAGATGTTCATCACCACCACCTGGCCGCGAAAGTCCGCCAGATCCGCCTTGCCCGAGCTTCCCAGCATGTCGAGCGCGTCGTGCGCGCTTGGCGCCACCGGATCATGGCCGTGCGCGATCTGCGAGTCGATCGACAAGTTCTCGCCCTGGTTGTTGATCCCGTACGCCAGCAACGCGAGCAAGGCAACCGCCACCGCAACCGCGATCGAGGGCATCAGGTACCGGCGCATGGCCGCGAAGGGTAGTACGCGATCTGCGATCGGGCCCCCGGTCCAGAGAGTTGTCGTCCGACCGGCGAGCGAACATGTGTTCGTATGACGAGCGACGGCAGCGCCTACAGCAGGTTCCGCAGAGCCCTCGAGACGGGCAACATCCATCTGGTCGTCACCGCGGCCCTGGAGCTGCCGTACATCAGTCTTCCCGACGCGTTGCGGATCGTCCTCGTGTACCGAGACGGCGATCCTGGCCGCTACGAGCGGGCGGCCGTCAGGTGGCTGGGGCGCTTCTGCCTGGAAGCAAAGGGCCTGAAAATCGAGGACGTTCAGGCGGCCGCTGATGCCCTGCATGTCCTGCCCGAGCACCCGGCGCAGGGGATGGAGGCGCTCCAGGAGATCTGTGTCGCGCGAGGGATCCGCTGAGTTCGCGGGAGCCGGTCGCGGTTACGGAACAGCAAGGGGTCGAATCGCTAGTATCGCCGGGCCTATGCGGGTGTAGCTCAGTTGGCAGAGCGTCGGCTTCCCAAGCCGAAGGTCGCGGGTTCGACCCCCGTCGCCCGCTTGTATGAAGGCCCTGCACTGCGGGCCTTTCTGCGTTGTGGCGGCACGCGTTCCCGCGGGAACGTGTCCCGAATATGTCCCCGGTGAGGCGTACGATTCGACGCCGTGAGCAGTGGTCTGCAGTCGCCTTCCGGGCACGTGTTTCGCGTCGAGCGCAAACGCGGTCCAGTGTGGTACGCGAAGTATCGGCTGCCCGACGGCCGCCAGGTCCAGAAGAAACTCGGGCCGGCTTGGACGGGTCGGGGGAGGCCCGCGGCCGGCTCCTTCACGAAGCGACTCGCCGAGGACTGGCTCGGTGACACGCTTCACGAGGCCCGGCGCGGGTCGCTGCCGGGCGCGATTCGGACGGGCGCGAGCTTCTCCGACGCGGCGGCGGAGTGGCTGCGCTACGTCGAGCACGACCGTGATGTGAAGCCCTCGACGTTGACGGACTATCGCTCGGTCGCCGCTCGGTTGGTCGCGGAGTTCGGCGACCTGGCGGTCGAGGATGTGACGGTGCAGCGCATCGAGGAATGGCGCGCTGGGCTCGGCACCGGGCGTGCCCGGCCATTGACCAACCGGACGCGAAACAAGTCGCTGACGATCCTCGGGGGAATCATGGAGCGCGCCAGGAAGACCTACGGCCTGCTGTCGAACCCGGTGCGTGACGTCGAGAAGCTGCGCGAGCGCTACGACGCAACACGATTCGATGTCTATTCGCCAGAGGAGGTCTGGGCGCTGGTGCGCGCAGCGGCCTCCGAGCAGGACGCCGCGATCTACCTGACCGCCGCGTTCACTGGCCTGCGTCGCGGCGAGCTGATCGCGGTTCGGTGGCGAGACGTCGACTTCGAGCGTTCGTCAATCCGCGTGTCTGGCAGCTACGCGAGCGGCAAGCTGACCACGCCGAAGTCCGGCCACGGCCGGGTGGTGCCGATGGTGCCCGAGGTGGCCGCCGCGCTCGCCCGGTTGAGCGAGCGCGAGTGTTCTACCGGCGACGACGAACTGGTCTTCCCAGGCGAGCTTGGCGTACATCTCGACGGCTCGGCACTTCGACGGCGGTTCCTCGCTGCCTGTGCGCGCGCCGAGTTGCGCCCGATCCGGTTTCATAGCTTGAGGCACACCTTTGGCACGCTCGCCGTTCGCGGCGCCGAGTCGATCGTCGAGCTACAGAATTGGCTCGGCCACGCGGAAGTGCGCACGACGATGCGCTACGCGCACTACCGCGAACAGCAGGACGCCGCCGCGCGTCTATCCGCAGCGTTCCGAGCCGAGGGCGCACCCGAAGCGTCGGATCCCTCTGTCGACGGCTCCGGTGTCTGACGCCGACCCGACGTACCTGCCGCGCGCCTCCGACGCGTGGATCC
>DASZLC010000232.1:0-4230 GCA_035552615.1 Solirubrobacteraceae bacterium
GATGGCCGAGCGGATCGCCGAGTGCCTGGAGCACCCGAACTGGTGGATCTCGTTCGCCGGCAACGTCACCTATCCGGTCAATGAGGCGCTTCGCGAGGCGGTTTTGAGGGTCCCCGCCGAGCGCCTGCTGGTCGAGACCGACGCTCCGTACCTGAGCCCGCAGGTTGTGCGCCGGGAGCGCAACCAGCCGGCCTACGTCGTTCATACGGCGCGGGCGGTGGCGATCGAGCGGCGCGTCGAGTACGGCGAGCTGGAGGGGGCGATCGAGGGGGCCGCGGCGGCGGTCTTTCAGTGGTGAGGACGCGGGACCTCGGGCAGAACTTCCTCGTCGACCGCAACATCCTCGACGTGATCGAGCGGCTGGCCGCGCTCGCGCAGGACGACGTCGTGCTGGAGGTCGGTGGCGGCCTTGGGGTCCTGTCGGTGCGGCTGGCGCAGCGGGTGGGGCGCCTGCACCTGATCGAGATCGACCATCGGTTGGAGGAGCGACTGCGGGTGGAGCTGGGTGGGTTTCCGGGCGCGACGTTATGGATGGGCGACGCGGTCACGTTCGATCTTTCGGTCCTGGAGCCGCCGCCCACGAAGATGGTGGCCAACCTGCCCTACGGCGTCGCCGCGACGGTGATCCTCCGCACGATCGAGCAGCTCCCGTCGATTTTGAGCTGGGTCGTGATGGTCCAGCGCGAGGTCGGCGAGCGCTTCGCCGCCGCCCCCGGCCGCGGCGCCTACGGGGTGCCGTCGGTGCTGGCGCAGCTCGCCTGCGACGTGCGCGTGCTGCGGCCGGTCAGCCGCACCGTGTTCCGCCCGGTCCCGCACGTCGACTCGGTCCTGCTCGGGCTGACGCGGCGGGCCGGCTCTGGTTCCTCTGATTCCTCTGGTTCTGATGTGAGCTCGCTCGTTCACGCTGCGTTCGCGCACCGGCGCAAGGCGCTGGCCGGCTCGCTGGCCCTGGCCCCGGGGGCCGCGCCCGAAGTGCGCGAGCGCGCCCGCTCCGCGCTGGTCGAGCTCGGGCTTCCGGCCGATGCCCGCGCCGAGCAGCTCGCGCCCGAACAGTTCCGAGCGCTGGCGGCGAAGCTGTGAGACTCCAGGCGAACGCGCCGGGGAAGGTGAATCTCTCCCTGTTTCTCGGCCCGACGCGCGAGGACGGCCGCCACGAGCTGGTGACCGTGTTCGAGTCGGTGTCGCTGTGCGACACGCTCACGCTGACCGTCGGCGACGCCGGACACGACCAGGTGCACTGCCCCGGCGTCGAGGGCCCGAACCTCGTCGACGCCGCGCTGGCGGGCCTGCGCGCGGCGGGGTGGACGGCCCCGCCGGTGGCGATCGAGATCGAGAAGCGGATCCCCGTCGCGGCGGGCATGGGCGGCGGCTCGGCCGATGCGGCGGCGGCGCTGCGCCTCGCCCAGGCGGTTACCGGCGTTGATTCGCAGGTCCTGTGGTCGCTGGCCGCTGGCCTCGGCGCCGACGTCCCGGGCCAGGTGACTCCGGGCGTGTCGCTGGGCACCGGTGCCGGCGAGCGCGTCGAGCAGGCCGCGCCGCTGGCCGCCCACGCGCTCGCCGTCGTGCCGCTGCCGGCGGCGCTGTCGACGCCGGCCGTGTTCCGGGAGGCCGACCGCATGGGGCTTCCGCGCTCTGGCGAGGAGTTGTCGGGCCGGCTGCTGGAGCTCTCGGGCTGGCTGCGCCGCGGCGTCCGGCTTCCCGACCACCTGCTCGTCAACGACCTGGAGCCGGCCGCGCGGTCGCTGTACCCGCCGATCGAGCGTGCGCTGACCGCGCTCTTGGACGCCGGGGCTGCTGTGAGCTTCGTGTGCGGATCCGGGCCGACGTGCGCGGGGTTGTGGTGGGGGTCGGAGGCTTTGGCGGCGGCGGGCGAGGCGACGCTGGCGCTGGCCGCCCGGTACCCGATGGCCACCGCCGTCGCCCCGGTCGGCTCCGAGGCAGGCGACGTTCGGCGAGCGACACCATCGGGATCATCCGGCACAATGGGCGGTGCCGATGAGTAACACGGAAATCAGCTATCTAGTCGGCGCATGCTGCGGTGTGTTCGGGCTTGCGGCGTTTTGTGCCCTGGTCGTCGCGCCGGCGATCTCGGCCTACCGGCGCCCGCTGGAGCGCGTCGCTGTCGTCGTGATGTCGCTGTACGTGCTCGCGGCGCTGGCCGGGATCGGCGTGGTTCTTGGCGCCCTGATCATCTTCGAGTGGCCCCGGTTCTTCTGACGCCATGAGCGATCGCGCCACCCGCACCCAGCCGACCGGTGGGGTCGACTTCGCCGCGCTGGCGGCGATCACCAGCGCCGTCACGGGCGGCGCCGGCCTGCCCGAGATCCTGCGCGCCGCCTCCCGCGCGCTGGACGCCAGCCTCGTGCTGATCGATCGCTCGGCGACGATCCTGGCCGTGGCGGCGCGCTCTCCGGCCGACGAGCGCTCGCTGATGAGCGACATCGACGGCGTCGTCACGATCGAGCTGAAGGTCGCCGATGCGTCGGTCGGCCAGCTGCGGATGCGCACCCGCGAGCACGCCCCCGACGAGTCGATGCTCGGTGTCGTCACGACGCTGATCGCGTCCGAGGTCGAGCGCGTGCGCGCCCCCGAACGGGCCTCCGAGGAGGCCGCGGCGAGCTTTCTGCGCGCCGTGCTGGAACGGCGGATCGACGATCGCGACGATCTCATCGCCCGCGGCAAGGAGCTCGGGACCGACCTGTCAAACGGGGGCAGCGTGCTTGTCGTCCGGGCCCACCCGCGCAACCCGACCGAGGACGACTGGCGCCGGCGCCTGCTGGCGGTCGCCTCGCGCGGCGCCCGCTCGATCGCTCCCGGCTCGATCGCCTCCCCCACCGAGGAGGAGCTCGAGCGGGTGATCGTGCTCGTCCCCGACGCCGACGGTGACACCGCCCGGCGCGTCTCCAACGCGATCCTCCGCGAGCTCGAGTCGGGCCTCGCCGGCTTCAGCTTCGCCGTCGGCCGCAGCCGGCGCGCCGAGGATCCGCTCGAGCTGCAGACGAAGGCCGACGAGGCGCTGTTGGCCGTGAACGTCGTCTCCGGCGAAGCCGAGCGCTCCGAGCAGGCCTACGAGGAGACCGGCACCTACCAGCTGCTGCTTCCGTACATGAGCAACCCGGCCGAGCTCAAGCGTTTCTACAAGGAGACCGTCAGCCCGCTCGTCTCCTACGACGAGCAGTACGAGACGGATCTGCTCGGGACGCTCTCGACCTTCCTGGAGTGCGACGCCAACGTGAACGCCACCGCCGCGCGCCTGATCACCCACCGCCACACGATCCGCTACCGCTTTGAGCGCGTGCGCGAGCTGACAGGCCTTGATGTCTCCTCGACCGACGGCCGCGAGAAGCTGTCGCTCGGCCTGAAGGCGATGCGCGTGCTGGGGATCGCCGCACCGCGCGGCCCGGCCAGCGAGCCGGGTGCCGAGGGCGGCCGCGTCCCTCGCTAGGGGTTTTCGCTCGGGTAGCGTTGTTCCTCGTCCCGAGAGCGATCCTGTGAATGGAGGTAGCGGTGCAATCCTGGCTTGGCAAGAAGCTCGTCGACCATATGCTGGCCGCGCTGCGCGCCGGCAACCCGAAGCCGACCCTGCGGATGGAGGCGCGTGACGTCGTCTTCAGCTTCCCCGGAGACAGCAGCTGGGGCGGCGTCCACACGGGGAAGAAGGAGCTTCGCGCGTGGTACGAGCGGTTCTGTCAGGCCGGGCTGCAGATCTTCGCCGACGAAGTGATCGTGAAGGGGTTCCCGTGGCGCCAGACGATCGCCGTGCGCGGCACCGATCACCTCGACAGCGCCGACGGCGAGCGCGTCTACGGGAATCGCTATGTGATCTGGGGCCACATGCGGTGGGGCCGGCTGAAGCGCTACGAGGTGTACGAAGACACTCAGGGGACGGCGGCGCTGGACGACTGGTTGGAGCGCGTCGGGCATCCGGCGGCGGCCTCGGCGACGGCGGGATCTGGGAGGCGCCGGCTGCGGCGGGCGGCGTAGCTGCGGCGTAGCTGCGGTGGGCGGCGTGACTGCGGTGGGCGGCGTGATCGGGTTCAGCCCGCGCCCAGCTCGTCCTCGCGCTTTTTGACCGCTGCGGCGGCGCGGCGCTTGGAGCGGGACGGCACCCAGCGGGAGATGGCGGTCCGGTTCGCCGCCACCCAGCGGTAGCCGCGGTCGGTGAGACCCGGCGTGGCGCTCAGCGCGCGCGCCGGCGCGCCGCCGCCGGGAAGGAGCCGGAGCAGGGTC
>DASZLC010000233.1:0-6488 GCA_035552615.1 Solirubrobacteraceae bacterium
GGCGACACCCACCTCTACGGGGACACGCTCTCGCCGTTCGGCGACGAACGCCTCGACGAGCTGCTGCTCGCCGAGGCACGGCGGTTGCTCGGCGCGCGAGAGCTCACCGTGCGCGAGCGCTGGCACGGCATCTACGCATCGGCGCCCGGCGGGCACTTTCTGACGACGGCGCCACGCGACGGGGTTCGGGTGGTCGAGGTGATCTCCGGCCTCGGGATGACGATGTCGTTCGGCCAGGCGGGGGCGACCCTCGACGCCCTGGCCGGCGATGCGGCCGTCGCCGCGTAGCGGCGCGCCGGTTCAGGGTGCTTCTGGGACGGCGACCGCGGGCGTCCGGGGGTCGGCGACCGTAATCCCGTCGGTGAGGATCTTCAGCCCCACGCGAGCGCCGATCGGCAGCTCGGAACTGGGGCTCGGCGCTTCGACGAGGATGTCGTCAGCCCCGTCGAGGGCGACCCTGAGGCGCACGGAGGAGCCCAGGAACATCCGCTCGCGAATTTCCCCGGGTCCGCCGGCGTCCGGCACGGCCTGCACGACCTCGGGGCGCAGCAAAGCCTCGACGGCCGTCCCGGGCGCGTGCGAATCCGCGTTCGTCAGCGGCACCCGCTGGCCGAGGACCACGACCGCTCCGCCCTCGGCGATCCGTCCCCGAACGCGGTTCATCGCGCCGACGAACTCGGCGACGAACGCCGTCGCCGGGTAGTGGTAGATGTACTCCGGCGTGTCGATCTGTTCCAGCGCGCCAAAGTTCATCACCCCGACGCGGTCGGCGATCGACAGCGCCTCGGACTGATCGTGGGTGACGAACAGCGTGGTGATCCCCAGTCGCTGCTGGAGCGAGCGGATCTCCGCTCGGAGCTGAAGGCGGACGCGTGCATCGAGCGCCGACAGCGGTTCGTCGAGCAGCAGCACCGTTGGCTCGATCGCCAGCGCCCGGGCGATCGCAACCCGCTGCTGCTGGCCGCCCGACAGCTGGTAGGGGTAGCGGTTGGTGTCGGTCAGGCCGACCAGCTCCAGCAGCTCGTCGGCGCGCCTCAGCCGCTGCTCCTTGCTGACCCTGCGCATCCGCAGGCCGAACGCGACGTTCTCCCGCACGGTCAGGTTCGGAAACAGGCTGTAGGCCTGGAAGACCATCCCCATGTCGCGCTTGTGGGCGGGGACGCTGGTGATGTCACGGCCGGCGACGGTGATCGTTCCGGCGTCCGGGCGATCGAATCCGGCCAGCAGCCGCAGCGCGGTGGTCTTGCCGCACCCCGACGGGCCCAGCAGCGCGACCAGCTCACCCGGCTGGATCTCCATGTCCAGCCCCCTCAGCGCGGTGACGGTGCCGAAGTGCCGCTGCACGCCGGTGAATTGGACACCGACCCTGCTGGCCGTGGCAGCGGCCGCCACCACCGGCGGTGCCGGCGCCTTGGCGTCGACTGAAGGGGAGCTGCTGTCAGTCGTCATCAGATCACTCCAGCGGATTGTGCCCCGCGCCGGCGCGAGAGGAAGGTGAGCATGAACAGGAGTAGGAATGTGAACGCCAGCGCCATCAGCGTCAGCGCGACGGAGATCCCCGGCGCGTTGTCCTGCGACGCGAACTGGATCATCTGCAGTGGGAAGGTGAGCGTGCTCTGGTCCAGCAGGTTCGCGATCACGACCTCGCCGAGCACCATCGCGATCGTCAGGAACATCCCGCCGAGAACGGCGGTCTGGACGTTTGGCAGGACCACGCGCAGCAGCGTCCGCGGCCAACTGGCGCCGAGGCTGCGGGAGGCATCGACCAGCGTGTGCAGATCGATCGCCCGCAGGCCGGTGTCGATGGCGCGGTACACCAGCGGCATCGCGAGGACCACGTACATCGGCGCCAGGATCGTCATCGGATGGTTGAAGAAGTCGTTGACGATCCACAGCGGCGCCGTCTCCTTCATCTGCAGCAGCCCGGCGGCGAGCACGATCGGCGGCACCACGATCGGCAGGATCGTGATCGCTTCCATCAGGATCGTCAGCTTCGGCAGTTTCAACCGCACCAGCACGGCGGTCGGAAACACCAGCAGCACCACGACCGCGGCGGTGACGGCGGCGATCTCCAGCGACAGGAACAGCGAGGCGCGCAGCGTGCTGTTGTTGGCGATCACCGTGTAGTTCTGCACCCCGTAGTGGCCCTTCTGGTTGATCAGGCTGAACTTGATCGCACACAGCAGCGGCAGCAGGTAGAAGATCGCGGCGAACACCAGGATCGCCACGCGCCAGGCGCGCGGGCGAGCGCGGCGCTGCTTGGGGGCCGACTGGCCGCCGCGCACGGCGATGCCGGAGACCTTCGCCAGGGCGCTCATCGCAGCCAGCGTCCGGCGCGCCGCTGAACGTACCAGTAGCCGATCATCACGATTCCCACCACGAGGATCATCTCGGTGCCGAGCGCCAGCCCGAGTGGGATCGAGTTGGTCAGCACGTTGTTTGACATCTCGAGGTTGACCTTGCAGGGCACGACCGTTTGGGTGCAGCCGTCCAGCGCCAGCATCGTGGCAAAGGCGGAGAAGGAGGAACCGAACAGGATCAGCGTGGCGGCGATGAACGAGGGGGCCAGGACCGGTGCCGCCACGTGGCGGATGTAATCGCGGCGCCTGGCGCCGAGGTTCCTGGCCGCTTCCTCCCATTCCGGCTTGAGGCCCTCCAGCGCCGGGGTGATGAAGATCACCATCAACGGAATCTGGAAGTAGAAGTAACAGATGCCGACGCCGGCCTGCGAGGAGATGTCGAAGTGCTGGCTCAGGTCGTACCCGAACGCGCTCTTGAAGAAGACGGTGATCACGCCAAGCGTGCCGAGCGCGGCGACCCAGACGAACGCCAGCGGCGCACCGGCGAAGTAGGCAAAGACGCCGGAGGCGCTCGAGACGACGCGGCGCAGCAGACCATCCGCGGGGCCCGCGATCACAGCCGCGGCGATCCCGAGGCCCAGGATCGCCGGCCCCAGCGAAGTCCACAACGCGAGGATCAAGCTGTTCTTCAGCGGCGTCAGGTACTGGGACTGACTGAAGATCGCGGAGAAGTTGGACAGCGTGAAGTGGCCGCCTGAGGTCAGGGCGCCGTGGACCACGACGTACAGCGGCAGCCCCAGGAACACGGCCATGTACAGCAGGAACGGCAGCATCCCGAGCCAGGCGATCCGCCCGGCGCCGGTCCGGCCACGCACGGTCGGGGTCGAACCCGGAGCCGAGGCACGGCGCAGCCGGATCCCGCGGCGCCGAGGCGCCGCGGGACCGGTCACTGCTGCGATGTCCTGCGAGGTGCTGATGGCTATGAACTCCAGCCCGCGGCGATCAGCTTCGATGCATTGGTGGTCTGAGCTGGAGTCGGCAGCACCGGCGTGCCGGGGACGGCCGGCAGCGTCGAGTAGGCGGCCTTGTCAACGGTTCCGGCCTTGACCATCGCGTTCAACTCGACCGGGCGGGCGAAGCCCTTCAGGAAGTTGTTCTGACCCTGAGTCGAGTACAGGAACTCCTCCCACAGACGGGCGGCGGCGGGATCCGGGGCGGTCGTCGAGATCGCCTGGGCGTAGTACTCGCCGAGCGGCGTGCCCGTCGGGACGACGACCTTCCACTTCGCGGTGCTCGGCAGGCCCCACACGCCGGCGACGTTCAGGAAGTCCCAGTTGACGATGATCGGGCACTGACCCGCCGTGATCAGGGATGCGCTGTCACAGTCGGTGGCATTGAAGTTGCCCAGCGACTTCAGCTTGTTGAAGAACGTCAAACCCGGCTTGGCGTTGTCCAGGGTGCCGCCGTTGTTGATGGCGGAGGCGAAGACGGCGCCGGTCGCGGCGCCAGCCTGGCCCGGGACACCGTTGAGCGCGACCGCGTGGTGGAACGTGGAGCCCTCGAGACCCGCCCACGTGCTCGGGCAGCTGGCGACGACGCTCAGGTTGCAGCCGAACGAAATGTACCCACCGTAGTCGTTGTACCAGTTGCCGTTGGAGTCCTTGCTCCCAGCTGGAATGTCGTTCCAGGTCTGAACCTTGTACGGCGCGAACAGCTTGGAGTCGGCGACGGCGAAGCTCTCGCCGACGTCGACAACGTCCGGGGCGGTGGAGCTGCCGCGGCCGGTCTCGATCGCCTGAATCTCCTGGGCGCTGGAGCCCGCCGGGATCGCGTCGCTGATCTTGATCCCGTACATGGCGGTGAATTGCTTCATCTCCGTGCCGTAGTTGGCCCAGTTGGCGGGCAGGGCGATGACGTTGAGGTGGCCCTCCTTCTTGGCGGCCGCGATCAGCGCGGTCTGGCCGCCGCCGGCCTGCGCCGAGGTAGCGGAGGCCCAGCTGACGCTCTTCGCCGAGGTGCTGCTCGCGGCCTTGCTGGCGGAACTGCTGTTCGAACTGCTGCCGCAGGCGGCGACCGCGCTTGCGCCCAGGACGCCGGCGGCCGCGACCGCCGTGAACCTCGTGGCCCGCCTCCCAAGTCGCGCGGGAGCGCGACGATTGCTGGTGCTCAATGTGTCCTCCTCCAAGGAGAATGGGTTCTGTCCCGGGCAGCCCAGGCTCGCCGATACAGGCGCACCACCCAGCCCCAGGTCGCGCCAAGGTAGTAGCCCATCCTAGAACCCTTGTTACCTGGTTGTAAAGCTCAGGTTGTCTATACATTTCAGGCTGCCGATCCGGCGTCGCCCGGTCGCGTTGTCGACTCCGTTGGACCGGTGGCTCGCGCCGTCGCTCGGGGTGTTCAGCGGCCGCCGACGGCCGTGAGCCCGACGCCCGCCCGGGGGAGGGCAACGCGGTTGTGGATCGTGACCGCGAACGCGTCGCCCCGGTAGCTGTCGATCGACCACTCGAGCGGCGAGCCGTCCGGGTCGAAGACGCGGCGGCGGACTTCGAGCAGGGGCGCGCGGCGGGGCATCCCGAGGAGAGTCGCCTGCTCTGCGCTGGCGGCGATCGCGGCGATCGACTGATGCGCCTCGGCGAACACGACGCCAAGCTCGGCGAGCTGAGCGTAGACCGAGGCGTTGTCGAGATCGCAGTCGAGGAGCAGCCGGCCCACCGGCTCGACGAACGTGCTCAGCTCGATCATCGCCGGCGCGCCGTCGAGCAGCCGCAACCGGCGGTACTGGAAGGCGACGGCGCCAGGTTCGAGCCCGAGTTGGAGGGCGCTCTCGGGGTCGGCAGGCCGGCGCGCGAGCTCGAGCGTGCGCGCACCGGGCACCCTCCCGAGTCGCTCCGCCCACGCCGAGAATGAGATCATCTGGTTGAAGCTCTGGGCGAGCGTTGGGCGGGCGACGACCGGCCGCCGCCCGCGCCCGCCGCTGATCAGTCCCTCGGCGCGCAGTGCCGCCAGAGCCTGGCGGACCGTCCCGCGCGAGACCGAGAAGCGGACCGACAGCTCGGCTTCGGAGGGAAGTGCCGAGCCTGGCGAGACCGCCCCGGAATGGATCTGCTCACGCAATGTCGACGCGATCGCGGCGTGGCGTGAGCGTGGCGCGTCGGCCTCGGGCATCCCCGAGGATGTTTACACAAGTTTTAGACCGCGACGGGAGACGGCGCTGCTCGTCGCTCCACGATCACGCGGACGCCGTGCTTGGGGGCGACCGTGATGGCCCGGAACTGGGCCGGGTCGGGCTTGGCCCCGACGGCGCGCAGCTCGGCGCGCTCTAGGATTCGCCGCAGGGCGACGCGCATCTCCATCTGAGCGAAGCTCGCGCCCAGGCAGCGGCGGGTGCCGCCCCCGAACGGCAGCCAGGTGTACGTGTCCGGCGCGTCGTCGGTGAGGAACCGCTCCGGCCGGAAGCGCTTCGGCTGCGGGTACAGATCGGGGCGGGCGTGGATCACCCGGATCGACGGGTTCAGCTCGATCCCCGGCGGGATCACATACTGGTTCAGCGTGAACGGTTCGCCCCGCACGACGCGCCCGACCCCGGGGATCACCGGGCGCAGGCGCAGCGACTCCTTCGTGACCGCGTCGAGATAGGCGTCGTCGCCGGCTGTCGCGCGGGCCAGCACATCGCGGTTGTGGAGCAGGAGGTCGAGCGTCCAGGCCAGGCCGGTGGCCGTCGTCTCGTGGCCGGCCATCAGCAGCGTCACGAGCTCGTCGCGGACCTCCTGCGGGCTCAGTCTGTTCCCCTGCTCGTCCTGCGCCAGCAGCAGCGCCGAGAACACGTCGTCGCGCTCGTACAGGCCCGGGTCGGCGCGTCGGCGGTCGATCTCGGCATGCAGCAGCTCGTCGACGCGGTCACGGTTTGTCTCAAAGCGCTTGCGGCCGCGATCGAGCCCAAGCCGGGGGAGGAGGAACAGCGACAGCAGGCCCCGCGGCTGCGCCACCGGCTCGACCATCGCCCGCAGCCGCGTGCGGAGCTCGCGCTCGGCCGGTCCCGGCTCGTACCCGAACACGGCGCGGACGATCACGCGCAGCGTGATCGACTGCAGGGTCGGGAGCAGCGCGAACGGCTCACCCACCGGCCAGGCGTCGATCTCGGCGTCGGCCGCCTCGCGCACGACGTCCTCGTAGAGCTTCATCCGCGCC